>JASHQS010000212.1 GCA_030038995.1 Xanthobacteraceae bacterium
AGCCATTGCGAGGGACGAAAACGATCGCCCGGAATGAGCCAGCGCGATCCGATGACGACGAAGAACGGCGCCAGATAGAGAAACAGCGTGCCGCGCGTCACCGTCGTCCAGACCAGGCCGCGATAGATCAGCAGGAACTCCAGCGCAAAGAGCACGCCGGCCAAGATTCCGGCGGCGAGCGTGCCGTCGCGCTTGAACAATGCGATGCCGCGGGCTTGCGTCCAGGCCGTGACCAACAGCGCGGCGATCGCCGAGCGCGCGGCCGATTGGATCAGCGGCGGAATGTCGTGGATCGCGAGCTTGATGGCGACGTTGTTAAAACCCCAACTGATGCAGAGGCCGACCGTCACCGCGATGGCCAGAGCATCGAGCGGTCGGGAGGAGGGCGCGTTTTTCGACACGTGGACTGTGATGCGATCGGCTTGAAGCGATCAGCGCTGCCGGCAATGCGAGCAGATGCCGACGATCTCGATCAGCGGGCTTTTGGGCGAAAATCCGGCCGCGCGTGACGACGCCTTGAGCGCTTGCGCAACCGCGCCCGCCGGTCCCTCGCCGACCGCGCCGCAGCGCTCGCAAATGAGAAACACCACGAGATCGTCGCCGCTGTGGTTGTGCACGCACGCCACGAATGCGTTGCGGCTCTCGATGCGGTGCACGAGCCCGTTGTCGCGTAAAAAATCGAGCGCGCGATAGACCGTAATCGGCGCCCGCCGACCCTTTTCGTCCGCCATCCGCTCGATGATCTCGTAGGCGCCGAGCGGATTGTGGCTGGCGAGCAGCGTCTCGAGCACCTGGCGGCGGATCGGGGTCAGCCGTCGTGCGCGCGCCGCGCAGCGGGCTTCCGCATGGGCGATCGCGGCGCTGGCGCACCTTTCATGGTCGTGGTCGGGCGCTGGGAAGATGGCGCGCGGCATTGTGGTCAGCCCATGGTTTCGCCGGAGCCTCGGCGGGCGCCGATGGTAGCGCGGCCGCCCCCTCGCGAAAACGTGACGGTGCTGCGCCGTTTTATGTTGCACTGCAATAATAAGCGCCCCACAGTCCCGCCGCTCGCCCCTCCCGGGGCGCTGCCAGTGTCCTACTGTGCCACGCCACACCGCGAATTGGGAGTTGTCATGCTGAAAGGAAAGTCTGCGCTCGTCACCGGCTCGACCTCGGGCATCGGGCTCGCCATCGCCCGGGCGCTCGCCGCCGAGGGCGCCAACGTCACCATCAACGGTTTCGGCGACAAGGCGGCGATCGAAAAGGAGCGCGCAGGCATCGAAAAGCAATTCGGCGTCAAAGCCATCTATTCGCCCGCGGACATGTCGAAGCCCGCCGAGATTGCCGCGATGGTTCGCAGTGCCGAGCAGGCGTTCGGCTCGCTCGACATCCTCGTCAACAACGCGGGCATTCAGCATGTTGCCCCGATCGAAGAGTTTCCCATCGAAAAATGGGACCGGATCATCGCCATCGGTCTGTCGGCCGCGTTCCACGCCGTCCGCGCCGCCGTGCCCGGAATGAAATCGCGTAAATGGGGCCGCATCATCAACACGGCGTCGGCGCATTCGCTGGTCGCTTCACCGTTCAAGGTCGCTTACGTCTCGGCCAAGCACGGGCTTGCCGGCCTCGCCAAGACCGTCGCCCTCGAGGTCGCGACCTTTGGCATCACCTGCAACTGCATCAGTCCCGGTTATGTGTGGACGCCGCTCGTGGAAAAGCAGATTCCCGACACCATGAAGGCGCGCGGTCTCACCGCCGAACAGGTCAAGCGCGACGTGCTTTTGGCGGCGCAGCCCACCAAGGAATTTATCACCGTCGACGAGGTCGCCGCCCTTGCGGTCTATCTTTGCTCCGACGCGGCGAAGTCGATCACCGGCGCCAACCTGTCGATCGACGGCGGCTGGACCGCGGAGTGAGCATGGATGCGCCCCGCAGCCGCGGCATGAAGGATTTTATCGCGGCGTTGTTGCCCGGCCGCGCGCCGGAGCAAAGGTCTCCATCAATGACCAAGCGCATCAATCTGGCGCTGCAGGGCGGCGGCGCGCATGGCGCGTTCACCTGGGGGGTGTTGGATCATCTGCTGGAGGACGAGCGGCTTGCCGTCGAGGGCATTTCCGGCACCTCGGCCGGCGCCATCAATGCCGTCATGCTGGCGGACGGGCTGGCGCGCGGCGGGCGCGCCGAAGCGCAAAAGCGGCTCGCCGATTTCTGGCGCGCCGTCAGCAGCACCGGGCAGCTTCCCAGCCTGCAGCGCACCGTCATGGAACGGCTGTTGTCGTTCACGCCGCTCGAAGGCACGCCGGTCCAGGCCTGGTTCGATGCGCTGTCGCATTATTTTTCGCCCTACGATGTCAATCCGCTCAACATCAATCCGCTGAAGGATTTGATCGAGCGCTTCGTCGATTTCGAAGCGTTGCGCGCCGCCTCGGACCTGCAGATTTTCGTTTCTGCCACCAACGTGCAGACCGGCCGGGTGCGCATCTTTCCGCGCGAAAAAATCACGGCTGCCGCGGTGATGGCATCGGCCTGCCTGCCGCTCTTGTTTCGCGCCGTGGAAATCGACGGCGTGCCCTACTGGGACGGCGGCTACCTCGGCAATCCCGTGATCTTTCCGTTTTTCCGCACCACCAGCACCGAGGACGTGCTGGTGGTGCAGATCAATCCGCTGGTGCGCCGCGAAACGCCGACGTCGTCGAGCGAGATCATGAACCGCATCAACGAGATCACCTTCAACTCCTCGCTGATCGGCGAATACCGCGCCATCGATTTTGTCGCCCGCCTGATCGACCAGGGCCGGCTGCCGCATGGCATCGGGCCGGGCGAGTACCGCCGCATCAACGTGCATCGCATCGTGCTCGACCGCTTCGGCACGCATTTCGACGCCCACAGCAAGCTGTCGACCGACTACGATTTCTTCGAGATGCTGCGCGTCAGCGGCCGGCGCGCCGCGCGCCGGTTCCTGGATCAGCATTTCGACGACATCGGCAAGAAGAGCACCGTCGATCTTCGTGCCGAGGCGCAGGCCGAATGGGCGTGATACATTGCGGCAATGACCAACCCGACGCCGCTTGCCGCCGCTGCAGTCGGCTGTGTCCGTCTCGAAGTCTGCGTCGCCGACATCACGACCTTGCGGGTCGATGCCATCGTTAATGCCGCGAATCGGACCTTGTTGGGCGGCGGCGGCGTGGATGGTGCGATCCATCGCGCTGCCGGCCCCGAACTGCGGGCCGAATGTGAAACGCTCGGCGGCTGTGCCACCGGCTCGGCGAAAATGACGCGCGGCTATCGGCTGCCGGCCAAGCACGTGATTCACGCCGTCGGCCCGGTGTGGAGCGGCGGCGGCCATCGCGAAGAGGAGCGACTGGCTTCTTGCTATCGTACGGCGCTCGACCTTGCGGCCGACAATCGGCTGCAATCGGTCGCGTTTCCCGCCATCTCGACCGGCATTTATGGTTTTCCGCCTGGCCGCGCGGCGCGGATTGCGGTCGGCACCGTCATCGCCGAACTCTCTGCGACACCCCGCGGCATCGAGCGCGTCGTGCTGTGCTGTTTCAGTCAAACATCCGCCGACCACCACATCGCCGTTCTCGCCGACCTTGGGCTGACGTAACGGCACTCTCCCTCGCCGGCTCGGCGCATTGCTGTGCCGCTAATTTTGCCTTGCACTTATCATAAGCTGGCTTATATTATGCGGCCACGTAATAAGGTCCCATAATGCGGAGAAGCGTCATGCTTCCGCGCTCGCTGAATAGAGAATTCGCTTTTATGCTCAACGATGTAGCTCGTATGTTGCGGACCTATGCGGACCACGAGGCTGGCCAGTTTGGCATTACACGGGCCCAGTGGGTCGTTCTGGTCCGGCTCGACCGGTCCGAGGGACTGAAGCAGTCGGAGCTGGCCGAGATCCTGGACCTGCAGCCGATCTCGCTGACCCGGCTTTTGGACAGGCTCTGCGAGTGCGGCCTGATCGAGCGGCGCCCGGATCCGGTCGACCGCCGCGCCAAGCGGCTGTTCCTGACGCCCGCGGCCCGGCCGCTGCTCGAAAAGCTCGGCGATCTGGGCGAGGAGCTGATGGCGACGGCGCTGGCCGGCGTCGAGCGCGACAGCGTCGAGCACATGGTCGCGCAGTTTGCCGTCGTCAAAGAAAATTTGCGGCAGGCGATTGCGCACCGAACCGGCGCCGATGCGGCGGGAGAGCGGCGCTATGGCTGAAGCACTCCGCAAATCCGCGCCGGGACGCGACGAAGCGCCCGAAGCGCCGGTAACGCGGCCGATCGAACCGGCTCCTGTCCAATTACGCCCGGACAAATCGGCGGCAGCCGAAACGGCGCGCGGCCCAAGCCGCCGCTGGACCCGTTGGGGTCTGTTCCTGCTGCTGCCGCTCGTTCTTGCCGTGGGTTTTTATTGGTACGTCACCGGCGGCCAGGTCATGTCGACCGACGATGCCTACGTCGAAGCCGAGAAGGTCGGCATCTCCACCGACGTAGCCGGCATCGTCCAGGACGTCGATGTCCATGAAAACGAGCACGTCGCCGCCGGGCAGCTTCTCTACCGCCTCGATCCCCGTCCATTTCAGATCGCGCTCGACGATGCCAAGGCCAATCTGGCGCAGACGGCGCTGAGCATCGAGGCGATGAAGCAAGATTATAAGCGTATGCTGAGCGACGTTGCCGCAGAGCAGGCGCAGGTCGATCTCGATCAGACAAACTTCAATCGCGACGCTACGCTGTTGCGCAGCGGCACGGTTTCGCAGGCCGTTTACGACCAGGTCAAGTCCACGCTTGAGACCGATCAGAGCAAGCTCGATTCATTGCGCCAGCAAGCGCAAGTGCAGCTCGCCAAACTCGGGGGCAACGCCGACATCGCGGTCACGGCGCACCCGCGATATCTGCAGGCCAAAGCAAAGGTCGATGAAGCGCAGCGCCAGCTCGACGACACCGTCGTCCGCGCACCGTTCGCCGGCATCGCCACCGACGTGCCGGCCATCGCGCCGGGCAAATATCTCGCCGCTTCGATGACGGCCTTTTATCTGGTGAATACCGACCACGTCTGGGTCGATGCCAATCCCAAAGAAACCGAGCTCACTTACGTGAGGCCCGGCCAGCCGGTCACGGTGACGGTCGATACCTACCCGAACCAGGTCTGGCAGGGCACGGTCGAAAGCATCAGTCCGGCCGCGGCGCAGGAATTTGCGTTGTTGCCGGCGCAGAACACTAGCGGCAACTGGGTCAAGGTCGTGCAGCGCGTGCCGATGCGCGTGCGCGTCGATACCAGCGACCAGAAACTGCCGCCGCTGCGCGCCGGAATGAGCGCGGAGGTCGCCGTCGATACCGGCCATGCGCGCGGCCTGCCGCATTTTTGAGCGGCATTCTGGCGAAGCGCCATGGCTCGTGAACAATCAGCGGAAATCGGCGGCCATCGCACCGCCATCACGCTGTGCGTGATCCTCGCCACCTTGATGCAGGCGCTCGATACCACGATCGCCAACGTGGCGCTGCCTTACATGCAGGGCACGATGTCGGCGAGCCAGGAGCAGATCGCCTGGGTGCTGACGTCCTACATCGTCGCCGCCGCGATCATGACGCCGCCGACCGGCTTTTTGGCCGGAAAATTCGGCATCAAGCGCCTGTTCCTGGTTTCCATCGGCGGCTTCACGTTGGCCTCGATGCTGTGCGGCATGGCGCAGTCGCTCGACCAGATCGTGCTGTTCCGCGTCATGCAGGGCGCGTTCGGCGCCGCCTTGGTGCCGCTGTCGCAATCGGTGCTGTTCGGCGCCTATCCGCGCGAGCGCCAGGGCTTTGCCATGGCGCTGTTCGGCGTCGGCGTCATGATCGGCCCGGTGCTGGGTCCGGTGCTCGGCGGCTGGCTGACCGAGAATTACAGCTGGCGTTACGTCTTTTACATCAATCTGCCGATCGGCGTTCTCGACTTTCTCGGTATTTTGTTCTTCCTGCCGGAATCGCCGCGCAATCCGGTCGACAAACTCGACTGGTTCGGCTTCGGCACGCTGAGCGTCACGCTCGGCGCCCTGCAGATCATGCTCGACCGCGGCCAACAGAAGGACTGGTTCAGTTCGGGCGAAATCATCATCGAGGCGATCGTCGCCGCTTCCGCCTTCTATCTGTTCATCGCGCACACGTTCACGGCCGAGAAGCCGTTCGTGCGGCCGTCGCTGTTCCGCGACCGCAATTTTTCCGCCGGCATGCTGTTCATCGTCATCATCGGCCTGACCTACTACGCCTCGATGGCGCTGCAGCCGCCTTATCTGCAGGGCCTGATGGATTATCCGGTGGTCTCCTCGGGCCTCATCATGGGACCGCGCGGCGTCGGCACCATGGTGTCGATGCTGGTGGTCGGACGCCTGGTCGGCCGCACCGACATGCGCATCCTGCTCGCCGTCGGGCTTTCCCTGACGGCCTGGTCGTTCTACGCCATGACCGGCTGGACTCCCGACGTGTCGGCGCCGTCGATCATCGTGGTCACCATGGTGCAGGGTTTTGGGCTCGGCTTTTTGTTCGTGCCGCTGAGCGCCGCCACCTTGTCGACCCTGCCGCTGGCCGAGCGCACCGAAGGCGCCGGGCTCTACAGCCTGTTCCGCAACATCGGCTCGAGCATCGGCATCTCGGTCGTCAATGCGCTCTTGATCCGCAACACGCAAATCAATCACGCCGACATCACGCAACACGTCACCGCGGTCAACCGCGCGCTGGATAATCCCGCCATCGCGCATTTCTGGAGCCCGTTCACCGCCGCCGGCCGCGCCGCGCTCGATGCCGTGATCACCCAGCAGGCGCAGATCATCGCTTACGCCGACGACTACAAGCTCCTGATGATCGCCACTCTGGCCGTACTGCCGCTGCTTGTCGTGTTTCGAAAGTCGCGGAGCGGCGCCGCCGCGCCCGTCGCTGCCGAGTAAAAGCCGTCATTTCCCGGGGCCGAGCGCAACGCGGAACCCCCGGTTGCACCATATCGAGGCCAGAGAAGTTAGCCAGCGGGACCGTCGTCGGCTATAAGGTCGCAGCCCCTAAGTCATTGCAGCTACGCATGATACCTGAAGGTCAGAGATATACCGCCCCGGCAACCGACCTGGCGTTTTCGCCGCGCCGCGTCGCCGCGATGATGCTGCGCTATTGGTATCTCTTGCGCTCGTCCTGGCCGCGGCTGCTCGATCTCGTCTATTGGCCGACGGTGCAGATGCTGACCTGGGGTTTTTTGCAATACTACATCGCCAGCAATGCCGGCTTCTTTGCGCGCGCCGGCGGCACCTTCATCGGCGCGGTGCTGCTGTGGGACATTCTGTTTCGCGGTCAGCTCGGCTTCTCGATCTCATTTCTCGAGGAGATGTGGTCGCGCAACATCGGCAACTTGATGATGAGCCCGTTGCGGCCGTTCGAGTTCATCGCCGCGCTGATGGTGATGAGCGTGGTGCGGTTGTCGATCGGGCTCGGGCCGGTGACGCTCTTGGCGATCGCGTTCTTCGGTTTCAACCTCTATGGGCTCGGCCTGGCGCTGGTCGCGTTCTTCGTCAACCTGATGCTGACCAGTTGGGCGATCGGGATTTTCGTCTCCGGCCTTATTCTGCGCAACGGCATGGGCGCGGAGAACTTCGCCTGGTCGATCATGTTCTTCTTCATGCCGCTGACCTGCGTGTACTACCCGGTGACGACGCTGCCCGCCTGGTTGCAGCCGCTCGCCTGGATGCTGCCGCCGACTTACGTTTTCGAGGGCATGCGGGCGCTTTTGATCAACAAGGTTTTCCGCCCCGACCTGATGCTCGATGCGCTGGGGCTGAACGTGGTGCTGTTCGCCGCGGGCGTGCTGGCATTCCTGGCGCTGGTACGAAGCGCCCGCCGGCACGGCTCCCTGATGCAGACCGGCGAATAGGCGGCCGGGTTTCACCGGCCTCCGTATGGGCGCTATGTGCGCTGCGAATAGCGGGGAACGGCGTTCCGGCATACGTAAACCAGTGATGAAAAAATTGCTTTTATGCTCGCAATATGACAAATGTGAATGACGGTGCTGCACCGCAGCACGAGGGGCAGGGGTCAGCTATGGCGATTGGCGAGTTCGGCGGCGCACCAGCCGCGCCGGACAGCGGCGGCATCTTGCTCTCGGCGCCGCTGTATTGGTTCTACGAGATGAGTTATGCGGCGCTGAACCCGTCCCGGGCCTGGGCTGACGCCACCCGGCTTTTCTTCAAAAATCCGGTCAATCCGCTCTCATTCACCACCTACGGCAGGACGATCGCCGCGGCCTGCGAAGTATTCGAACGCTCGACGCGCCGCTATGGCCGGCCGGAATGGCGCATCTCCTCGGCGCTGGTTGGCGGCGAGCGCGTGTCGGTAACGCCGACGGTCGTATGGCAGCGGCCATTCTGCCGCCTCGTCCATTTCGAACGCGAGTTCGCCCATAAGCCGCAGCGGCCGCAGCCGCGGCTCTTGATCGTCGCGCCGATGTCGGGACACTACCCGACGCTGTTGCGCGGCACGGTCGAGGCGTTCCTGCCGAACCATGACGTCTACGTCACCGATTGGGTGGACGCGCGGATGGTGCCGCTCACCGAAGGCGGCTTCGATCTCGACGACTACATCGACTACGTCATCGCCATGCTGCACGCGCTCGGCGGCGACACCCACGTCATCGCGGTGTGTCAACCGTCGGTGCCGGTGCTGGCCGCGGTTGCGCTGATGGAGGCGGACGACGATCCCTACGTGCCGATATCGATGGTGCTGATGGGCGGCCCGATCGATCCGCGCGTCAATCCCACGGCGGTGAACCAATTGGCAGAGCAGCGCGGCACCGACTGGTTTCGCCGTCACGTCATCACCAAGGTGCCGTTTCCTTACCCGGGCTTCATGCGCGACGTCTATCCGGGTTTTTTGCAGCTCCACGGCTTCGTGAGCATGAACCTCGACCGGCACATCGAAGCGCACAAGCAACTGTTCTTGCATCTGGTGCGCGGCGACGGCGACTCGGCGGCCAAGCACAAGGAGTTTTACGACGAGTATCTCGCCGTCATGGATCTCGCCGCCGAGTTTTATCTGCAGACGGTCGAAACGGTGTTCGTGCAGCACGCGCTGCCGAAAGGGCAGATGACTCACCGCGGCAGGCTGGTCGATCCGGGCCGCATCCGGCAGGTGGCGTTGTTCACGGTCGAAGGCGAACATGACGACATTTCCGGCGTCGGCCAGACCGCGGCGGCGCATCGCCTGTGCGTCAATATTCCGGCCGATCGCCAAGCGCATTGGCTGCAGCCTGGCGTCGGGCATTACGGCGTGTTCAACGGCTCGCGTTTCCGCGCCGAAATCACCCCGCGCATCGCCGATTTCATCCTCTCCGCGGCGCAAGCGGCCCGCGCCGACCGCGCGCGCCTCGCCAAGCGCCGCGCCGCCAACGGGAATACGCTGCAACCGGCGTAACCGCCGTGTCGCCGATCGGCTATCCGCTCGATTTTGCCGAACCGATCCGAACCGCTCGCAGCCGGCAAAACACCCGGTTTGATCGGCCTAACTGCGCTATCGCGCCCCTCGACTGCTTGTAAGTGGCTGAAAACCTTCACACTTCCGAGAATCATCGGGAGTCAAGTTGGCGGCCAATTTCGCCGCGAGGGAATGAATGAATATTCAATGCTTCAGACGCACCATGTGGGTGGGTGCCGCGGCATTACCACAACATTCTGTATGTTCGCTTCCCGACTATGCAAGGGGCTGCACAGCGCCACGAATATGGCACTATCGACCCGGGTTTGGGTTCGGGATCACCGATCATGCCGCAGCGCGCGCTGCTTTATCGCCGTCCGAGTGAGCCGCAGACGATCCAGATCGTCTTCGACAGATCGATCTATCTCGTGCGCGTGCGGCGGCACCGCCAGGCCCGGCGCTACACATTGCGCATTCAATCGGCGACCCGCGAGGTCGTGCTGACGATTCCGCCGCGCGGCACGTTCAAGGAGGCGCGGGAGTTCGCGCAAAAGCACGGCGCCTGGATCGCGGCGCGGCTCCACCGGCTGCCGCGTGCGGCGCCGTTCGCCGATGGCGTGGTGGTGCCGCTGCGCGGCGTGCCGCATCGCATCGTCCATCGTCGCGGCGTCCGCGGCACGGTATGGACCGAAACCGATCCGGCCGGCGAGCACCTGCTCTGCGTCGCCGGCGACGCCCCGCACATCGATCGCCGCATCGGCGATTTCCTGCGCCGCGAGGCCAAGCGCGACCTCGACGCCGCCAGCTTCCGCTGCGCCAAAGAGATCGGCGTCGCGATCAATCGAGTCGCGGTACGCGACCAGACCAGCCGCTGGGGCTCGTGTTCGACGACCGGCGTGCTGTCGTTCTCGTGGCGGCTCATCCTGGCGCCAAGCGTCGTGCTCGCCTATCTCGCCGCGCACGAAGCGGCGCATCTTCTCGAAATGAACCATTCCGCGCGGTTCTGGCGCCTCGTGCAAAGACTCTGTCCCGATCACGAGCGCGCCAAGGTGTGGCTCGACGTGCACGGCGCCGATTTGCATCGCTACGGCTTGCCCGATGCCGGACGCGACCTGCCGTAAGCGACGGCCAACGCACCCGCGCACTACCGCCTAGAGGGGACGGCGGCTGCGCGTCAGAGCGGCGCGGACGTTCTCCAGCTCTCGCGCCCATTGGTCGGTGCGCGAGGCGAGCAGCTCGCGCAGACGCTGCGCGGCGTCCGGGTAGCTGTCGAGAATCTTCAGGAACGTCGTGCGCGAGACGCGCAGCACGCGCGCGGCCTCGCGTGCGGTTGCGGTCGCGGGCCGTTTGGTCGGCGCCAGCAACGCCGTTTCCCCCAGCAAAGTGCCAGTGCCGGCGATAATTTCCTCGTCGGCACCGCCTTCCGGCTCGAGCGCAAACGAGCCCCCCTGCACCACAAAGGCGCTGTCGGCGGAGTCGCCGGCGCTGAACAGCACCTCGCCGGCCTGCAGCGACAGCGATTCGGCGGCGATCGCCAAGCTGCGCAACGCGCCGCCGCCGAGCCGGCGCAAGCTCGGCACGCGCTCCAGAAGCCCAATCTCGTCTTCGATGCTCATGATCGGGCCGCAATCACGGCACGAGCTTGTAGCCGCCAGCCTCGGTGACCAGGATGACGGGCGCGGCGGCATCCCTTTCGATCTTCTGCCGTAACCGGTAGATGTGCGTCTCCAGCGTGTGGGTCGTGACCCCCGAATTGTAACCCCAAACTTCCTGCAGCAGCGTTTCGCGCGATAC
>JASHQS010000213.1 GCA_030038995.1 Xanthobacteraceae bacterium
TGGCGCAAATGGCCGGGCTGGCGCTGCCGGTGGCAACGCCCGAGGCACAGGCGCGCGAGGAGCGGCGCAAGACGCTGCACGAAGTGGTCGAGCTTGCCGCAAAATTCTTCGCGGCGACGCTCGCGTCACGCGCCGGCGCGCGCGGCCGCGGCTATCTCGCCGACCGCGGCATCGCGCCGGCGACGCAGCTCAAATTCCGCCTCGGCTACGCGGGTGCCGAGCACTATGCGCTCAAGGAGCATCTCGGCGCCGCCAAGATTCCGGTCGAGGACATGGTCGAAGCGGGCCTCCTGGTCGCCGGCGAGGACATCGCGGTGCCTTACGACCGCTTCCGCGACCGCATCATGTTCCCGATCCTCGACTTCCGTGGCCGCGTCATCGCGTTCGGCGGCCGCGCGCTGGAGAAGGAGGTTTCGGCCAAATATCTCAATTCGCCGGAGACGCCGCTCTTCCACAAGGGCGCGACGCTCTACAACATCGCCGCTGCCCGCACCGCCGCCCATGCCGGCGCGACCGTCATCGCCGTCGAAGGTTACGTCGACGTCATCGCCATGGTCACGGCCGGCTTCGAGGCGACGGTGGCGCCGCTCGGCACCGCGCTCACCGCCGAGCAGCTCGCGCTGATGTGGCGGCTCAACGACGAGCCGGTGCTGTGCTTCGACGGCGACGATGCCGGCCGCCGCGCCGCGTACCGCGCCGCCGATCTGGCGTTGCCGCTGCTCAAGCCGGGCAAGAGCCTGCGCTTCGCCGCACTGCCTGACGGCCAGGATCCCGACGACCTCGCCCGCTCGGGCGGCCGCGACGCCATCGTCGACGTTTTGACCGCGGCGCGGCCGCTTGCCCACGTCTTGTGGAGCCGCGAGAGCGAGACCGGGCCGTTCGATACGCCGGAGCGGCGCGCCGCCTTCGAGGCGCGGCTCGCCGCGGTCACCGCGACCATCGCCGACGAGACGGTTCGGCGCTATTACCGCCAGGAATTTGGCGCGCGGCTGCGCACGATCTTCGCGCCGCCGGATATTTCACCGCGCCGGCGTGGTTTTGCGGAGCGGCCGCCGCGCCGCGGCGGCCCGGCGAGGCACGCGCCGCCGCCTGCGCTGTTCGGCCGCGAGCCCTACGTGGCGGTGAGCCCGCAGCTTGCCGCAAGCCCGCTGCACCGCGGCTTCCGCACCGCGATCCCGCTTCGCGAAGCGCTGATCCTGCAGGCCGCGCTCAATCATCCGTGGTTGCTGCACGACCATCTGGAGGAACTCGCCGCCGCCGAGTTCCGCCACGCCGACAGCCGAAAACTCAAGGGCGCGTTGATCGACGTGTTCGCTCATCTGGCCGAAGAATTCGGCCAGAAACGCGAGCACGACCGCGATGCCGAACGCGGCGAACTGCACGCCGAACTGAGCCGCCGCGGTTTTGCCAATCTGTTAGGCCGTATCGAGCGCGCGATCACCACGCCGTCGGTATGGGGCGCGCGGCCCGGCGCCGCTGCCGATGACGTTTTGCTCACCTGGAGGCAGCTCGTTGCCTTGCATACCCAATGGCATTCCCTAATTAGGGAACTTAAGGACGCGGAAGCGGCGCTCGGCCAGGACAACACGGAAGCGAACTACGCGCGGCTGTGCGATGTGAAGGCGAGGCTCTCCACGCTCGATGGAACCGAGGCGCTGGTCGAAGGCTTTGGCGCCGCCTCGGGCCGCACCGCGCGATCGCTCTGAAGGTGGCGCCGAAAGTTAAAGGTGGCGGCGCAAACGGCCGGGCCGTTTGTTTGCCGGCGCGGAATAGGAGACAGGGCTCGCGGTTCCTCACGGTTAGCGGGGCTTAACGCGGTTCGTGCGAAAAGCCTCGGTCCAAGACGGGCGAGTCGCTTGCCATAGGGTAGGGGGGATGTGATGGCCCTGGTTTTGGGCCCGCTCGTCCCCCCAAAGGCGGACGGGCGCCGGACCGTCAGGGCGGGTCGGCTTGTGGCCGGCGAGCGGGGCGGCTCGGGCGGGCCGGCTTCTGGCCGGCGGGCACCGGCCGCGGAGCGTAGCGCGAGGCGTAAGGGTAGGGGCGTGTTCGGCCCCTGGCTCGCCGCCTCATATTGTCTTCGCCGGCGGCGCGGCGAAGGCTTGGCCGAGACCATAGAGTAGGGGCCGCGCCGGGCGGCCGGGAAGTAGGTGGAGACGAAGATGGCGACGAAGAGCGTGGCGGCGGACGGCAAGACTGCGGTGGGCAAGGCGAAAACTGCTCTGGAAAAGGCCCTGCTGCAGAGGTCTGCGGCGGCAAAGGCCGCGTCGCCCAAGTCCGCGTCGCTCAAGTCCGCGTCGCTCAAGTCCGCCCCCGCCAATGCCGAAACCGCCGACAAGGATGCCGCGGAAGCTCCCGACGTCGCGCTGCCGCTCCTTGATCTCTCCGACGCCGCCGTCAAGAAGATGATCAAGCAGGCCAAGAAGCGCGGCTACGTCACCTATGAGCAGCTCAACGCCGTGATGCCGTCCGAGGAGGTCACTTCGGAGAAGATCGAGGACGTGCTCGCCATGATGAGCGAGATGGGCATCAACGTCGTCGAGACCGAGGAGGCCGATGCCGACGACGACGAAGCGCCGCGCGAGGAGCCCGAAGAGGAGGAGAACGAAGCCGGCGAACTGGTCGAGACCGGCAGCAAAGCCGTCGCCAAATCCGAGGCGCGCGAGCCGGCCGAGCGCACCGACGATCCGGTGCGCATGTATCTGCGCGAGATGGGCTCGGTCGAGCTGCTGTCCCGCGAGGGCGAGATCGCCATCGCCAAGCGCATCGAGGCCGGCCGCGAGGCCATGATCGCCGGCCTGTGCGAGAGCCCGCTGACCTTCCAGGCGGTCATCATCTGGCGCGACGAACTCAACGAAGGCAAGCGCTTCCTGCGCGACATCATCGATCTGGAAGCGACCTATGCGGGCCCGGACGCCAAAACCGTGCCGGCGGCTGCGGCGCCCGCCGCCGCCGATCCGGCAGCGGCCGGGGCAGTCGGCGCGGCCGGCGCGGCTGGGGCA
>JASHQS010000214.1 GCA_030038995.1 Xanthobacteraceae bacterium
GATCCAGATTGGCAAGAGTTTAAGGACCTCGACTGGTCCAAGGCCGTCGTCGTGATCCCGCCGAAAAAGAAAGCGATTTCGATCCGCGTCGACGAGGATGTGCTCGATTATTTCAAGAGGCAGGGCGTAGGCTATCAACGCCGCATCAACGCAGTGCTGCGCTCGTATATGCAGCAGGACACGCGGCAGAAACGCAAGAAGCGCGCTTAAGCTCTGCCGTCATTCCGGGGCGCGCCGAAGGCGCGAGCCCGGAATCCATAGGCCCGGTCTAGAGAGAGAATCGCGCGACTGGGGTTATGGATTCCGGGTTCCTCGCTGCGCTCGGCCCCGGAATGACCCAAACCCTCACCCGCCGCCGAGCAGCTTCTTGACCAGCGCGCCGGCCTTGGAAAAGTCCATCTGGCCGGCGAAGCGGGCTTTCAGCGCCGCCATGGTGCGGCCCATGTCCTTGAGGGTGGCCGCTCCGAGCTCCTTGATCAGCGCCGAGATGGCTTCGGCGGCTTCGAGGTCGGACATGCGGGCCGGCATGTAGCCGGCGATAATTTTGATCTCGTCGCGCTCCTGGTCGGCCAGCTCCTTGCGCCCGGCCTTGTCGTAGATGGCGAGCGATTCCTGGCGCTGCTTGATCATCTTGCCCATGACCTCGACGATCTCGGCGTCGGACAGGCTGGTGCGCTCGGCGCCGCTCGTCTCGCGCTTGAGAATCTCGGCATTGATCAGGCGCAACGTCGAGACGCGCCGCGCCGCGCCGGCCTTCATCGCTTCCCTCAGCGCACCGTTGATGTCGTCGCGCAGCACGTGAATGCCTTTCTTTTTTACACACGGGCGGAACGCGGGCGGCCCCTGCCTCGCCCACGTATAACACGTAACCACGCCTTAAGGGCAGCGGGTCGATCATGTGAACCCGCGGCACTGGTATTGTCCAATTGGAGGAGAGCAATGAAAAAGTTCGCAAATGGTTCAACCGCGCTTTTGATATTTGGTTGCGTGCTTTTCGTTTCGGGCGCCTTAGATTGGATGATCGATTTCATTAAGCACGGTCCGGCGGACTTTCCGATTCACTTGGGATTTTCGTCCATCGCATTGACCGGATTGGTCGCGACAATCGCGGCGGCGCAACTCAAGAAGCTTGAGGCCCGGCTCGACGAGATGGAACGAGCTGGCGCGGCGTCGTAGCGCTGGATTTAGGTGCTGCAGCGGGCGCCCCTTGTCTCGCTTTCCATAATACGCAACTAAGGGGCATGACCCAGGCGCAAGTTTCGGCCGCGCCCGGCGCCGGCACCGGCGCGTGGGACGACGGCAAGCCGACCGCGCTGTTGGTGCTGGCCGACGGCACCGTGCTCGAAGGTTTTGGGCTCGGCGCCAGCGGCAGCGCCGTCGGCGAAGTCTGCTTCAACACCGCGATGACCGGCTACCAGGAGATTCTCACCGATCCGTCCTATGCGGGGCAGATCATCACCTTCACCTTCCCGCATATCGGCAATGTCGGCACCAACGAGGAGGACATCGAGACCGTCAACCTCGCGGCGACGCCGGGCGCGCGCGGCGTGGTGCTGCATTCCGCCATCACCCAGCCGTCGAACTACCGCGCCACCCGCCATCTCGACCAATGGCTCAAGAGCCGCGGCGTCATCGGGCTTGCCGGCATCGATACCCGCGCGCTCACCGCGTTGATCCGGCACAAGGGCATGCCCAACGCGGTGATCGCCCATGAGCCGTCCGGCCGCTTCGACCTCGATGCGCTCAAGCGCGAAGCCCGCCAATGGCCGGGGCTGGTCGGCATGGACCTGGTGCCGACGGTGACCACCGCGCAGCGCTTCACCTGGGACGAGACGCCGTGGCGCTTCGGCGAAGGTTATGGCCGGCGCAACGGCGCCGCGTTTCACGTCGTCGCCGTCGATTACGGCATCAAGCGCAACATTTTGCGCCAGCTCGCCGGCCATGCCTGCAAGGTCACCGTGGTGCCGGCGCCGACTTCGGCCGCCGACATTCTGGCGCTCGCGCCGGACGGCGTCTTTCTCTCCAACGGGCCGGGCGATCCGGCCGCCACCGGACAATACGCGGTGCCGGTGATCCGCACCTTGATCGACAAGCTGCCGGTGTTCGGCATCTGCCTCGGCCACCAGATGCTCGGCATCGCGGTCGGCGGCCGCACCGTGAAAATGCACCAGGGCCATCACGGCGCCAATCATCCGGTCAAAGACCTCGCCACCGGCAAGGTCGAGATCACCTCGATGAACCACGGTTTCGCCGTCGAGCGCGCGAGCCTGCCGGCGAACGCGGTGGAGACCCACGTGTCGCTGTTCGACGGCTCCAATTGCGGCCTCAAGCTCGCCGACCGGCCGGTGTTCTCGGTGCAATACCATCCCGAGGCCTCGCCCGGCCCGCGCGACAGCCATTATCTGTTCGACCGGTTCGTCGCGGCGATGCGCGAATTTCGCGGCAAATGACGGGACTTTGCAGCGACTTGGACGGGCTTAGAAAATTTCAACCCAATCTGCGGTAAAGTCGCGACCGCCAATGTGGCAAGCCGATATGGCAAGCCGATTTGGCCAGAGAGACGCCATGACCATCGCTGCGAAACGCCGCGCTGCCAAAACCTTCCGCTTCGCCGACGACGGCTCGATCCCCAATAATCCGGAGCTGCCGCTCGTGCTCTATCGCGGCGGCATCGATCTTTCCGGCTCGCCCGATCCCGAGCACGTGATCGAGAAGACCTTTGCGGGCAACGGCTGGGGCGGCATGTGGCGCAACGGCATCTATCATTACCCGCACTATCATTCGATGATCCATGAAGCGATGGGCATTGCCCGCGGCCGCGCCACCGTGCGCTTCGGCGGCGACAAGGGCGAGAAAGTCGAGATCGCCGCGGGCGACGTCGTCATCCTGCCGGCCGGCACCGGCCATCAGCTCTTGAGCCAAAGCCAGGAGCTCGTGGTCATCGGCGCTTATCCGCCGAGCGGCAAATACGATCTGTGCCGCGGCAGCAAGGCCGAGCACGCCAAGGCGCTCGCCTCGATCCCGAAGGTGCCGCGGCCGGCGAGCGATCCGGTCCACGGCGAAAACGGACCGCTCGTAAAACTGTGGCCGGCATGATCGCCGATTGGCTTGCGTTCTGGGACAAGCCGCATTCCATCTACGTCAACGCGCGCCACAAGGACGTGCACTACCGCTTGATCGCCAAAGAGATCGCGGCGCTGGTGCGCTCGCCGGCTGCGCGCGTGCTGGATTACGGCTGTGGCGAGGCGCTGCATGCCGACCTTGTGGCCGCGGCGTGCGGGGTGCTGTTGTTGTGCGACGGCGCGCCGAGCGTGCGCGCCGGGCTTGCGACGCGCTTTGCCGGCCATGGCAAAATCCGCGTGCTGGCGCCCGACGCGGCCGAGCGCCTGGCGCCGAGCGCGCTCGACCTCATCGTGCTGCATTCGGTCGCGCAATATCTCGCAACGGCGGAATTCCAGGCGCTGCTCGCTACCTTTCGCCGGCTCATTGCGCCCGGCGGCGTCTTGTTGGTGAGCGACATCATCCCGCCGCAGCTTTCCGCCGCGGCCGACGTTACGGCGCTGCTGCGCTTTGCCGCGCAAAACAGCTTTTTGCTCGCCGCGGTCGGCGGGCTCGCGCGCACGCTGTTTTCCGACTACCGGCGGCTGCGCGCGCGCTACGGGCTTGCGCATTACGGCGAAGCCGACATGCTGCACATGCTCGCCGCCGCCGGATTTACGGCAGAGCGCGCGGCCAAAAACCTCGGCCACAACCAGGCGCGCATGGCGTTTCTGGCGCGGCCGCGCTGAGGGCTATCAGGCCGGTGCCGCCGACAGGGACCCGAGCGGCGCCGACGTCGATACGATGATCCTGGTCTATCGCGTGACGCTGCCGGAGTGAGGTCCGCCGGGGCCCTGGCCGTTGTCGCCGCGCCCGGGCCGTGACACCATCGCGGCCCGATTTGCGCCGCCGCCTCGAACCGCCATGCCGCGTGACAGATTTGCCTGGGCCGCGCTGCCCGACGACGCGCTGCTGCAAGTGCGCCTGAAGGACCTCCACGTCACCGTGGAGGGCACCTGGCTCGAGGACTGCCTGCAGACGTTGCATGACGAGCTGGCGCAGGCCGGCTTGCGGGTGCGGCCGCACGCCTGGATTTCCAGCGAGTGGTTCAGCCCGGAAAATACCCCGGGCATCGCCGTGCCGTTCTATCTGGCGCACCCGCGGCTGATGCGGCTCGAACGCAAGATGATCATCGACGTCGAAGGCGGCACCTGGGCCGAATGCATGGCGATTCTGCGCCACGAAGCCGGCCACGCGGTGCAGCACGCCTACGCGCTGGGGCGGCGGCGGCAGTGGCAGCGCCTGTTCGGCCCGAGCTCCCGGCGTTACCCGCGCTACTACCGGCCCAATCCGGCGAGCCGCAATTTCGTGCAGCACTTGCGGCTATGGTACGCGCAGAGCCATCCCGACGAGGACTTTGCCGAAACCTTTGCGGTGTGGCTGCGGCCGCGCTCCAACTGGCGCACGCGCTATGCCGGCTGGCCGGCGCTGAAAAAGCTCGAATACGTCGATGCGTTGATGGGCGAGATCGCGCAGGCGCGGCCGCTGTTGCGCCACGTCGAGCGCGTCGATCCGCTGAGCCGGCTTACCGAAACGCTCGGCGAGCACTATCGCCGGAAACAGGCG
Organism: Xanthobacteraceae bacterium; assembly: GCA_030038995.1. Taxonomy (GTDB): domain Bacteria; phylum Pseudomonadota; class Alphaproteobacteria; order Rhizobiales; family Xanthobacteraceae; genus BOG-931. Next base: position 4,666 of record JASHQS010000214.1, read on the forward strand.
CTGTACGCTTTCGACACGCCGAAAACCTACGACCGCGATCTGCGCCGCCTGTTTCCCGCCGATCCGACCAGGCATCGCCGCTCCGAAACGGCGTCGTCGTTCCTGCGCCGCCATCGCGCGCGCGTGCGCAAGCTCGTCGCCACCTGGACCGGCGAGTATCAGCTCACGCTCGATGCGGTGCTCGACGACATGAGCGCCCGCTGCCGCGAGCTGAATTTGCGCGCGGTCGGGCCCGAGCAAAAGCTTGTGATGAATTTCACGGTGCTGTTGACCGCGGAAACCATGCATGCACTGTTTGGTCCGTCGCGGCGAAGGTGGATCGCGCTATGAACCCGCTCCGCGTCCTGGTGCTCCTCCACCCGGACCTGATGCCCCCGGAATCGACCAAGGGGTACAGCGAGCAGCAGATCAACGAGTGGAAAACCGAATACGACGTGGTCCGCACGCTGCGCCGCGCCGGTCACGAGGTGCGTCCGCTCGGCGTTCATGACGAACTGAAACCGATCCGCGACGAGCTGGAAAACTTCAAGCCCGACGTGGTGCTCACGCTGCTCGAGCAGTTTCGCGGCGAAGCCATCTACGACCAGAACGTCGCCAGCTTCCTCGAATTGATGCACGTGCCCTATACGGGCTGCAATCCGCGCGGCCTGATGCTGGCGCGCGGCAAGGACCTTTCCAAGACGCTGGTGCACTATCACCGCATCCCGGTGCCGGCCTTCGTGGTGTTTCCGATGCGCCGCAAGGTGCGCCGGCCGGCGCGGCTGCCGCTGCCGCTGATCGTCAAGAGCTTGAGCGAGGACGGCTCCTACGGCATCTCGCAGGCTTCGGTGGTCGACTCCGACGCCAAGCTCGTCGAGCGCGTCGGCTTCATTCACGAGCGCGTCGGCACGCCGGCGATCGCCGAGCAGTATATCGACGGCCGCGAGATCTACGTCGGCGTCATCGGCAACGACCGGCTGCGCGTGCTGCCGGTGTGGGAGCTGGAATTCGGCAATCTGGCGCAGGGCGACTGGCCGATTGCCACCGAAAGGGCCAAGCACAATCCGGACTATCAGGAGCGCCGCGGCATCCTGCACGGACCGGCCAGGAATCTGCCCACCGAACTCGTCGCCCGCATCCAGCGCAGCGCCAAGCGCATCTACCGCACGCTGGAGCTCGACGGCTACGCGCGCATCGATTTTCGCCTCGCCAGCGACGGCACGCCGTATTTTCTCGAAGCCAATCCCAATCCCGAAATCGCCGAAAGCCAGGAATTCGCCGCGGCCGCCCGCCACGACGGCATCAAATACGGCGATCTCCTGCACCGCATCCTGGCGCTCGGCATGAACCGCGCCGCGGCGACCGCGCAGGCGAACTGACGCCTAAGCCCGCCGATGCCCTTCGTGCGGGAGGCGGCGGAGGCGCTGCTTGGCTTCGTGCGCGGGATGACGGCGTTCGCGTTCGGCGACGCGAATGCCGGCGCGGTGCAGCAGCGCATAGCGGCCGTGGCCGCGCTTGGTAATGCGCTCGCGTTCAGCGACGCGCTCCCGCTCGGCGGCGTGCTCGCGTTCGGCGGCGTGCTCGCGTTCGGCGACGCGCTCCCGTTCGGCGACGTGCTCGCGTTCCGTGCGGACAACCGCATCGGCCGGCGCCGGCTCCTTGTTCGGCTGCGGCGCGGCCTGCTGTGCGGCAAGGGCCTGCCGCGCCTGTTGTTGCACCGCCTGCGCCTCCTGCTGCGCGCGCTCGAGGTCGGCGAAGGCCGGCAGCTCGCGGCAGGGCAGCCGGCGCACGAAGTGCAGCGACGCGTCGTCCGTCGGCGTCTTGCGCCATTCTTCGGCCGAGTGGCCGGTGACGCTGAGCACGTAGCCGCGCGTTTCCCGCGGCAAGGTGCGGCCGTGCTCCAGCCAATCGACGACGCGGGCGGCGCCGGCATTGTAGGCGGCGGCGACGAAGCCGAGATTGCGGAACTGGTCGCGCAGCGTGCGCAACAGCCGCGCCGAAGCCGGCAGCGCCTGCAGCGGGTCGAGCGGATCGTGCACGCCGCGCGCGGCCGCCACTTGCGGCATGAATTGCGCGATGCCCAAGGCGCCCTTCGGGCTCACCGCGTCGTCGCGCAGCCGGCTCTCCTGCCAGATCAAGTTGGCGAAGAACGCCACCGGCAGATCGTTGTCCTCCGCCGCGGTAAGGAGCGCGTTGCACAGGTCCGCAAGCGAAACCTGCGGCGCCGGATTGTTGTCGCCGGCCGCGGCGGGCGGATTGTCGGCGTCCGGATTGGGCGCGGTCGCCGGCGGATTGTCGGCAGCGGGATTGGGCGCGGCCGGCGCGTTGGCCTCTGGATTGAGCGCGGCGTTCGGCGGCAGCGCGATGGGCGGCGCCGGGTCCAGACTCGCCAGCGTCGCATCGTCGGTGACCTCGACCGATGCCGGAATCAGCATGGGCTCGCGGTCGCCGCGCCCGATCGACGATTCGATTTCCACGAGCGACGTGAACGAACCGTCTCGTTCGGTTTGCAGCGAGCCGCGAAGGAGCCGCGCATATTCAGGCTCGGGCGCCGCACTCGAAATGGCGAGCAACAGCAACGCTAAGGCAAGAATCGACCGCATACGGCGCCTCGCAAATCGTGCGCGCGGCTTCGCGAAAGCCGCGCGTCGGCGTTGGTAAATGGGAGACTAACCCCTCGTTAACCGCGCCTATGGCGGCCCAAACGGGCGCCTTTTTGAGCGCTTTGCGAGTCATTTGCGACGAATTGCGGCGCGTTCGGGGGTGCGGGAACTTAGTCTAGCCGCTGCGGCGCCGCTGTGAGACTATGGCGGCCCGCCTTCGGCCTCAAAAACACCAACACTCGGCGAACATGCCCGCAGGCATCGGAGATACGGTCCGCCGCAAGGAGGATGTGCGCCTCGTCAGCGGGCGCGGTACTTACAGCGACGATTTCAACCTGCCCAACCAGGTCTACGCCGCAATCGTGCGGTCGCCGCACGCCCATGCGCGGATTTCCGGCATCGACACCGCGGCGGCGCGCGCGCTGCCGGGCGTGCTCGCCGTGCTCACCGGCGCCGACGCGCGCGCCGACGGACTCAACCGCATCCCGCATCTCGCCGCGCCCGGCACGCCGCCCGACATCGTGCTGAAAAACCGCGACGGCTCGCCGGTGCCGGCGGCGCCGCATCACGTCTTGCCGACCGACCGGGTGCGCCACGTCGGC
>JASHQS010000002.1 GCA_030038995.1 Xanthobacteraceae bacterium
GCCGCCGCATCGCTGACGGCGCGCAACAGCGCCAGCAGCGCGCGGTTGAGCGGCGTGGCAATGCCGCGGCGCTCGCCGGCCGCGACGATGGCGCCGGTGAGCGCTTCGACTTCGAGCGGACGGCCGGCGAGCCGGTCGAAATACATCGAGGTGCCGAGTTCGCCCGAGAAGGTGAACAAGGTCGCCAGCGCGCGCTGCGCTTCGTCGTCGGCGAGCCGCGCGCCCTCGGCGCGCGCCACCGCCACCGCTTCGGCCAGGATGGCGCGGCAAAGCTCCATGATGTCGGAACGGCGCAGCACCGCCTGCCGCTGCAAGGTCAGCGCGGTGAGCGGATTGGCGATGGCGTTGATCAAAAGCTTGCGCCAGATCAGCGTCGCGAACTCGGCGCTCAATTGCACGCGCAGCGGCGTGCCGGCGAACAGCTCGGCGAAGGCGCGGCCGTCGGCGTCGTCCGCCGCCGCCATGTCCTGATCGCTGCCCTGGCGCAACCGCACCCGATCCGGCGCCAAACGCTCGCCGTTGTAATAGACGATGATCGGCAGCACCGCTGCGCCGTCGGCCAGCGGCGCGACGCGCTCGACGTGGCCGATGCCGTTCTGCAGCACCGCGACGCGGGTTTTTGGCGCGCATAACCGGGCGAGCCACGGCGCCGCCGACGGCGTCTGATACGTCTTGGTGCACAACAGCACCCAGTCGGTCGGCTCCTTGATTTGCGCCGGTTCGCTGAACACGGTCAGCGCCAATTCAACCGTGCCGCCCGGTTGGTCGAGCACGAGCTTTGCGGTCGGGCGGCGAACGCAGGCCATCACCCGGTGCCGGCCGGCCGCGGCGAGGCAGCCGGCGGCGACGCCGCCGATGCTGCCGAGCCCGATGACCGCAACGGTTTGCGGCCGCTGCGCCGCTTGCAATGGGGAGTTCGCCGACATGCCATGGACGAGGCGGAAAATCCGGCTGGAGGGAACCGGCACGTAAAACGAGACGTTGGAATAGTGCCCTTTCAGCGCAATGGAGCCAAGTATGCCGCTCCGTGTGTTGCGCAAAGCCATGGTCGCCTTCGCCACGTTCGATTCAGTCGCGGCCTGCCGGGCCTGTGCGACGCAGACGATCCCGCCGCGCCAACCGGAAGCTGCGCCGCCTGAACACGGCGCCGACGAAGAGAGGGCCGAAAGCGCAAGCAGCGAACACGCGTCCCGCGCCGATGCCGCGCTGATGCAAGCGCCGAGCGGGCGCGAATCCCGTCCGCCCGCCGGCCGATAAGCTCCCTGCTTCGCCCGCACTTCGGGATGTCGGTTGGCCGCGGTTTTGTTGTTGTTCACCCGTCGAGCCGGTGTGATCCATTTGTCGCACTCGGCGGCCAATCCTTTGCCGCCATGCTGTCGCCGCGCAAATGCCGCGATCTTCGGCGACAGCACCCTGCATCCCGGACACGAAGGAGAGGGGTCGTAGCGTGAAGCTTCAAAAAATCGTATTTGCAGGCGCGGTTCTTGCCGCGCTGGCCTGCCCGCTGGCGGCGCAGGCGCAGGGCATCCCCGGCGGCATGGCGCATGGCGCTTATGTCGGCGGGCAAACCGCCGGACCGGTCGGTGCCGTGGTCGGCGGCGCGGTCGGCGGCGTCATCGGCGGCGTCCAGGGACTGCTCGGCATTCCCCCGACTTATGTCGCCTATCCGGCGGGACGGCCGCGTGTTTACCGCCACCATCGCTACTTGCGCCGGCACACCTACCGGCATGTGCGGCACCACCACAAGGTGGGCTGAAAAGCCAAGCCGCGTCGGCACGCGACGCGCAAGACAAAAACCCGGCCTCGGCGGCCGGGCTTTTGTTTGGAGTGACGCGGCTTACTTCGATTCGGATTCCGCGCCAGCGCCTGTGCCGCTGCCGCCCTGAACGCGCGGACCCGGTCCGCCGCGTTCGATTACTGGATCGCCCCGCCTTCGCGGGCGATGACGGGGTCAGGAGCGGCCTGCGCACTCAATCAGACCGGAATCCGCTCTAGAGCAGATCCCGCTCATGTAGCGCCACTTCCCCGTCATGCGCGGGCTTGACCCGCGCATCCATGCGGCCCCGACGCAGCATGGATTGCCGGGTCAAGCCCGGCAATGACGAACCGAGGAGTCGCGATTCGATCGGAGCGGAACATGCGCTAGCGCTCGGCGCCGATGCCCATGCCGCTGCCGCCCTGAACGCGCGGGCCGGGGCCGCCTCTCATCCAGTACGGAGGGCTGCCACTGTCGTAGTCATAATACCCGCCGTAGCCGTACCCATAGCGATAAGGGCCGCCGTAATAGACGGCTTGCGCGAACGAGGCAGTCGCCGTCGCCAGCGTGACGCCGGCGAGCAACGCGGCGGCCGCAATGAGTTTCTTCGCTGTCATGGTTCAATCCTCCTTTTTCTCTCCTTCTCTCCTTTTTGAAAACCCGCGCCGCGGCGTTTCCGTTCGCTCACAAACTGTTGCGCGTGCGAATTGGAACGAGCGGGAACAGGGAAGGGAACAGGCCGCGGCTGATATCAGCAACAAGCAGCTACAGCCGATGGCGTGTTCGCTGTCCGACCGGGCGTGCCGAATAAACGCGGCGTAAAAGCATCAATCAGTACGGCGCGTCGCCGGCCGCGGCGGTGCGTTCCATGTGCCGGCGCTGCGGCGCGGTGAGATCGAGGCCGCGCACTTCGGCGCCGAGTCTTGCGGCCAAACGCTCGACTGCGAACGGCGCTGCGGCGGCGCGCGGCGTCTTCTCGGCAGCGACGTTGACGTTCATCGCAAGCCTCATGTGGGCTTTTTGGCCCACATTGACTATGGCAGGGCCGGCGACCTAATCAAAAGTCGGATTTGCGCAACGCTTGCGCCGCGAAAGGGCACCCGGATGGCTGATCCGACCACGGCCGATTACCTGGAAATCGACCCGGCCAAGGCCGAGCGGCGGCAAGTCTATCGCATGTTGGTCGGCTCGGTGGTGCCGCGGCCGATCGGCTGGGCCTCGACGATCAGCGCGAGCGGCCGCACCAACCTGGCGCCGTTCAGCTTCTTCACGGTGGTGTGCGTCGTGCCGCCGATGATCTCGCTGACCATCGCGCGCAATCCCGACGGCAGCGAGAAGCATACGCTCAAGAACGCGCGGCAGACCGGCGAGTTCTGCTTCAACATCGTCACCGAGCCGGTGTGGAAGGCAATGGTCGATTCCGCCAACGGCTTTCCGGAAGGCGATTCCGAGTTCGACAAGACGGGCCTGACCCCGATCCCGTGCGTCAAGATCAAGCCGCCGCGCGTTGCCGAGGTGCCGATCCATTTCGAGTGCAGGCTGCATCAGGTCATCGAGCTCGGGCCCAACCGCCACCCGCTGGCGATCGGCGAGGTGGTATTCATGCACGTCGATCCGCGCTGCATGACCAATGGCTATATCGACATGCGCAAGCTCAATCCGGTCGGCCGCCTCAACGGCTTCTGCTACGCCACGCTCGGCGAAATTTTGCAGCGCAAGTTCGACGACGGCCAGGCGCGGTGACGGCTGCGGCCTTTTGCTTTGGGCGCCGCTACACTAACGTTCCGGAATGCGATAACAGCGCCCCGATAAGGTGATCCGATGAGCCATGTCACTTACAGAATCGTGCGGCACGAGGACGGCTGGGCCTACACGGTCAACGGCGTGTTTTCCGAACGCTTTCCCACCCACGCCGAAGCGCTGCACGCGGCGCGCCGTGCCGCCGCCGAGCAGCGTGTGCCCGGCCAGACCGAAACCATCGAATACGAGGACGAGAAGGGCCGCTGGCACACCGAACTCGCCCCCGGCCGCGACCGGCCGGAAACCGACGTCGAGGATAGCACCTGAACTTAGCCCGTCGTCCCGACGCTCACCGCAAACGCATGGCCGGAGTAGGTGTAGATCAGAATGCCGGCGACGACGATGACCGCCATGAGGAGGAGCGGCGTCAAGAGCCGCCTGTCGTTGCGCCGATCGATGTCGTTGTCTGGGTTCGGCATGACACGTGCCCGTTTGACCTTTTGTAGGCTAAACAGGCGGGGCCGCACCGTGGTTCCGTAAATCTACTTGCGGGGAAACACCTCAAGCCGCAGCGGCAGGACGGCCCCGAACCAGGCGGCATGGGCGCTGTGGTCGGCGTAATTGTCGCCGGTTTCCGGGTGCAGCAGCACGGTGAGCCCATCGCGGTTGAGCATCAGCCAGGGCACGAACTCGGCCAGCATCTTGGGCGCAAACGCAATCTGATACATCGCTTGCGGATGCGGCCCGACCAGCTCGTCGTGCCAGCGGCCGAGCTTCGCTTGCGGAAATTTTTCGGCGACGCGCCGGCGCAGCCGCTCGGCGCGACCGCGGGTTTTGGCCGGATCGTAATAGACGTGGGCATGATAGGCCGCGACGGCGCGGGGGTCCTTGGCGGCGGCTGAGGCAGCACTGGATCGGTCGGCCATGGCGGATCGGCTCAAAACGCAGACGGGGAATTCTAGCCCGAACAACGGCGCGGCGAAATCCGCCGGCGCGTCGGCGCAAACCAGCCCTCACGGCGACTGCATGGCATGGTGCCGCGGGTGATAGAGGCTCGCCAACAGCACTGCCAAAATGCCGGTCAGAAAAATGCCGTCGAACGTGCCGGCGCCGCCGATCGAGGCGACCGGGGCGCCGAGGCCGCGCACCCGGTAGAGATTGGTGAGATCGGCGCCGATCAGCGTGCCCATGCTGCCGGCGATATAGGCGAGCGGCGCCGCGTTTTCGCGCGCCAAGAGCAAGGCGACGATGGCAGTGATCACCGCCGGCCAGAAGACCGGGATGGCGATGCCGACGCCGCGCACCGGGTCGGCGAGCCAATGCAGCACCACGGCCACGATCGCGACGGCGATGATGCCGCGGAACCAGAGACGGTGCTTGAACAACAGATAAACCGACATCAGCGTCGGGATCACCGCGCCGCCGACGTTCACCGCGATTTCGGTGCCGCCCCAATCGGTGACGCGCGGAATGACGTAATACATGCCGAAATAGTCGCGCACCTCGTCGGAAATGATCCGCTCCGGCGGCAATTGGTACACCGGGATGTTGAAATAGCTGCCGACCAGCGAAGCGAACAACAACAGGAGCGCCGTGCTCGAGCTGACGCCGAGGCTCAGATAGGCGTAGCGCAGCGTCGCCAACAGCACGACGACGATGAGGAAAAACCCGACCAGGATGATGAAATAGCCGGGCGTCAGCGGCAGATAATGCATTTGGCTCATATGCATGGGCGCCAATCTCTACCGTCGAGCAGCGCATCATAGCTGCCATCATAGCTGCCTTGCCACACCAACGCGCAGCCCTATAATTCGCCGCTTCCTTCGGGCAGGGAATTTTTCATCGTGGCGCCGCTGGGAGCCAAATCCGTCGCCATCATCATGGGCAGCCAGTCGGACTGGCAGACCATGAAGCATGCCGCCGAAACGCTGGAAGCGCTGGGCGTTTCCTACGCCAGGCGCATCGTCTCGGCGCACCGCACCCCGGAGCGGCTCTATGCCTTCGCCAAGGGGGCCAAGGCGGCCGGCTTCAAGGTGATCATCGCCGGCGCCGGCGGGGCGGCCCACCTGCCGGGCATGACCGCCGCCCTGACCAGCCTGCCGGTATTCGCCGTGCCGGTCGAGTCGAAGGCGCTGGCCGGGCTCGATTCGCTTTATTCGATCGTACAGATGCCGCCCGGCGTTCCGGTCGGCACGCTCGCCATCGGGCGGGCCGGCGCAATCAATGCCGCGCTGCTCGCCGCGAGTGTGCTGGCGTTGAGCGATCCGACGCTGAGCAACCGGCTCGACGCCTGGCGGGCGCGCCAGACCGAAGCCGTCGCCGACGAGCCGAAGGATTAAGGCGTGAACGGCGCCCCGCTCGAGCCGCAAGCCACCATCGGCATTTTGGGCGGCGGCCAGCTCGGCCGCATGCTGGCGCTTGCCGCGGCGCGGCTCGGGCTCAAGTGCCACGTCTTCGCGCCGAGCCCGGATTCGCCGGCTTTCGACGTGGTGCACCGGGTCACCTGCGCGGATTACCACGATACCGAAGCGCTCGACCGCTTCGCCGCCGACGTCGACGTGGTGACCTATGAGTTCGAGAACGTGCCGGCGGAGACGGCGGCATTTCTCGCCGCGCGGCTGCCGGTCCTGCCGGACCCGAAAATCCTGGCGACCACCCAGGATCGGCTCACCGAAAAGACCTTCGTCAGCGGGCTCGGCATCGGCACCGCCGCGTTTGCGCCCGTTGCCGAACCGGCCGAGCTTGCGGCGGCCATCGAGCGGATCGGCCGGCCCGCGGTGCTGAAAACGCGGCGCTACGGCTATGACGGCAAGGGCCAGGTGACGATCCGCGACGGCACCGACCCGCAAGCGGCCTGGCGCGAAGTCGGCGGCCAGCCGTGTATTCTCGAAGCCTACGTGCCCTTCGAGCGCGAGGTTTCGGTGGTCGCCGCCCGCGGCATGGATGGCAGCGTCGAATGCTTCGACGTGACCGAGAACGAGCATCGCAATCATATTCTGAAAGTCTCGCGCGTGCCGGCGGCTTTGTCGAAGGCCGCGGCCCGGGAGGCGCGGCGCATCGCCGAGACGATCGCGCAAAAATTCGGCTATGTGGGCGTACTGGCGGTGGAGCTGTTCGTGCTGCGCGGCGACGGGCCCGGCGAGCTCGGCGGCGGTGAACTCCTGGTTAATGAGATCGCGCCACGCGTGCACAATTCCGGCCATTGGACGCTCGACGGCGCCTCGGCGTCGCAATTCGAGCAGCACATCAGGGCGGTCGCCGGCTGGCCGCTGGCCAAGCCGGTCCGCTACGGCCGCGTGGAGATGACCAACCTGATCGGCGACGAGGTGGCGGACTATCGCCGCTGGCTGTCGGTCCCGGGCGCCTGCATCCATCTCTACGGCAAGGCGGCGGTGCGCCCCGGCCGCAAGATGGGGCACGTGACGCGGGTCTTCGCAGCGGACTAAGAGGACACCGAAACCGCTCATTCCCGCGAAAGCGGGAATCCAGGAGCCTGTAAAGACTGGATCTCCCGCTTTCGCGCATAGGCGCTAACATAGGCCTCTGTTTCCCGGATGCGGTGCAGCGCGAAGCGGTGCACCGCTGATCCGGGACCGTCCCAAACTCCGCAACTTGTTACGATCCCGGGTCTGCAGCGCACCACTTCGCTGCGCTTCGTGCTGCGCTGCGCCCGGGAAACGCAGCTATGTTAGCGCCTATGCGCTTTCGCGGGGACGAGTGGACGTCGCGTAAATCTGCGGGAGCCCGCACGGCTTGTGGACTTTGCCATGCCGTTCTGCTACACGCCGCGACAAGACGGCGCAGGCGCTCGCCGCGCCGCCACCCAATTTGCGAACCCACTGCAAGAGGAGCACGCGTGCAGGTTCTCGTCCGTGACAACAATGTCGATCAGGCCCTCAAGGCGCTCAAGAAGAAGATGCAGCGCGAGGGCATCTTCCGCGAGATGAAGCTTCGCGGTCATTACGAAAAACCCTCGGAACGGAAAGCGCGGGAACGGGCGGAGGCGATCCGCCGCGCCCGCAAGCTGGCGCGCAAGCGCTTGCAGCGCGAGGGGTTGCTGCCGATGAAGGCAAAACCGGCCCATCCGGCCGCCGGCAGGGCCGGTCCGCCGCGCCCGCCCCGTTTCGGCTAAAGGCCGTTCGACTGCATAGCGCGCGGGCTTCAACCGGGCCCGCGCCGTTGTTTTGGCGCCGGCTCAAGGAGCGGCGGAGCGGCGCTATGAGGCAGCGGATGCCGAAGCAAACGGTCGCCCGTCTGCACCAGAGAGCGAGCATCGCGCGGCCATGGCGCGCGATCGCCGGCGCCGTGCTGATGCTGTCGGCGCTGGGCGGCTGCGCCTCGCTGGGCAATCTCGCGGTTTCCGCAAGGGACAACGAGGCGCCCTACGCGGCCTCGCAATCAAACCTCGCCTCGCTCAGCGAGGTCATCAAGCAGCATCCCGACGATCCGCAAGCCTATAACATGCGCGGCGCGGCCTATGGCGCGGCCGGCATGCACGAAGAGGCGCTCGCCGATTTCGACAAGGCGATCGGTCTCGACCCGAATTACGGGCAGGCTTACGCCAATCGCGGGCTGGTCGAGCGCCGCACCAACAAGCTCGATGCGGCGTTCGCCGACTACAACAAGGCGCTGTCGATCGACGCCAACTATGCGCCGGCTTATCTCGGCCGCGGCGTGGTCTACAGCCTGCAGGGCCGCAGCGCGCAGGCGCTGGCCGATTTCAACAAGGCGATTGCGCTGCGCCCCGACGACGCGGAAGCCTACTACAATCGCGGCCTGCTCTATCAAAGCCAGCGCCAGCACGAGTTCGCCATCGACGATTTTTCCACCGCGATCGGCCTCGCGCCGCAGCGCGCCGAGCCGTACGTGGCGCGGGCGCTGTCGTATCTCGCGCTCGACAACAACAGCGCCGCGGCGAGCGACCTCGACCAGGCGGTGCAGAACGACCCCAGCGACAAGAAGGCATGGGCGAGCCGCGGCCTCGCTTACGAGCGCCTCGGGCAGAAGCAGAAGGCCGCCGGCTCGTACGCCAAGGCGCTCAATCTCGACGAAAAATACGCACCCGCCGTCGCCGGCTTTGCCCGCGTCGGCGGCCACGTCGGCCAAGCCTATCAGACGTTTTGAGGAAGCGAGCCAGAAAGCGAGCCAGGGAGCGAGCCATGACCATCGTTCTCAACCACGCCATCGTCCCGGCGCGCGACAAGGCCGCGGCGGCGAAATTCTTTGCCGATCTGTTCGGGCTCAAGCGCGGGCGCACCGGCCACTTCGCGCCGGTGCGCGTCAACAAGACGCTGACGCTGTTGTTCGACGACGACGCCGATTTCGAGAGCCACCATTACGCCTTCCACGTCACCAACCGCGAGTTCGACGCCATCTTCGGCCGCATCAAAAAGGCCAAGATCGCCTTCGGCAGCGCGCCGTGGAGCCTGGAAGACGGCAAGCTCAACGATTGGGGCGGCGGCCGCGGCGTCTATTTCCGCGACTTAAACGGCCACGTGCTCGAGCTGATGACCGCGGCGCAGTAAGGGCGCGCGTCATTCCGGATTGGCGCGTCGCGCCAAGTCCGGAATCCATAATCACGGCGAAGCACGTCCTGCACTTGTTGTGAGTATGGATTCCGGGTTCGCGCCTGCGGCGCGCCCCGGAATGACTTAATCCAAATCCCCCGCCAGGAAACGGCCGACCGCGTGCAGGGCGCCGTTGGCGTCGAGATCCTCGTGGCCGCCGTCGAGGAAGCGCACGATGTGCTTGGGCCGGTTGGCGAGCTCGAACAAGCGCTCGCCCATCGCGTAGGGCACGACCTGATCGTGAACGCCGTGCAGGATCAGGAGCGGCGCCGTCACCTTGGCGATGCGCGCATCGGAGCGGAATTGATCCTTCATCAAAAGCCGCACCGGCACGTACCAATAACGCAGCGCCGCGACCGCTGCCGCCGAGGTGAACGGCGCTTCGAGAATGACGCGGCCGACCGGCTTCTCCGCCGCGAGCGCAACCGCGACGCCGCTGCCGAGCGACTCGCCCCACACCACGATCTCCTGCACCGGATAGTGCGCGGCGGCAAAGGCGTAGGCGGCTTCGGCATCGGCGATCAGGCCGCGCTCGGTCGGGCTGCCCGGGTTGCCGCCATAGCCGCGATATTCGAGCGCGACGAGGCCGATGCCGTCGGCGATCAGCTTCTTGAAACGCTCGACGCGGTAGCGCAGCGCGCCGCCGTTGCCGTGAAAGTAAAGAATGACGGGTTTTCGGTCCTTCGGCGCCACGTACCAGGCGGTGATGCGCACGCCGTCGGCGGCGACGAGCGGCACCTCCTCGGCTTCCGGCAATCCGGCCTGCGCCGGCGTGGTATGGACTTTTTCCGGAAAATACATCAGCGAGCGCTGCGTCACGTACAGTACGCCCGCGACGCCGACATAGGCGCAGACAAAGATGATTGCGGTCCACATCAGCAGCGTAGCGTAGGCGGGCGCCCGACCGCGGCGGCTGCGGTTGCGCCATGCGGCCGCGAGGCGTTGGCCGATTGCAGCAATTGCGGCCAACATCGGACGCGCTGCGTCGGCAAATTTGTCAACGTTGCTCATCTCATCCGCCGCGATGCAAATGCGCTCCACGCTTAGCGCCAGCCTGATCAATTGTCATTATCCCCGATTAAGTGTCGAAACTGAGCCGAACATTGTCGGGCAACGAATGCCGAGCTGAAGGGCCCGGTGCGCGAAGCGTTCATCAAGCGCGTGCACCGGTCCTGCGCCAGGAAGGCGCACCAGGATTATCCGGACGTGGGGCGCAAGACGATAAAGGATTTTTGCACATGTCTGGCAAACGCCCAAGCCGATGCCGTGACGCCCGCCAACATCGCCTACGCCAAAGAGCACCACAAGGTGAGCGAGGATTACGAAGAGCGGTTCGCCAAGCTCGTCGCGCCCTGCATCAAGAGCGCCGGATTGCACTAGCGGGCGGCGACTGGGGCCGGGCGTCGCGTTAGGCCGCCGTCGATCGCAACGGCTTTCTCTGATCGATAGGAAATCATCCCGCTTTATCGGCCGATGACCAAACAAAACCGGCCGGCTTAGGATAAGCCGGCCGGTGCAACGATGACGCTGCCGCGTAACAATGCGGTTCGGTTACGGGCAGATCCGGACCGAGCGAATCCGGTAGCCGTTGACCGCTTCGACCCACACGCGCCGCTTCTCGTAATGACAGGGCGGCGGCGCCGCCGCATAGGGCCCCGGTCCGTAGGCGGCCGGCGGCGGCGGATAGCCATAGGGCGGCGGGGGCGGCGGATAGCCGTAATAACCCGGCGGCGGCGGAGGAGGATTCGCAGAGTTGGCGATGGCGGCGCCGAGGATCGCACCGCCGAGGACGCCGCCGGCCACGGCACAGCCGAAGCAACCGGCATTGGCGCTGCTTGGCATGGCCGCGGTCGCAAGGCCGAGGCTCGCTGCGGCGGCGAGCCCGATGAGCGCTTTGTGCATAGGTTCTCCTTAAGCGATCGGCCGGGCACCGATCCGACTGAGGTTCTTTAGGCGGAAGTCCCCCCGTGGCACCCCCGAGGCCGCGATACGGCCCAAAAGTTACTTACCGCCATTGAGGACGGAGTCTTTGGCGGAAGTTGGATGGGCGCGACAGATCGCGCCCAGAGTTCACATCCATGAGTTCACGTCAATAACCGATCGACCCCAGGCGTCCCGCGCGCGGGACGCGAGGGCGTCGGGTCGCCCGATGAGCGCGCTCGCAGCGCTCAGTAGCAGGCGCGCACCCAGCGGAATCCGTTCCAGTAGGTCCGCCAAGCGCATGGGCCATACGGATACGGGCCGTAGTAATACGGATATCCGTAATAGTAAGGCGCCGCCAGCGCACTGCCGACCAGCGCTCCGGCCACGAAGCCGCCGAATACCGGGCCTGGACCTCGCCAGCCCCAGCCGCCGCGGCCCCAGCCGCCCCACCGCGCCTCTGCGGATCCCGCAGTCGCCAAAGCCACCGCGGCCAGCGCCGCAACGGCGACGAGAGCAGTCACAACCTTTTTCATGGCATTACCTCGACCTGTTCCTCAACGAATCCCAACCGCCCCCTTTGACCTAGAGTTCCCATTTATAGGTGAACGGGCACTGAACGATGGTGCCTGATTATGGCCATCATTGGGAGAGTTCGTAAATCGGGGAAATGCAAGCAATGGCGCTCACTTACGCCGTCGGCGACATCCACGGCTCGCTCGATAAGATGAAAACCTTGGTCGAAGCATGCCGGCAGCATGCCGACGGCCGCGCTATGCACTTCGTCTTTCTCGGCGATTACATCGACCGCGGCCCAGACTCTGCCGGCGTCGTCCGCGCCATGATGGACCTGCAGGATGAGCTGAAGGAGCGCCTCATTGCGCTGCTGGGCAACCACGAGGCGTGGGTGCTGGCACTGCTCGACGGCGTCGCGCCGCTGAGCAGTTGGCTGCTCAACGGCGGGGCGCACACGCTCTTGAGCTACGGCGTGCGCTCCGCCAGCGATCTGCCGCCCGCGCATCTTGCCTGGATGCGCGCGCTGCGCTTGAGCTACGACGATGGCCGCCGCTTCTTCGTCCATGCCGGGGTCGATCCGGACAAGCCGCTCGATGCCCAGGACGAGCAGGATTTGCTCTGGATCCGCGAGCCGTTCCTCAACGACGGGCGCGATTACGGCCGGCTCATCGTGCATGGCCACACGCCGCTCGAAACCGCCATGCCGGAATTGCTGAGCAACCGGCTCAACCTGGACACCGCGGCGGTGTTCGGCGGCCCGCTGACCGCCGCGGTGTTCGACGATACGCAAACCGAACCGCTCGCCTACCTGCAGGCTTCATGAAAAGTCCGAGCCGGCCGCGCTGTCCGGCGCGCCTCTGCGACAATCCGCCGCATGTGGGAAAAGTAGCGGCAGACCGGCGGCAGCGCCTGCAAACGATCGCGACCGGCCGAGCTATCCTCGCTTTACCGATTCGCCGGGGAATACGGGGAGGCCGATGAAGCGTGGGGCTGCGTCGCGGCGCAAGCCGGCTGTATTGCGGCGGACGCCGGCCAACCGCGCGCGGGCGCGGCTCGACCAGGACAGCACGCCCGAAACCGCGCTGCACGGCAAGGCGCCGTCGCGCTCGCTGGTGAAGCGGCTTGCCGCCGAGGTCGAGCGCTTGGCGGCGCAGCTTGCCCAATGGCGCGCCAAGGTCAGCGATCTCGAAACCAAGATCGAGATCGATGCGCTGACGGAGCTCCTGAATCGCCGCGGTTTTGAGCGCGAGCTCAAGCGCGCGCTGGCCTACGTAAAACGCTATGGCACGAGCGCCGCTTTGCTCTTCATCGATCTCGACGGTTTCAAGCCGGTCAACGACCGCCACGGCCATGCCGCCGGCGATGCGGCGCTCAAGGCCGTCGCCGCAACATTGACCCGCAACGTGCGCGCCTCCGACGTCGTTGCCCGGCTCGGCGGCGACGAGTTCGTCGTGCTGCTGTGGAACGTCCGCGGCCCCGCCGCCGTCGCCAAGGCCGCCGCGCTGGAGAACTTGATCGAGGCCGAGCCGGTGCGCTGCGGCGCTGCCATACTCCATGTCGGCGCCTCGGCCGGCGTGGCGCTGATCGACGCGCTCGATGCGCCTGCCGACCTCGTCGCCCGCGCCGACGCCGCCATGTACGCGCGGAAAAGCGAGAAGCGCACTTGTTCACCCTCCCCTGCAGGGGAGCGTGTTGGAGTTACGCAATAATGTCCGGCGTGAGCTGGTCTTCGATGAAGGTGATGCGGTCGCGCAGCTGCAGCTTGCGCTTCTTCAGCCGCTGCACCTGGATGACGTCGGCGCCGGGCGTGTGCTGCAGCGCCGTGATCGCGGCGTCGAGGTCGCGGTGCTCCTGCTGCAGCCGCGCCAGTTGCGCGCGAAGCTCGCGTTCTTCCTCTTTGGTCATTTCGCCTTGGTCGCGCCTATAAGTGGCAGCTTCGCTCTCTGGGCACGGCTCAAGCCGGCAGGCAGGGCGGATTATCGCGTCTTGGTTAACGCCCGACAAGCCCGCAGCGCGCGCGCTGCCGCAGGGGAGAGACCGCGCCGGGGCCTTCCGCGGCGCCGCAAACGGCGTATCATATATGGGTGGAGAGTCACCGAAAGCGTCCTGATCGGTTGAGGCACAATTATAACGCAAGGAGACAGGCCACATGGCGATTGAATCGCATCTTGCGGAACTCGAACGGCGGCACCGGGCCCTGGAGCAGGAAATCTCCGAAGCGCTGGCGCATCCATCGACCGACGGCCTCAAAATTGCGGAATTGAAGCGGAAAAAATTGTACGTGAAGGACGAGATCGCGCGGCTCAAGCAGCAAGCGCTGGTGCACTGAGCGGCGGAAGCCGCGGCGATTAATTCAGTTTGCGCCACTCCCCGAGGGAGCGAAACGGACTCGTTCTTGGCATGCTTGGCCTAGTGCCGGGCAGGTATTTGAGTTTTCCCGCTTCGACTAAATCTTCCAAATCGTCATTGCCGGGCTTGACCCGGCAATCCATGCCGCGGTTGAACTTGCGCACTCTTGCCAACAGCATCAATTATCGGCTCCTCAGCATGGATGCGCGGGTCAAGCCCGCGCATGACGAGTAAGAGGTTCACTCCGAACGGAAATCGCTCAACAGCAAGTATGATCACCACGGCCTCAGCAAGTCGCAGTTGGGAAATTCGACATGCGCTCCTACGTCTATCGTGCGCTGTTCGAGCGGGGCGAGCGCCGCGGCAACATCGTCGTCACATTTCCCGATGTGCCGGAGGCGATCACGCAAGGGCGCGGCGAGGCCGACGCGCGCGCCATGGCCGAGGAGGCGCTCGGCCTGGCGCTGCTCAGCTATCTCGAACGCGACAAGCCACTGCCAAAGCCGCGCGCCGAAGGACGCGAGCTGATCAAACGTCGCGGTGGTGCCGGACGTGGCCGCCAAGCTCGCCGTGCTGGAGGCATTCGCTGCGTCGGGTCTCAGCAAAAGCGAGCTAGCGCGCCGTATCGGCAAGAACGAAAGAGAAGCGCGCCGCATTCTCGATCCGCGGCATCCAACCAAATTGCCGGCGCTGACCGCCGCCTTGCGCGCGCTCGGCAAGCGGCTGGTGGTCGGAGTGATGGAGGCGAAGGCGGCGTGAGGCGCTAAACCGTCTTCGCCACCTCGCGCAGCTTGAATTTCTGCAGCTTGCCGGTGCTCGTCTTGGGAATCTCGGCGAACACCACGTAGCGCGGGCATTTGTAGGCGGCGAGGTTGTTCCGGCACCAGGCGATCAGCTCCTCGGCGGTGGCGCTCGTGCCGGGCTTTAATTCGACGAAGGCGCACGGCGTTTCGCCCCATTTTTCGTCGGGCTTGGCCACCACCGCGACGGCCTGCACGGCCGGGTGCTTGTACAGCGCCTCCTCGACCTCGATCGACGAAATGTTCTCGCCGCCGGAAATGATAATGTCCTTGGAGCGGTCCTTGAGCTGGATGTAGCCGTCCGGATGAATGACGCCGAGATCGCCGGAATGAAACCAGCCGCCGGCGAATTCCTTCTGCGTCGCCGCCTTGTTTTTCAGATAACCCTTCATCACCACGTTGCCGCGGAACATCACTTCGCCGAGCGTCTCGCCGTCGCGCGGCACCGGCGCCATGGTTTGCGCATCGCGCACGTCGAGCGCTTCCAGCACCGGATAGGCGACGCCCTGGCGCGCCTTCTTGGCCGCCTGCTCGGAGAGCGGCAGCTTGTCCCATTCGCGATGCCAATCGTTGATCGCGGCCGGGCCGTAGGTCTCGGTGAGGCCGTAGAGATGCGTGACGTTGAAGCCCGCGGCCTTCATTGCGGCGAGCACCGCTTCGGGCGGCGGCGCCGCGGCGGTCATGAACTCGACGACGTGCGGCAGCGGCCTTTTCTCGTGCGCCGGGGCGTTGAGCAGGGTCGCCATGACGATCGGCGCGCCGCACAGATGCGTGACCTTGTGGCCGGCGATGGCGTCGTACATCGCCGCCGCGCGCACCGCGCGCAGACAGACATGGGTGCCGGCGACGGCCGACAGCGACCAGGGAAAGCACCAGCCGTTGCAATGAAACATCGGCAGCGTCCACAGATAGACCGGATGCTTGCCCATGCCGCAGGTGATGACGTTGGCGAGCGCTAAGAGATAGGCGCCGCGGTGATGGTAGACCACGCCCTTGGGGTCGCCGGTGGTGCCCGACGTGTAATTGAGCGCGATCGCGTCCCATTCGTCGTCCGGCATCAGCCACGAAAAATCCGGGTCGCCCGCGCGCAAAAAGTCCTCGTATTCGATGGTGCCGAGCCGCTCGCCGGCGCCGGCAAATTCCGGATCGTCGTAATCGATGACGAGCAGTTTTGCCTTGCAGCGCGCCAGCGCTGCTTTTACGGCCTTGGAATATTCGCGGTCGGTGATCAGCACCTTGGCTTCGCCGTGGTCGAGGATGAACGCGATGATGGCGGCGTCGAGCCGGGTGTTGATGGCGTTGAGCACGGCGCCGGCCATCGGCACGCCGTAATGGGCTTCGAGCATCGCCGGCGTATTGGCGAGCACGGTCGCGACCGTATCGCCGCGCCTGATGCCGCGCCGAGAGAGCGCCGAAGCCAGCCGCCGGGCCCGGGCAAAAAATTCGCGATAGGTCGAGGAGCGCTTACCGTGCACGATCGCGGTCTGTTCCGGAAATACCGCGGCGGCGCGGGCCAAGAACGACAGCGGGGTCAGCGGCTGGAAATTCGCCGGATTGCGGTCGAGATCGGTGTCGTAGGGGGTGGTTGGCATAACGCCGAGCCTAGCAAAAACGGCGAATGGCGAATAGCGAGTGGCGAATGGGGAATGAGACACCTTGCCCTATTCGCTATTCGCCATTCGCTATTCGCCATGCCCGGCGATGAGATTATACTTGATCGGAGCAAAAGCCATGGACGCCCGTTCGAGCCGCTATCACGAGGTCTATGCGCGCTGGCAGCGCGACCCCATCGGTTTTTGGGGCGAGGCGGCGGACGACGTCGCCTGGTTCGAAAAACCCAAAACCGTCTTCGACCCGAAGGCCGGCATTTACGGCCGCTGGTTCGTCGGCGGAGTGTGCAACACTTGCTTCAACGCCGTCGACCGCCACGTCGATGCCGGCCGCGGTGAACAGGCGGCGATCATCTACGACTCGCCGCTCGCCGGCCAAAAGCGCACCATCACCTATCATCGCCTGCTCACCGAGACGCAGGTGCTCGCCGGCATGCTGCGCGATCTCGGCGTGCAACAGGGCGATCGCGTCATTCTCTACATGCCGATGGTGCCGGAGGCGGTGATCGGCATGCTGGCCTGCGCGCGCATCGGCGCGGTGCATTCGGTGGTGTTCGGCGGCTTTGCGGCGCGGGAACTGGCGACGCGGATCGGCGACGCCAAGCCGAAGCTCATTATGTCGGCGAGCTGCGGGCTCGAGCCGGGCCGCACCGTCGCCTACAAGCCGCTGCTCGACGAGGCCATCGCGCTGGCGCGGCACAAGCCCGCCGCCTGTTTGATCCTGCAGCGGCCGCAGCTCCCAGCGACGCTCATCGCCGGCCGCGACCGCGATTGGGCAGCGATGCGCGACCACGCGCTCGTTCACGCCCGCTCGGCCTACGATTGCATGCCGCTCGCGGCGACCGATCCGCTCTACGTTCTCTATACGTCGGGCACCACCGGCCGGCCCAAAGGCGTGGTGCGCGACAATGGCGGCCACATGGTCGCGCTGCAATGGTCGATGAAATATCTCTACGGCATCGAGCCGGGCGAAGCGTATTGGGCCGCCTCCGACGTCGGCTGGGTGGTCGGCCACAGCTACATCGTCTACGCGCCGCTCCTTAACGGCTGCACCACGATCCTCTACGAGGGCAAGCCGGTCGGCACTCCCGACGCCGGTGCGTTCTGGCGCGTCATCGCCGAGCACGGCTGCGCGGCGATGTTCACCGCGCCGACCGCGTTCCGCGCCATCAAGAAGGAAGACCCGGCCGGCAAGTTTTTGGGGCGCTACGACCTGTCAAAATTCCGCACACTGTTTCTGGCCGGCGAGCGCGCCGATCCCGACACCGTGATGTGGGCGGAAAACCTGCTGCACGTGCCGGTACTCGATCATTGGTGGCAGACCGAGACCGGCTGGTGCATCGCCGGCAACCCGGTCGGGCTCGGCACCTTGCCGGTGAAATACGGCTCGGCGACAGTGCCGATGCCGGGCTACGACGTGCGCGTGGTCGACGAAGCCTGCAAGGAGGTCGCGCCCGGCAAGATGGGCTCGATCGTGGTCAAGCTGCCGCTGCCGCCCGGCTGCCTGCCGACCTTGTGGCAAGCCGACGAGCGCTTCCGCGAAAGCTATCTGGCCGAATTCCCCGGCTTCTACAAAACCGCCGACGCCGGTTTCAAGGACGCCGACGGCTACGTCTCCGTGATGGGCCGCACCGACGACATCATCAACGTCGCCGGCCATCGGCTCTCCACCGGCGGCATGGAAGAAGTGCTGGCCGCCCATCCCGACGTTGCCGAATGCGCCGTGCTCGGCATCAAGGACGAGCTCAAGGGCGAAGTGCCGTGCGGCTTCATCGTGCTCAAATCCGGCGTCAACCGGCCGCCGGGCGAGATCGAGAAGGAATGCGTAGCGCTGATCCGCGAAAAAATCGGCCCGGTCGCCTCGTTCCGCCTCGCCATCACCGTGGCGCGGCTGCCCAAGACCCGCTCCGGCAAAATCTTGCGCGGGACCATCAAAAAAATCGCCGACCACGAGCCCTGGACCATGCCGGCGACCATCGACGATCCGGCGGTTTTGAAGGAGATTGGGGCGGCGTTGAAGGGGAAGCGGGTTGGGGTGTAGCTGGATCTGCGCCCACTAATCGAGATGAACAATGGCAACTTTGGCAGGACAGCGGGCCCAATTCACGTGGGCCCTTAATCAGTATAATCTGGCCGAGGACGCCGAAAAACAAGCCTACTACGCAAGGCGCATGGCTAAGTACATTGCTGCGGCTCCAGCTAATGGATTCACGCTTGAGCAGGTCACACAGGGGCAGCTCTACCCGGTTGCGGAAGTTGAGCAATATCTTCCTACTGCAGCAGGCGACACTGATACCGGGATCAGCGAAGACGAAGCTCTAAGCGAAGTTGCAGAAGCTGTTGATACTAGCGACGTCATTCGTCTCGGAGAAGGTTCAAAGATTGTATATGCTTATGGATATCGTTGTGCGCCTGATCGTTTGAAGATAGGTAGGACTGAAGTTGACACAGTGCAGCGCATTGCAGCACAGATCACTACAGGGACCCCCGATAAGCCCACGCTTTTGCTCGAAATCAGGACACATGATTGCAGTTCATTGGAGCGCGCAATTCATGCCACACTCGAATACCGCGGTCGCAAAATTCATGGCGCGGGAACGGAATGGTTTAAGGCAAATCGGGAAGAAGTAGTTTCAATCTATCAATCAATCAAAGGGTCCTGATGCACGAACCGCAGCGCGCTTCGCGCGTTAGCGGAATCATGAGGCCTTGGGGAAAGTGGATCGCCGCAGCTTTGGTGGTGTGGAGCGCGCAGGCCGTGGCGCAGGCACCGGCGCCCTCTGTTAGCGATCAGACCGAACCCGGTGCGGCGCAGCAGCCGGCGGGCGCGACAGCTGCGCACGAGCCGACCGCCGGCGATATCTGCCGTACCGTCGAGCAGGCGGCGGGGGAAAATGGGCTGCCGGTCGCGTTCTTTGCCCGGGTGATCTGGCAGGAGAGCCGCTTCAATGCCCAGGCCATAAGCCCGAAGGGCGCCGAAGGCATCGCGCAATTCATGCCGCGCACCGCGGATTTCCGCGGGCTCGCCGATCCGTTCGATCCGATCGCGGCGCTGCACAAGGCGGCCGGCTATTTGGCGGATCTGCGCAAACAGTTCGGCAATCTCGGGCTTGCCGCGGCCGGCTATAACGCCGGGCCGGGACGGGTCGCCGCCTGGCTCGCCGGGCAGGGCGCGCTGCCGGACGAGACGCGCAACTACGTGGCGGCGACCACCGGCCGCACGGCCGACGAATGGGTGTCGTCGCCACCGCCGAAGGCCGCCGCAACCGCGATCCCGCAAGGCCTGCCGTGCACGACCCTTGCCAACCTGATCCTGCCAAAACCGCGGCAGGCCGAGGCTGGCGCGCCGCTGCCGCGCTGGGGCCTGCAGATCACCGCGAACTGGTCGGCGAGCGTGGCCTGGGCGGCCTACCGGCGCGCCGCCAAGCAATACGCGTCCGTGATCGGCGGCCGCGCGCCGGTCGCGGTGGAGACCCGCGCCTATGGCCCGCGCAGCGCCATCCGCTACGCCATCCGCATCGTCGGCGACGATTGGCCGGCGCTGCAGAAATTGTGCAACAAGCTGATCATGTCCGGCGGCGCCTGCGTGGTGCTGCCGAACGGGCGTGAGAGTGCCGAAGCCCGCGGCAAGTAACCCGTCATTCCGGGGCGCCGCGAAGCGGCGAGCCCGGAATCCATACGCCCGGCGTTGGTGGTTATGGATTCCGGACTTGCCGCTTTGCGGCAATCCGGAATGACGATCAAGAAGCCGAGGCCGCTTGCGCCGACGCCCCACGCGTCAATTCCTTCAGCTCGCCGTAGAGCCACTCCAAGCGAACAGCCCTCCAAGTTTGTTTTGCGAGCTTCGCCTCCGTAGCGCGGAGCGCGAAGATGGCAGCGCGGCCGCGCAGGCGGAAGCGAGCGAGGCTCGAGGGGAACGGTTATTCTCGCTGCGCATTGGTGAGTCGGAACTGTTACCACAGGAGATTTACCAATGCGGAAACTTGCCCTTGGACTGGCCGCGCTCGCCGCGATCGGCGTCGCCGCGCCGTGCGCGGCGCTGGCCGACACGGTCGTCATTCATAAGCACCGCCATCCGGTCTACAACGAAGTCGCGCCGCCGCCTATGCATCACCACGACAACAACAAGACGGTCATCATCAAGCATCACAACGACGATTGATGATGCGACATGCCCGGTCGATGACCGGGCCCGCCGGCCCATAATTACTGTCCCAAAAGATTGAGAAGAAGGCCGGAGATTCTTATGCGAGGATCGTGGTTATGGATTCCGGGTTCGCGGCCTTCGGCCGCGACCCGGAATGACGGACGGTCAATTTCGGCGCAGCGCCGCCAGCACCCGCTCCGGCGTGATCGGCATCGCGGTGATCGGTGCGGCGCCGAGCGGGCGCAGCGCATCGTTGACCGCGTTCAGGACGCAGCCGGGGGCGCCGGCGGTGCCGGCTTCGCCGGTGCCTTTGGCGCCGAGCTCGGAATCGGCGGTCGGCGTCACCACGTGGCCGACGTCGATATCCGGCATCTCGGCCGCCATCGGCACCAGATAATCCATCATGTTGCCGTTGAGGAGCTGGCCGTCGCGGTCGTAGAGGCAATGCTCGAACAACGCCGCGCCGATGCCCTGCACGATGCCGCCGCGGATCTGCTCATCGACCAGCTGCGGATTGATCACGGTGCCGCAATCCTCCACGCACCAGTGCCGCAACAGTTTTATCGCGCCGGTGCGGATGTCGACTTCCAGATACGAGGCCTGTACGCCGTTGGTGAAGGCGAACGGAAAACTGCGCGGCACGTAATGGCGCGTCGCCACGAACTCGGCCTGAAAGCCGGGCGGCAGCGTATCGGGGCGGAAATAGACGACGCGAGCCACCTCATCGAGGCCCATGCGCTCGCGCCCGGTGTCGGCATCGACGACGATGCCGCCGCGGATATCGAGCGCCTTCGGGTCGGCCTGCAGGATCGAGGCAGCCGCGGCGAGCACGTTGCCGCGCAAGACTTTGGCGGCCTGCCAGGCGGCCTCGCCGCCGATGCCGGCGGCGCGCGACGCCCAGGTGCCGCCGCCATAGGGCGTGTTGTCGGTGTCGCCGGTGATGACGCGCACGCGCTCGAGCGGCACGCCGAACGACGTCGCCACGCACTGCGCCAACACGGCTTCGGCGCCCTGGCCCTGCTCGGTGACGCCGGAATGCACGAACACGGCGCCGGCGGCATCGAGCCGCACGGTGGCGCCGTCCTGCGAGGAGATGCGCGCGCCGCCGACGCCGTAAAACGCCGCCGACGGGTTGGTCACCTCGATGAACGAGGCAAAGCCGATGCCGCGATGGATGCCGCGCGTTTGGCGCAAGCGCGCCTGCTCGGCGCGCAGCGCGGCGTAATCCATCATCTGCAAAATCTTGACGAGCGAGGCGTGGTGCGACAGCCGCTCGAATTTCAGGCCGGCGGCGCCGGTCGCCGGATATTTGTCGTCGGGGAAAAGGTTACGCCGCCTGATCTCGGCCGGATCCATGCCGATCTGCGCCGCGGCCAGTTCGATCAATCCCTCAGTGACCGCGGTCGCGATCGGATGGCCGACGGCACGGTATTGGCACATCACGTTCTTGTTCTGAAACACGACGCGGGCGCGGGCGCGGTAGTTCGGGCACGTATAGGGCCCGCCGACCAGGCTGACGATCTGATTGGCTTCGATGCCGCTGGTTCGCGGATAGACCGAATACGGTCCGATGCCGGTCAAGTCGTCGATGGCGAAGGCGGTGATCGTGCCGTCGCGCTTGACCCCGATCTTGGCGTGGATGCGGTGGTCGCGGGCGTGGATGTCGGTGACGAAGCTTTCCAGCCGGTCGGCGACGAACTTGATCGGCCGCTTGAGCAGCTTCGACAGCGCCACCGTCGCCATCTCGTCGGCATAGATGTGCACCTTGATGCCGAACGAGCCGCCGACGTCCTTGGTCAGCACCCGCACCTGGTGCTCTTCGAGGCCGAGGTGCTTGGCAAAAAGATTTTGCGTCATGTGGGGCGCTTGCGTGCCCTGATAGACGGTCAGCCGCTCTTCGCCCGGGTTCCAGTCGGCGACGATGGCGCGCGGCTCGTTGGTGACGCCGGTGTGGCGGCCGAACACGAAGGTGGTCGCCACGACCGCGTCGGCTTCGGCGAAGCCTTTGGCGGCATCGCCGACATTGAGCGTGCGCTCGAAGGTGAGATTGTCGCCAAGCTCCGGATGGATGACCGGCGTTGCCGGATCGAGCGCCGTTTCGGCGTCGGTGACGGCGGGCAGCGCCTCGTAATCCACGGCGACGAGCGCGCAGGCGTCTTCAGCCTGCGCCCGCGTGCGCGCCACGACGGCGCAGACCGCCTCGCCCTGCCAGCAGGCGCGCTCCACCGCGAGCGCGTGCTGCGGCGCCGATTTGAGGCCCTTGAG
>JASHQS010000215.1 GCA_030038995.1 Xanthobacteraceae bacterium
GAGCTGTTCCAGGCGTTCGCCGCGGCCGGGCTGTTGGCGCTGCCGTTTCCCGAAGAGTACGGCGGCGCCGGCGGCACGCTCCTTGACATGGCGGTCGTCGCCGAGGAGATCGCGCGCGTCTCCGCCGATCTGGTGATGGCCTATACGGGCAACATTTTTTGCGGGCTCAATCTGTTGCGCAAAGGCTCCGAAGAGCAGAAGCGCCGTTGGCTGCCGAAGCTGTTCGCCGGCGACATCAAATTCTCGATCTCGATGTCGGAATCCGATGCCGGCTCCGACATCGGCGCCATGCGCACCGCCGCGGTGCGCGACGGCAATCAATGGGTGATCGACGGCCGCAAGATCTGGGCCTCGATGGCCGGCGCCAAGAACAACGTCATCAATCTTTACGTCAAGACCGATCCCGCCGCGCATTACCGGCGGGGCCTGTCGCTGTTTCTGGTCGACAACGACACGCCGGGGCTCTCCTTGCGCAAGCTCGACATGCTGGGCCGCCGCTCGACCGGCACCTATGAGCTCACGTTCGATCACGTGCGCGTGCCGCCGGACCGTTTGGTCGGCGGCGAGAACAACGGCTGGGACGTGGTGATGTCCGGCTTGGCGGTCGAGCGCGCGGCGTCCTGCGCCGGCAATGTCGGCGCCGCGCAGGGCGTCATCGATCTCGCCGTGCAATACGCCAAGGAGAGAAAACAGTTCGGCCGGCCGATCGGCACCAATCAGGCGATCGCCCACATGCTGGCCGACATGCAGACCGAGGTCGAGGCCGCGCGCACATTGATGTGGCGCGCCGCCTGGCTCGTCTCCACCGGCCAGGACGCGCTGCGCGAGATCACCATGGCGAAGCTCTTCACCTCGGAAACCTACGTGAAGATCGCGAGCCAGGGCATGCAGGTGCTCGGCGGCTTCGGCTATTGCGCCGAGTTCGACATGGAGCGCCACTTCCGCGACTCCCGCGCCGCCACCATTGCCGCCGGCACCTCGCAGATCCAGCGCAACCTCATCGCCAACCTGATGGGGCTGAAGGTGCAGTAGCCGTCATTGTTGATCTGTCATGGTCCGCGAAAGCGGACTCTCCGGTAAACGCCTCCATCGTCGGTGAATCAACTTAACTTCATCATGCGCTAGGCTTCCGCCGCCGCCTTCATGGCGGCCGCAGTATGAATCGCCGCCCAGACGCGGTCGGGCGTTGCCGGCATGTCGAGGTGGTCGATGCCGAGCGGTTTGAGGGCATCGAGCACGGCGCCGATCACCGCGGGCGGCGCGCCGGTGGCACCGGCCTCGCCGGCGCCCTTGACGCCGAGCGGGTTGGTCTTGGCCGGTACCTCGGTCAGCTCGGACGAAAACTCCGGCAAATCGTCGGCGCGCGGCATGGCGTAATCCTGAAAACTGCCAGTGACGAGCTGGCCCGATTCGTCGAACACGATGCGCTCCATCAGCGCCTGGCCGATGCCCTGCGCCACGCCGCCGTGGATTTGGCCTTCACACAACAGGCGGTTCATGACGCGGCCGACGTCGTCGACCGCGGCGTAGCGATCGAGCGTCACCAGGCCGGTCTCGGGATCGATCTCGACCTCGCAGACATGGCAGCCGTTGGGATAATTCGGCGGCTCGGCTGCGAACGTGCCGGAGGCCTCGAGCCCGACGTCGAATTGCGGCGGCAGCATCGCCGGGCGGTAGAACGCCTGCGCCACCGCGGTGAGCGGCAGCGCCCGGTCGGTGCCGACGATGCGGAACGCGCCGTCCTTGAATTCGATGTCGCCGGCGGCGGCTTCCAGCATCATCGCCGCCATGGGCTTGGCCTTCTCGATGATGGCGTCGGCGGCGCGTTTGAGCGCATTGCCGCCGACATGCATGCTGCGCGAGCCATAGGTGCCGCGGCCGATCGGCACCGCGTCGGTGTCGCCCTGCACGAAGCGGATGTTCTCGAACGGCACGCCGAGCCATTCGCTGACCATCTGCGCGTACACCGTCTCGTGGCCCTGGCCGTGCGAATGGGTGCCGGCCAGAATCGTCAGCATGCCGCTCGGATCGAAGCGCAGCACCATGCGCTCGTTGAACACCGCGGCTTCTTCGAGAAAGTAGCCGACGCCGCGGCCGCGCAGTTTTCCGCGGTTCTTCGACTCCGCCGCACGCCTGGCAAAACCGCTCCAGTCGGCGAGTTTCAGGCATTCGTCCATGACATGGACGAAATCGCCGCTGTCGTAGGTGGTGAAGCCGGTGCCGAGCTTGTGCGGCATGGCGGCGGCGGGAATGAAATTACGCCGCCTGATCTCGACCGCATCGATGCCGATGACGCGCGCGGCGCGGTCGAGCAATTGCTCGATCAGATAGGTCGCCTCCGGCCGGCCGGCGCCGCGATAGGGCGCGAGCGGAATGGTGTTGGTGAGCACGGCGCGGCCGACGACGTGCACCGCCGGGATCTGATAGACGCCGGGCGCAAGGCGCAGCGCGAACAGCGGCACCACCATCGCGGCGCCGAACACGTGCGAACCCATGTTGTGCAGCGCGTTGACGCGCAGGCCCAAAATCCTGCCGGCCTCGTCGAGCGCCAATTCGCCGGTGACGACCTGGTCGCGGCCCTGCGAGTCGCCAAGCAGCGCCTCGGCGCGCGTCGATGTCCATTTGACCGGCCGGCCGCCGACCTTGCGCGACGCCCACACCACGAGCGCGTCCTCCGGATAGCCGCCGGCCTTCATGCCGAAGCCGCCGCCGACGTCGGGCGAGAGCACGCGCAGCTTGGTCTCGGGAATTTTCAGGACCTGGCCGGCGACGGCCGAGCGCGTGCCGTGCGGATTCTGCGAGGTCGAATAGAGCGTGTAGCTCTCGCTGCCGGGATGATACTGGCCGATCGCGGCGCGCGGCTCGATCGAGTTTGCGGTGATGCGGTTGTTGCGCAGTTTCAGGGTCACCACATGCTTGGCGGCGGCGAACGCGGCCTCGGTTGCGTCCTTGTTGCCCATCATCAGCGTGAACGAGACGTTGTTGGGCGCGCCGTCCCAAACCACCGGCGCGCCGGGCTTGACCGCGTCCTCGACGTCGGTCACCGCCGGCAGCGTCTCGTATTCGATGTCGAGCAACTCGGCGGCGTCGCGCGCCTGCGCCAAACTCTCGGCGACCACGAACGCCACGCGATCGCCGACCGCGCGCACCTTGTCGGTAACAAGGATGGCGCGCAAGGTGCGAAAGCCTTTCGGCCCGCCCATGTCCTCGGGCATCGGCGGCGCCAGACCACCAAGCTTGTCGGCCAGCACGTCGGCACCCGTGAGGACGGCGAGCACGCCGGGCGCGGCCTTGGCCCTTTCGCTGTCGATGCGCTTGATGTGGGCGTGGGCGTGCGGCGACATGACCAGAACGCCATGGCACTGGCGCGGCAGCTCGATGTCGTCGACATAGCGGCCGCGGCCGGTGATGAAGCGCGGATCCTCCACGCGCGGGACGGGCTGCCCGATGCCAAATTTTTTTTGCACGCGTTTCTCCTCACATCGTTCCCACGCGGAGCGAAAGCGCAGCGGGAGAGGATTTTTATACCGGCAATCGCGGGCGATGAGAATGGACGGCCGCCGGTTTCCGGCGACGGGGTCCCACAAAATCGCTGCGCGATTTTGTGGGACCCCGTCGGCTTGGTCCGATGCGGCGCTGTTTCGCTGCGCTCACCCCCACCTGATGGCGATGGCGCCTGCAATGGAGCGCGGCCGGGTGCGCACGCGGTGGCCGTCGTTGCCGGATTGGATCACCCACGCGCCGCCGTCGCGGCCGACAATCTTGCCGACGTGGTGCGGCCAGACAACGACGGCGCCGACGCCGGGGGCTCCGGCGTGTCCCCAGTGCGCCCAGTTGCGCGCCAGATTGAAGGCCGGATCGGCGACGCCGAGCAGTTGGCGCATGTACCAGCCGCACCAGGCCGCCGGGCGCGGCCCGTAGCCGCCGCGATAGGCCGTGCGCCGCGGCTCGTAGCCGCGCGGCTGGTAGCCCTGCTGCCGCCGCACCCAGCCCGCATAAGGCGCCGCGCCGGCATGCGCGCCGCCTGCCTCGACCGCAGGGTGCCGGAAATGCGCCTCCGTCGGGTAGTGCCGGAAGTGAACGTGCCGTCTCGCAAAATGACGGTACCGGTCATGATGATAAGCATAGCGATAACGATAATGATGATGATATCCGCGCGCCTCGGCGGACTGCGCGAATGCACATGCGGCTGCAATGGCCATCGTCAAGGTCGCCAACTTCATGCGCTCGACTCCTACGCTTGCTTCGAGTTTGCCGTGCTTCCATCTGCCGACAAAAAACCGCCAATCCGTGAGGATGGCGGATCAAACAAATAGAAGCGCCGCATCGATCAGATGCGGCGTCGCCTCATATCACTGCTGTCGCGATCCGTTATGCCTTCGTTTGCATGGCAAGTATGTTTGATGCGAAGGCGCGCCAAATTTTTGCCGAGTTGAATGCCGGTATTTTTTGTTTGTCGGCGAACAATACATTATTATCGGGATCGGATGCCGAATTGCGGCAACAAACGGACATCACGCCCTGCAAGCAGCCGCGTCTGCGCTGAATCGCCGCGGCGCAAAGCCGGCAAATGCGTGCGTCGGCCTCGGCGCGCGCCAGAATTTGACTCGCGTCGCCTATTGCGCCCGCTTCGCCGCGGCGGCGAACACCTCGTAGGCCTGCTGCAGCCGCGGCTTGCGTTTGGCGACCTCGGCGCCGACCTGTTGCAGCGCGCGGAGCATCTGCGCCTCTTCGTCGGCGGGCAGGCTGATGAGCTTGGCGTGCTGCGCCCAGATCTGGCGCTGCTTGCCGTAGAAGGTGACCTCCCAGGGATCGACCGCCGCCGCGGCCTTGCCGGCGTCGGTATCGATGATGGTCTGCAAATCCTTGGGCAGCGCGTCGTACCATTTCTTCGACAGGAAGGCCATCGAGAAGATGAACGGCTGGCCGGTCTCGGTGACGTATTTGGCGGCGTCCCAATAATGCATGGTGGTGTAGACCGTCATGGCGGCGACCGCGCCGTCGATCGTGCCCTGCTGGATCGCCGGCAGCACGTCGCCCAGCGTCATCGCCACCGGCGAGGCGCCGAGCCGCTTGAGCATCTCCTGCTGCATGTCGGCGGCGAGCACGCGCAGCTTCTTGCCCTTGAAATCGGCGAGATGGCGAATCGGCGTGCGGGCGATGACCGAAGACGGCTGCGCCACGAACAAAGCGGCGCCGTGGATGCCCTTGTCGGCGCCGAAGCTGAACATCATCTTCTGCAGCGCGGGATCGCCGGCGACCCGCGCGCCTTGCGCCATGTCCTTGATCAGCCCGGGCGCCGAGAGCACTTCGTAGCGGTCGTCGACGCCGACCAGAAACTCCGGTGGGCCGACATAGCCCTGGATGGCGCCGAACTGCACGCCCTCGATCTCGCGCGGGATCGGCCCCAATTGGCTCGCCGGGTAGATCTCGCCCTTGATGCGGCCGCCGGAATCCTTCTCCACCATCGCGACGAAGCGCTTGCACCATTGGTGCTGCGATTCGTTGATGGTGGCGGTGCCGAGCTTCATCACATAGGTTTGCTCCTCGGCGTGCGCGGTGCCGAACAACGTGGCGGCGAGCGACAGCGCCGCGACGCCGGCGGCGAGCGCGGCTATAGAGCGATTGATGCGGCGCATGTCAGTTCCTCCCTTTTCAAGCACGCGGCTGCATTTTTTGGCGCGCTGCGGCAGATATCGAGGCAAGCTGGCGGCAGTCGCATCCTGCGTCACATCCCGACGTGAGGCGCACCGAGCACGTCCGGCATGCGCGCTCGCGTCGCCCGTTTATTGTTGCGTGCGCTTCGCCACCTCGACGAAGGTGTCGTAAGCTTGGTCGAGCCCCGGCTTGCGCTTGGCGACCTCGGCGCCGACGGCGGCGATGTCTTTCATCATCTGGGCCTGCTCTGCGGCCGGCAGGCTGATGAGCTCGCCGTGCTCGCTCCAGGCCTTGCGCTGCTTCTCGTAGAAGTCGGAAGCCCAAGGGTTCACCTGCGTCGCCGCCTTGAGCGCGTCGGCGTCGATGATCGCCTGCAGATCCTTGGGCAGCGCGTCGTACCATTTCTTGGAGATGAAGGCCATCGAGAAGATGAACGGCTGGCCGGTCTCGGTGATGTATTTGGCGGCGTCGTACATTTTCATGGTGGCGTCGACCGTGGTGGCCAGCACGGCGCCGTCGATGGTGCCCTGTTGGATCGCCGGCAGCACGTCGCCCAGGGTCATCGCCACCGGCGAGGCGCCGAGCCGGCGCAGCATTTCCTGCTGCATGTCGGCGGCGAGCACGCGCAGCTTCTTGCCCCTGATGTCGGCGAGATGCCGGATCGGCGTGCGCGAGATGATCGACGACGGCTGCGACACCCACAGCGCCACGCCGTGGATGCCCTTCCGGGCGCCGAAGCTGAACATCATCTTCTGCATTTGCGGGTCCTGGGCGACGCGCATGCCATGCGCCATGTCGGCGACGAGGCCGGGCGCGGACATCACCTCGTAGCGGGCATCGACGCCGACCAAAAACTCGGGCGGGCCGATGTAGCCCTGGATGGCGCCGAACTGCACGCCTTCGATCTCGCGCGGGATCGGACCGAGCTGGCTGGCCGGATAAATCTCGCCCTTGATGCGGCCGCCGGAATCCTTCTCCACCATCGCGACGAACCACTTGCACCATTGGTGTTGCGCTTCGTTGATCGTCGCGGTGCCGAGCTTCATCACGTAGGTCTTGTTGTCGGCAGCCCGCGCCGTGGCGAGCACCGCCGGCAGGGCCAGCGCCGAGGCGGCACCGGCAAGCAGCGCGCGCCGGCGGATTCCAGGCTGCATGAAGCTCATCCCAATTCCTCCCAGTTTTGGCGCTGCGCAACGGCAACAGATATCAACAGATATAATGTACTGCGAAGCCCAACGGCATGGCAATTGCGTCACCGCACCGCTGTTTGTCAATGCGATGCCACCGCGCCAACGTGCGGCAAATTCGGCGGCGAGCGGCGCGGCGCCAAGCCGTTCTGCGTGTGAGCCGATCTCTTATCTGTCATGGTCCGCGAAAGCGGGCCATCCAGTAAGCGCGATGATATCAGTGATTACTGGATCATCCGCTTGCGCGGATGATGACATGGAGGTGTTTCGCGGGAATGAGCGGGTTATCAGACGGCCGCGGTATCACGAGTTAAGCCGAGCCTGATATGGGCTTCCTTGACCACGCGGCTCCACAATTGCATCTGCGCTTCGACGTAGGCGCGAAATTCTTCCGGCGTATTCTGCCGCGATTCGATGTTGAGCTTGGCAAATCGCGCGGCGACCTGCGGCGACACCAGCGCGTTGGCAATCGCCTTTGGCAACGTGGCCCGGATTTCGCGGAAGCGAAATCCGGGAGCGAAGTTTGAGCGGCGCCGGCGCTTGCGCATTGCGCTCCGCGCAATCCGGGCTACAAATCGGACCACGGTACGGCGCGAGGGTCGGCGCCGGCTCGAGCAGAACGGGGGAATGCGGCAATGAACAATGCAGTCAACAGCAAGCGGGTGTTTTACGTCGCGCCGCATCGGCCGCTGGGCTTCGCCGAGATGCTCGGCAAGCGCGACGACATACGGCTCGATATGCTGGAGCAAAAAATCCCCGACGCTGCCGCGCTCGAAGTCCTGGGCGCCGCGCACGCTTATCAGACCGGCTCGGCGCGCGATGAGCTGGTGAAGCACTATCACGCCGGCGCCGAGCTTCTCGACAGGACGCCCAATCTGCTGCTCGTCTCGACCAACGGCGCCGGCTACGATACCGTCGACGTGAAATCCTGCACCGAGCGCGGCATCCTCGTCGTCAACCAATCGGGCGGCAACGCCGAAGCGGTGGCCGAGCACGTCATCGGCATGATGCTGTGCCTCGCCAAGCGCGTCGGCGAGAGCGACCGCGCGCTGCGCGCCGGCAAGATCGAGCGCCGCATCGACTACATCGGCGGCGAGGTTTTTGGCAAAACCATCGGCATCGTCGGGCTCGGCCATGTCGGCCGGCGCATCGCCGAACTCGCCGGCGCATTGTTCCGCATGCGGGTGCTGGCCTACGACCCGTATCTCGACGCCGAAGTCGTGCGCGCCCGCGGCGCCAGCAAGGTCGAGCTCGACGAACTCCTGCGCCGCTCCGATTTCGTCTCGATCAATTGCCCGCTGACCGCCGAAACGCGCAAGCTGATCGGCGCGCGCGAATACGCGCTGATGCAGCCGACCGCGTATTTCATCACCACCGCGCGCGGCTCGATCCACGACGAGGAGGCGCTGGAACGGGCGCTGCGCGACAAGAAAATCGCCGGCGCCGGGCTCGACGTCTGGGAAAAGGAGCCGCCGCCGGCGCAGCACCCGCTGATGCAATACGACAACGTCATGGTCACGCCGCACATGGCCGGCGTCACCCGCGAGGCGCGCGTCAAGATGGGCCACATCGCCGCCGAGCAGATGCTCGATGCGCTCGACGGCAAGCCGGTCGCGCGCATCATCAATCCGCAGGTCTGGGCGGCTTACGCCAAACGGTTCGCGCGCGCCTTCGGCTTTAAGCCGCAACAGCCGCCGCCCGAGCCGAACTGGCACGCCGCCGAGAAGTAGAGCAACATTGTCATGCCCCGCGAAAGCGCACGGGCGCTAAAGTAGCTGCGTTTCCCGGGCGCAGCGCAGCACGAAGCGCAGCGAAGTGGTGCGCTGCAGACCCGGGATCGTAACAAGTTGCGGAGTCTGGGACGGTCCCGGATCAGCGGTGCACCGCTTCGCGCTGCACCGCATCCGGGAAACAGAGTTATCTTAGCGCCTATGCGCGAAAGCGGGGCATCCAGTAATCGCCGATGCTTTCGTGATTACTGGATGCCCCGCTTTCGCGGGCGATGACAGGAAAAAGAGGCTGCAGCAATGACACCGCCCTCCGCGGCACGCCGGGGCTCGACGGCCGGCGCAAAGCGGTGTTGTAATCTGCGCCGGACTCTTGCGCGGGAGGCGTCCTTGTTGCATCGCGAACTCAGGCGCGCCGGCCTTGCTGGCCTTGCCGGCCTGATGCTGGCATCGTGTTGCGCCATGCCGGCGGCGGCGGCCGATCATGCCTGGCTCGACCAAAAACTGCTCGCGGCCGCCAAGGCCGAAGGCGGCGAGATGACCATCTATTCCTCGACCAACGAGGGCGAAGGCTTGCCGCTGTGGAAATTGTTCACCGACGCCACCGGCATCAAGGTCGATTACGTGCGCGCCTCCGACGCCATTCTCATGTCGCGCATGACGCTCGAATACCGCGCCAACAGGAAGGCCTGGGACATCGCGCAGACCGCGACCATCAACAAGATGCCGCCGCAGGAGCTGCTGCAATACGACCCGCCGGAAGCCAAGAACATTGCGCCGGAAGCCCGCGATCCGCAGCGGCGTTGGTACGGCGTCTACGCCAACTATAATGCGCCGGACTACAACACCCAGCACGTGCGCGCCGCCGCCCTGCCGAAGACCTACGCGGATTTCGCCAAACATCCGGAATGGGTCGGCCACGTCGCGATCGACGGCACCGACAACGAATGGCTCAAGGCCATGTTCGACTTTTATGGCGCCGACAAAGCGACCAAGATCATTGAGGGCATCGTCGCGACGGTGAAGCCGGTGGTGACCGATGGCCATCTCGCTGCGGCGCGCTCGGTCGGCTCCGGCGAGTACTGGCTGGGGCTCAATCAATACGTCAACCTCACCATGAACGTGAAACTCGCCGGCGGGCCGATCGATACCTTCGCGCTCGATCCGGTGGCGCTGTTCTTCGGCGCGGTCGGCGTCAGCGCCAAGGCGCCGCATCCCAACACGGCGCTGCTGGCGGCGAACTTCATGCTGAGCAAGCAATGCGAGACTTTCCTCGCCAAGTTCGGCCGCATCCCGACCCGGCCGGATGTCGAATCCAATCCGCCCGGCATCGTCAGGGCGATGCACCAGAAGAAAGTCATCACCGAGCTCCTGACCCCGCAGGACGAAGGCAAATGGCAGCGCAAGTTCAATGAGCTGTTCAAGGGACATTGATTTCTGACCAACGAGCAGGTTCAGCGGAGTTTTGCGTGGTCGCCATCGATCAATCGGCAAAGCTTTTGCAGGACCTAGCCCGCTGGCGGCGGCCGAATTTTTTGCTGATCCTCTGCGTCGCCATCGGCATCTGGCTCGTGCTGGTGCCGGTGGCGGCCTTGTTGCTCACCGCGTTCACCGAGGACACCGGCCTCGGCTTCGGTGCCTTCACGCTCGATAATTTCGTCGAGGCCTATGCCAGCGAGCGCATTCTGCGGCTCATCGGCAATTCTCTCGTCTATGCCGCCGGCACCGCAGCGCTCACTTTCGTGATTGGCGGCTTTGTCGCCTGGGTGGTGGAGCGCACCGACGCGCCGGGCGGCGCGCTGTTCCACAATCTGGCGCTGTTGTCATTCGCCGTTCCGGGCCTGCTCATGGCCATGGCGTGGATTTTCGTGCTGTCACCGAATATCGGCTGGATCAATGCGGTGCTCAAATCGGCGTTCGGACTACGCAACGCGCCGCTCAACATCTATTCCATGGGCGGCATGATCTGGGCGCTGTCGAGCCATTATTTTCCGCTCGCGTATCTCGTGCTCGGGCCGGCGCTGCGCGCGCTCGACGTGCGCATGGAGGAAGCCGGCCTCGTCTGCGGCGGCCGCTACTGGCAGGTGTTGCCGAAGATCACGTTGCCGCTGCTGCGCCCCGCCATTTTGTCCGGCCTGTTGCTGTTGTTCATCATGGGGCTGTCGTCCTACGAGGTGCCGCGCGTGATCGGCCGGCCGGCGCGGATCGACGTGTTCACCACGCAGATTCAGGCCGCCACCATCGACACGCCGCCGGAATTCGGCGTCGCCAGCGCGCTGAGCCTGACGCTGCTCGCGGTCTGCCTGGTCGCCGTCTATTTCTACCGCCGCGCCACGCGCAACGCCGAAGCCTTCGCCACCATTACCGGCAAAGGCTACATGCCGACCCGCATCGAGCTCGGCCGCTGGCGCTGGCCGGTGTCGCTGTCGATCGGCGGACTTTTCCTGCTCACCCTCGGCCTGCCGCTGTTCACGCTCGCCTGGCAGTCGTTCTTCAGCAACCTGTCGCAGCCGTTCATGGGCTCGCCGCCGCCGGCGACGCTGGCGAATTATCAGTACGTTCTGCGTTACCCGATCTTTCTCGACGCGGTGCGCACCAGCGTTCTCGTGTCGGCGATGGCGGCAACCGCAGTGGTCGCGCTCACATTGGTCATGGCCTGGATCGCGCGGCGCTCGGCATCGCGCTTCGCCTGGCTTCTCGACGCGCTCGCTTCGGCACCGATTGCGATTCCGAGCGTCATCGTCGGCGCCAGCATTCTGTTCACCTATCTGGTGGTGCCGATCGGCGTCTACGACACGATCTGGATCCTGCTCATCGCCTATGTGACGCTGTGCCTGCCCTACGGCATGCGCTTTGCCTCGAGCGGCATCACGCAAATCCACCGCGAGCTCGAGGAAGTGGCCGAAGTTTCGGGCGCGCGCACCGGGCAA
>JASHQS010000216.1 GCA_030038995.1 Xanthobacteraceae bacterium
CGTTTGCTCAGCACGGTCCTTGAGCGGCAGTGGAGCAAAGCCGGGGCCGGGCGCGACGCGGCTGCGCTCAAGCGGCCGGCCAAGCTTGATCGCCATGGGAGCGACTCCGAAGTGTCCTTTGCCCTGGCCTTTTAGCCCGTCTCGGCCGAGCCCGCCACAGCGTTGACGGAATTTTGGTCTGTCTCTATCGCTGGTTCTTCCTTGGGGCGGTCGGGGGTCGGATGGCATGAGCGATCAAACGCGGCGTGGCACGCCTCCAGGCACGCCGCAAGGCAGAAGCCAAGGTGCCGCATTCGCGCGTGCTCCGGCGGCCGCCGCAATGACTGCGCCAGCGGCTTCCCAAGTGGCGGCTCAGGTGACGGCCAAAGTGCCGGCGCCAGCCCACCTACCAGCCCAAGCACCGGCCCCGGCAACCGGCCAAGTGGCCGGCCACATGCCCGGCAAGGTCGCCATCCGCGGCACGCGGCCGAGCGATCTGATCGAGCCGGTGCGGGTGAAGGCGCCGGCTGGCGGTACGTGGACCGAATATTTGGTGCTGTTCCTGCGCGTCATGGCGGCGGTGTCGCTGGTCAAAGGGCTTTATCATTGGGCGCAGATCTGCAGCATCGGCGTGCCGGCCAATCAGGCGTTCGAGATGCAGTCGATGGCGTGGCGTTCGGTCACCGTGTTCTTCGCCGTGATCGATCTCGTCGCCGCGGTCGGATTGTGGCTCGCCGCGCCGTGGGGGGCGGTGGTGTGGCTCACTTCGGTGGTTTCCATGGCGATGGTCGAACTGTTCTTCCCCAGCGTCTATGGCGGCAGCGCGTTCGTGGTGCTGACCGAGATCGCCTTGCTCGGCGTCTATCTGTGGCTCGCCATCGTCTCGGCGCGCGAGCGGCCGGCGTGAGCGGGCAGCGCTTGCGGTACGCGCAGCCAACAGCAAGTGCTCACCGTTACGAGCATGCTGATAGGCGCTGGGTCTAAGCTGGCTGAAGCTGAGCAGCGCCTTTTTTTGGTGGATTCAGGTTGTCGATTTGCTGCTGGATTCCGGCGGTAATACTCCCTCCCTGGTTCGGCAATTTGACGGATACAGAGTGAGCGAGGCTGAACATCTGAATCGCCCGCTCACGCTTTCCTTGATCGCGCAGAATGAATCCAGCACTGGACAAGGCAAAGACCGCAAGAAGCTGTCCGGCTGTATCCAGGTCCGCCGTTTGGCCGCCCTTTATGTGCATACTGACCTCGGTCCCTGCCAGTTCCTGTCTCATCTGCAGTTTTTGGCCCTCGACTACGACCTCCCCCGAAACCACGAGGGCAGCGTTCAACCTTGTTCGCCAACGATTGGCTTGCTCCCTGTTTTCGATCCGCACGTAAGGAGGCAGAAACCGAAGGCTGAACTCGTCCAACCAGCCCTCGTTGTCCGTCGCTTTCTTGGCCTCGGTAAAATATTGCTGCATTGCCTCATCGAGAGTACCCAGTTTGTTGGCAGTGCCCAGAAAGGTAGGGTCCAGAGTGAGGACTTTGAAAGGCGCAATCGCAATTCCAAATTTATCAGGCGTGAATGGACGGGTCAGGAGCCAGGCCCTCACTATTTGGATGGCGCCGTAGCCCAGTGGCAGGACCGCTCCGAATACGCCTAAGCCGACCCAGTAATCCGGACCGTAGGCGTCATGGCCTAAGCCGCGGGGGCCTAAAATGCGGGTATAGAAAAATTCGTATAGCAGGTCCCAGGCGAACCCGAGCACGAGGACGGCCGTGAATAAAGAAAGCACAAAGCTCGTCTTTGTTCGCAGTGAATACTTGAAGACCCTGCCGACCTGTTCAGGAATATCAACGATACTCATCGCCATGGTATAACCCCGCTGCCTGGAAGTCAGCACTCGTGAGCGAGTCCAGTTGGATTCTTGTACCGGTGGAATTACCCGTACAAGCTGCGCTGTCGCGAAGATGCCAGCGCGGATGGCGGGGCCGACCCACGTCATGGCCGATCCTTTGCTGTGCGCGCCGTCTTTGCCGCCTCAAAAGCGCGGCGGCTCGCCATGATAGGCTTGGCGAATGATTTCGGCGAGGTCGGCCTTCGAAACCGGCCGCGGGTGCTCGATCTTCACCGCGCTCACCACTTCGACCGCCTTGTCGATATCGGCCTCGCGCAGGCCGAGGTGTTTGAGCCCGGTCGGCAGGCCGAGCCGGACGTTGAGGTCGTAGAGGCCGCAGGCGGCGTCGGGCACGCCGAGCGCGCGCTTGATGCGCGCCATGGCGTCGGGCGCCGCGGCGGCATTGAAGCCGATCGCGTAAGGCGTGGCGATCGCATGGGCATGGGCGTGGTCGAGATCGAACCATTGCCGCACGCGCTGCGCGATGGCGTGTTCGAGGCCGACTTCGGCGCGGAAATTGGCGGCGAGCCAGGCGCCGTACAAAACCTCGCTGCGCGCCTCGAGATCGCGCGGCGCTTTAACCACGCTCGGCAGACTTTGGCCAAGCCGACGCACCGCTTCCTCCGCCATGATCTGCACCACCGGATTGGTGTCGATGCCGTAGAGGCTTTCCACCGCATGTGCCATCGCGTTCATGCCGCTCGCTGCGGAAATGCGCGGCGGCAGGTCGAGCGTCAGCTCCGGGTCGTAGATCGCGGTCGCCGGCAGGCAGGCGCGGTCGTTGCCGCCGGCGCGCTTGTCGGCGACGCCGACATACCAGCGCGCCGCCATTTCGGAGCCCGAATAGGTGGTGACCACGGCGATGTAAGGGAGCTTGGTAGCCGCCGCCGCGGCCTTGGCGAGCCCGATCGGCGAGCCGCCGCCGACCACGACAAAGCCGTCGGCGTTGATGCGCTTGAGATCGGCGACGATGCGCTCGAACGCCGCGCGCGGCATGTTGGGCGCTGATGCGTTGCAGATTTCGACGCGGCGGTCGGCGAGCGACGCGGTGAGGCGCCGCGCATAATCGGCGCGGTTTTGCGAGCACAGCACCAACAGCCGCGACATTTTGTGAAAGTTGACCTCCGCGGCGAGCGCTGAAAGCGCGCCGGCGCCGAAGACGACGCGGACCGGGTCGGAGCGGTAGATGAAGGCAGTCATCAATTCGCCCGCTGTGCTCCTGCGCAGCCGGCCGGATTGAAAACGCGGCGCGTGGACGGCGGATTGTTGGCCAGCGCCGCCGCCGGCCGGATCGGGCGTGGCGCGAAATTGCCGCCGCAATTCGGGCAGACGCCGTTGAGCCTGGTCTCGACACAGTCACGGCAGAACGTGCACTCGAAGGTGCAGATCATCGCGTCGGGGGCCGAAGGCGGCAAATCCTTGTCGCAGCATTCGCAGCTCGGGCGCAGTTCAAGCATTTTCATCGCTCCTGAGTTCGTAGTGGCTCGTTCAATCGCGCGCCATGGCGTGGGCTTCCTTGGCCTTCGCCGTGCAGGCCGCCAGCAAAAAGCCGAGATCGGTGCTGGTCGAGACGTAACGCGCGCCCATGCGCACGTATTGGGCGGCGAGGTCCGGACGCGTGGCAAAGCCGCCGACCGCGGCGTCCGATGTTCGATCCGTTTGGATAGCTGACATGATCCGCCTGCCGCGATATGGTCGAACGCGAAGGAAAGGCGCCGCCGTGAATTATTCGACCGATTTCAAGTGCATCCGCAACGAGGTGTCGGCGCAGGAATGGCAGACCCGGTTGGATCTCGCCGCCTGCTATCGCCTCGTCGACCAGTATGGCATGACCGATCTGATCTACAACCACATAACGGCGCGCATTCCCGGCACCGAGCACCTTTTGATCAATCTCTACGGCCTGCTTTACAAGGAAATCACCGCCTCCAGCCTGGTCAAGATCGACGTCGAGGGCCATATCGTGTGGAAGCCGGAAACCGATTACGGCATCAACGTCTCCGGCTATGTGATCCATGGCGCCATCCATAAGGCGCGGCCCGACGTCGCCTGCGTGCTGCACACCCACACCCGCGCCGGCATGGCGGTTTCGGCCATGGCCTGCGGACTGTTGCCGCTGTCGCAGACTTCAATCCGCTTCGTCGGTCACCTCGGCTATCACGACTACGAAGGCCCGGCGATCGATCTCGACGAGCGCGAGCGGCTGGTGCGCGATCTCGGGCCGCACGACGCCATGGTGATGCGCAACCACGGCCTGTTGACATGCGGCGCCACCATCCAGCAGGCGTTCAACACCATGTATCAGCTCGAACTGTCGTGCCGCTCTCAGGTCGACGCCATGGCGGCGCGCACGGAATTGACCATGCCGGGCGAGAACATGCTGGCGCACACCGCGCACCTCTATCAGCCGGGCACGCGGCGGCCTTACGGTGTCCTGGAATGGCCGGCGATGCTGCGGCTCCTCGAGGCCGAGCAGCGTTCTTCAGGTTATCCGCCGTACTGGCAGTGAACGGCGGCGTCATTGCCGGGCTTAGCGCCTCGTCTGCGCGCCGGCCGTAACTTTTTCGCCTTTCTGTTTCAGCATCGCTTCCATCCGCTCGATGACCGCACCGGCGGCGACGCCGTGCATGCAGGCGTGGCCGTAGGCGCAGCGGCGGAGCTGGCGCAGGTAGCACGGCGCGCATGGCAGGTTCTTGGCCTGCAGCACGGCGCCGTCGCGCTGGTACGGGCCGATCCAGATCGGATCGGTCGGGCCGAAGACGCTGACCACCGGACGGCCGAGTGCCACCGCGAGATGCATCGGTCCCGAATCGTTGGTGACGCAGATCGCGGCGCGGCGGATCAGCGCGGCCAGCTCGCTCAGCGTCGTTTCGCCGCCGAGATTGACGACGCCGGGCGCCAGCGCGGCGACCGCATCGCAGACCGCGCGCTCGCGCTCCGAGCCGATCAAGGTGACGGCAAAGTTCTTTTGCAAAAACTGCCGCGCCACCTCGGCAAAAGCTTCGCCGCGCCATTGTTTGGTTTCCCAGATCGTGCCGGGCGCCATCACCACGATCTTGGCTTTGGCGATGTCGTAGTAATCGAACAGTGCCGCGATGCGTCGCTCCGCTTCCGGCGGAATCGGGAAGGAAAAGTCCGCAGGCCCCTGGTCCAGGCCGAGCAGCGGCCCGACATTGAGATAGCGGTCGACCGCGTGCATTTCGAGCGTCGGCACCGCAATGGTGTGCGTGTAGGCGAGCCAGCTGCCTTCGCGCGCGCCCTGCCAGGCGTGCTTGCGGGCCTGCTCGGGGAACGCGCGCTCGGACGCCTGCCACACCTCGGCGCGCGGCCGGTCGAAACCGATGCGCGCCGGCGCGCCGGTTGCCAGCGCCAGCAAGGCGGTGCGCATCTGGCCGTGCATGTCGACCACGAGATCGTAGCCGGCGGCGCGCAGTTTTGCCGCCGACCGCGCATAACCGGCGAGCGCCGCAATGCCGCCGAGACTTAAGGGTCCGGCGCGCACCTCGCGCGTGAACTCGATCACATTGCTGATGGCCGGATGATGCCGCAGGAGTTCGGCGATGCCCGGCGTGACCAGCCAATCGAGCTGCGCATTCGGATAGCGCCGCCGCAGCTTGTTGAGCACCGGGATGGTGTGCACCACGTCGCCGATGGCCGACAATTTGATCAGCAGAATGCGGGAAAAGTCGCGGCTGCGCAGTTCGTCCGGTGAAACGGTCAAGAGCCGACTCCTGCGCTGAGGGCCGCCAAGTTCGCGCGAGCGGCCCGCGACCCCCACCTTGATCCTCCCCCTTTCAGGGGGAGGAAATGGAAGGTGGCACCCTTGGAGTTGGTAAAACCTGCTCCTCTTGAGCGGCTCGCGCTTCTCTCCCCCTGAAAGGGGGAGAGATCGAGTGGGGGTCTGCGGCTTCGTCGCATAGGAATGAAAAGAAGCAATTGCGCGCGCTACGCACGGCCCGGCAGAATCATCTGCAGCACACGCTTGAACGACGCCGAGGTGTGGTGGCGCAGCATGGCGATCTGGCGGTTGCCCTGCGAAGTGAGCCAGTTGAACTGAATGACGCGGCGTTCGCCGGAAAACGGCTCGTGGCCGTGCCAGGAATTGTTGC
The DNA here is from genome assembly GCA_030038995.1 of Xanthobacteraceae bacterium. Taxonomy (GTDB): domain Bacteria; phylum Pseudomonadota; class Alphaproteobacteria; order Rhizobiales; family Xanthobacteraceae; genus BOG-931. The sequence continues at coordinate 5,963 of JASHQS010000216.1, forward strand.
TGCGCTTGAAGGCGAGCAGGGTGCCGGCGACCGGCGGCACTTCCGCGATAATATCGTTGAGGTTGCGCGCCGAGCGCAACAGCCGCAGCCGCCCGCCGGCATTTTCCCAGCTTGGATTCATGTAGATCAGAACGGTGATGATTTTTGTCTTCGAATCGGTGTGAATTTTGCCGTCGCCCGGATCGCAGCGCCCGCGCACCGTGGTGATGGTCGGGCGGTTCGTGAGATCGACGCCGAATTTGTCTTCGAACGCTTCGCGAAAGCGATCGCCTTCCAGTTCGTCGAGCAGTTTTTGGAAGCCGACGCCGAAGACGAGCTGGTCGGTCGGAAAGCTGCCGGGCGAGGCAATTTTTGGATAATCGGCATTGATCGCCGCCAAGCCCGCTTCGCTGACGAAGCCGGGCACGATCAGATGCGCGAACGGCTCACGCACCAAAGGCGTTGCCCGCAGCGCCTCAAGCCTCAGATAATCCGCCATGCTTCCCCGCATCTGCTTGGCGGCGCAGCTTAGCACCGCGCCGCTGCGGCGTAAATTAACGGGCCAGCGCTGCGCCTGCGTCGCGGATTGCCTGCCATACGCGCTCGGGCGTCGCCGGCATTTCGATGTGGCGCACGCCGAATTCGGCAAGCGCATCGACGATGGCGTTGATGACAACGGCGAGCGCCGGCACGGTGCCGCCTTCGCCGGCCGGGCGAATGCCGAGCGGATGCGTGGTCGAGGGCACTTCGGAGAGTTCCGTCGCATAGAACGGCAGGTCGCTGGCGCGCGGCATGGCGTAATCCATGAACGATCCGGACAGCATTTGCCCGGTTTGCGGATCGTAATGGGCGTGTTCCATCAACGCCTGGCCGGCGCCCTGGGCGATGCCGCCGTGCACCTGGCCGTCGATGATCAGCGGATTGACGGCGCGGCCGACGTCATCGACCGCCGCATAATGGACGAGCTTGACCGCGCCGGTCTCGGGATCGACTTCGACCTCGCAAACCTGGCAGCCGTAGGGGAAGCTCGCTTCGGCAATGGTCTGGTCGCTTTCCGCGCGAAGCGGCCCGCGCAGCTCGGCCGGCAGATCGGCGCGCTCGAGCGCTGCGCGCGCCACCTCGAACAGGCCGACCGCATGGTTGGTGCCCTTCACCGTGAAGCGGCCGGCCTCGAACTCGATATCGGCGGCGCTTGTCTCCAACAAGAACTCGGCGATCCGCGCGCTCTTCTCGATGATGTCGTCGGAGGACTTTTTGATCACCAGCGAGCCGAGCCGCATGCCGCGGCCGGAATGCGCGCCGCCGCCGACGGTGACGCGGTCGGTGTCGCCGGCGATCACATGGATCGATTCAAGCGGCACGCCGAGCCATTCGGTGACGAGCTGGGCGAAGCTCGTTTCGTGGCCCTGGCCCTGCGAGGTGACGCCGATCACCAGCTCGACGATGCCGTCCGGCTTGACCAAAATCTCGGCCTTTTCGCGCGGCACGCCGGTCGAGACATCGACGTAATTGGCAACGCCGATGCCGCGGCACTTGCCGCGTTTTTTGGCCTCGGAGCGGCGGCGCTTGAAGCCTGCCCAATCGCCGAGTTTCAGCGCCGTCTCCATGGCGCCGCTGTAATCGCCGCTGTCGTATGTCAAACCGAACGGATTTCTGTACGGCAGCTCGTTTTGCCTCACCAGATTGCGCTGCCGCAGCGCGACACGATCGAAGCCGTGCTCGCCGGCGGCGAGATCGATCAGCCGCTCGACCACGAAGATCACTTCCGGCCGGCCGGCGCTGCGATAGGGCCGCGTCGGCGCCGTGTTGGAAAGCGTGGCGCGGGCGCGAAAGTGCGCCGCGGGCATGCGGTAAATACTCGACATCATCTGCACGCCCTTCTGCACCATGGAAAAATTCGTGGTGTGGCCGCCCAGATTGCCGAGATTGGCGCCGCGCATGGCGAGGAAATTTCCCTTGTGGTCGAGCGCAAGCTCCGCTTCAACAACGAGATCGCGCGCCTGATAATCGGACAGAAACGACTCGTGGCGTTCGATGATCCACTTCACCGGGCGTCCGAGTTTCTTCGCCGCCCAAGCGACCAAGGCGAACTCGGCATAGATCATGCCGCGGGTGCCGAAATTGCCGCCGACGTCGCCCATCAGCACATGCACCTTGTCGGACGGCACGCCGAGGATGGCGGCGAGGTCGTCCTTCAGGCGGACGGCGCCGCCATTGCCGGCATAGAGCGTGGTGCGGCCGCTGGTCGGATCGTAAGCGGCGAGTGCGGCGCGCGGCTCCATCGGCACGCCGGTGACGCGCTGCACCCAGGTCTCGAACCGCGTCACGTGCGCGGCACGCTCGAACGCCGCTGCGGTCGCCGCGGCATCGCCAAGCTCGGCATCGAAGCAAACGTTGGCGGCCGCCGTCTCGTGGACGCGTGGCGCGTCTTGCCGTGCCGCCGCGACGGTTTCGACGATCGCGGGAAGGATTTCGTAGTCGATCTCGACTTTCTCGGCGCCATCCTTCGCCGCATAAAGCGTTTCGGCAACGACCATCGCCACCGCCTCGCCGACAAAGCGCGCCTTGTCGGCCGGCAGCGGATAATGCGCCGCGGTGAACGGCTCGCCGCCATCGCTGTTGCGCAATTTGATTTCCGCCGGATGCGCCGACCACGGCTTGTGCGGAATCGGATGAAGTCCGTCGGCCAAAAAATCAGCGCCGGTGAGCACCGCCAGCACCCCGGGGACCGCCAGCGCCTCGTCTTTGAAGATGGCGCGAATGTGCGCATGCGCATGCGGCGAGCGCACCATCACGGCGTAA
>JASHQS010000217.1 GCA_030038995.1 Xanthobacteraceae bacterium
ACGCCGCCGTCGTCGCCCTGCCGCCCTTGGTGCCGAGGCGCCTGTCGAGATAGGCGCTGATTGCGCTCATCAGCGGCTCGATCTTGCCGTCGAAGAAGTGGTTGGCGCCGGGAACGACCTTCTGCTCGATGGTGATGCCCTTTTGCGTCTTGAGCTTTTCGACGAGCGTGGTCACGTCGCGGTGCGGCACCACCGCGTCCTTGTCGCCATGGATGATCAGCCCCGAGGACGGGCAGGGGGCAAGGAACGAAAAATCGTAAAGGTTGGCTGGCGGCGCGATCGAGATAAAACCCTCGATTTCCGGCCGCCGCATCAATAGCTGCATGCCGATCCAGGCGCCGAACGAGAAGCCGGCGATCCAGCAGCTGCGCGCTTCCGGGTTGACCGACTGCGCCCAATCGAGCGCGGCGGCGGCGTCGGACAATTCGCCGATGCCATGGTCGAAGCCGCCCTGGCTCCGGCCGACGCCGCGGAAGTTGAAGCGCAGCGCCGAAAAGTTGCGGTGCACGAAGGCATAGTAGATCTGATAGACGATCTGGTGGTTCATGGTGCCGCCGAATTGCGGATGCGGATGCAGCACGATGCCGATCGGTGCGTTCTTCTGCGGCGCCGGATGGTAGCGGCCCTCGATACGGCCGGCGGGTCCGACAAAGATGACCTCAGGCATTTGGATCAGGCCTCGGTTAGGAGCAACGGCGCGGCGCCTTGACGGTGCGAAGCGATGCGCCTAAGTCTTTCAAACGTCTTAAGATTTTTGCAGTGACCAAGTGCATGAAGCGCGCCAGCGGGCAGGCTTGCGCCTTCTAGCATAGGCGGGGGGATAAAAAGCAAGCATTCCGAACAGCTTTGAGCACGAAACGCATGGTGGAACGCAGCTATTTCGACTGGAACGCCACGGCGCCGTTGCGGCCGCAGGCCGCGGCCGCGCTGGCAGACGCGCTTGCCGTGCCGGGCAATCCGTCCTCGGTGCATGCCGAGGGCCGTGCCGCCCGCCGCCTTGTCGAGCGGGCGCGCGAACAGGTTGCCGCTCTGGTGGGGGCAGCGCCCGGCAACGTGTTCTTCACCTCAGGAGGGACCGAGGCCAACATGCTGGCGCTTACTCCTTCCATCGAGACCACAGACGACAAGCGGCCGCGCGAGCGGCTCCTGCGCTCCACGGTCGAGCATTCCTCGGTGCGCAGCGGCGGGCGGTTCCCGCAGGGCATGATCGAGGACATTGCGGTCGGGCCCGACGGCCGCGTCGATTTTGCAGCTTTGCGCGGGGCCTTGGCGCGAGCCTCGCGGCCGCTGGTTTCGCTCATGCTGGCCAACAACGAGACCGGCGTGGTGCAGCCGGTTGCCGAAGCCGCCGCGATCACCCGCGCCGCAGGCGGCCTCATCCACGTCGATGCCATTCAGGGGCCGGGACGCATTGCCTGCGATATCGACGCGCTCGGCGCGGATCTGATGACGATTTCCGCCCACAAGCTGGGCGGGCCGAAGGGCGTCGGCGCCTTGGTGCGGCGCAGCGACGGCATCCACTTTCCGGACCCGTTGATCCGCGGCGGCGGCCAGGAGCGCGGCATGCGTGCCGGCACGGAAAACGTGGCCGGCATCGCCGCGTTCGGGGCTGCGGCGTCGGCGGCTCGGCAGCAATGCCTCGCCGAGGCCGCGCGGATGCGGATGCTGCGCGACGCGCTGGAAGCCGGCGTCAGGGCGATCACCCCGCACGCCGTTATTTTCGGCGAAGCGGCCGAGCGGCTGCCCAACACCAGCTTGTTCACGGTTGAAGGCATGAAGGCCGAGACCGCCGTGATCGCCTTCGACCTCGAAGGCATCGCGCTGTCCTCCGGCGCCGCCTGCTCGTCCGGCAAGGTGCAACCCTCCCATGTCCTTGCCGCCATGGGAGTTTCGCCTGCGCTGACGCGCGGGGCGGTGCGCGTGAGCGTGGGCTGGACCACGACCGAGGCCGATATCGAACGCTTTCTCGGAGCTTGGAGAAAGCTCGCAAAAGCATTATCTAAGGGACACAGTATCGCGGCCTAAATGGCTGCATGACAATCGATTCCAAGGGCCGTTGGAACGGTTCCACGGCCGCATGGGTGAGCCGGCAAAGGGACAAACTGAGCCAAAGCATCGCCATAACCGACTAAATCCAACCCGCGGTCCTTGAAACCGTGAGCGGAGGGACGAATGCCGGCAGTGCAAGAGACCGTCGAACAGGTCCGCCGTATTGACGTCGACCAGTACAAGTATGGCTTCGAGACGCTGATCGAATCCGAGAAGGCCCCGAAGGGGCTTTCCGAAGACATCATCCGCTTCATTTCGGCGAAGAAGAACGAGCCGGAATGGATGCTGGCGTGGCGGCTCGACGCCTACCGGCGTTGGTTGACCATGCGCGAGCCGAAATGGGCCAAGGTCGAGTACGGCCCGATCGACTATCAGGCCATCCACTACTACGCCGCGCCTAAGCGCAAGGAGGGGCCGAAATCGCTCGACGAGATCGACCCCGAAATCCTGCGCACCTACGAGAAGCTCGGCATCCCGTTGCGCGAGCGTGAGGCGCTGCTCGGCATTGCCAAGGCTGACGGCGAGCAGGCCGATGGCGAGCAAGCCGCCGGCGAGAACGCTGGCGGCAACGGCTACGGCCGGGTTGCGGTCGACGCCGTATTCGATTCGGTTTCGGTGGCGACGACGTTCAAGGCCGAGCTCGCCAAGGCCGGCGTGCTGTTCATGCCGATTTCCGAGGCGCTGCAACAGCATCCCGCGCTGGTCAAAAAGTATCTCGGCACCGTGGTGCCGATCAGCGACAACTTTTTCGCCACGCTCAATTCTGCGGTGTTCTCCGACGGCTCTTTCGTCTACGTGCCGCCGGGCGTACGCTGCCCGATGGAGCTGTCGACCTATTTCCGCATCAACGAGCGCAATACCGGCCAGTTCGAGCGCACCCTGATCATCGCCGACCGCGGCGCCTACGTCAGCTATCTGGAAGGCTGCACCGCGCCGGTACGCGACGAAAATCAGCTGCATGCCGCGGTGGTCGAACTGATCGCGCTCGACGACGCCGAGATCAAGTACTCGACCATCCAGAACTGGTACCCCGGCGACGCCAAGGGCCGCGGCGGCGTCTATAATTTCGTCACCAAGCGCGGTGACTGCCGCGGCCGCAACGCGAAAATCTCGTGGACCCAGCTCGAGACCGGCTCGGCCATCACCTGGAAATATCCGAGCTGCATCCTGCGCGGCGACAATGCGCGCGGCGAGTTCTACTCGATCGCCATTTCCAACGGCTATCAGCAGGTCGATTCCGGCACCAAGATGCTGCACCTGGGCAAGAACACGACGAGCCGCATCATCAGTAAGGGCATCGCCGCCGGGCACTCCAACAACACCTATCGCGGGCTCGTCACGGCGCATCGCCGCGCCAGCGGCGCGCGCAACTTCACCAATTGCGATTCGCTGCTGATCGGCGACCAGTGCGGCGCCCACACCGTGCCCTACATCGAGGCGAAAAACTCCTCGGCGGTGTTTGAGCACGAGGCGACCACCTCGAAGATTTCCGAGGACATGCTGTTCTACTGCAGGCAGCGCGGGCTGTCCGAGGAGGAGGCGACCGCGCTGGTGGTCAACGGCTTCGTCAAGGACGTGCTGCAGCAATTGCCGATGGAGTTCGCCGTCGAGGCGCAGAAGCTGATCGCGGTCTCGCTCGAAGGCAGTGTCGGCTGAGGAATTTCGGAATAGGAAATGCGATGCTGGAAGTAAAAAATCTCAACGTTGCGGTCGGCGGGCGGCAGATCCTGAACGATCTGAGCCTCTCGGTCGCGCCCGGCGAGGT
>JASHQS010000218.1 GCA_030038995.1 Xanthobacteraceae bacterium
AGGCTGCCGAGGTCGCCGGTGCGGAAGCGGCCGCGGCTGTGGATCTTGATCTCGCCGTCCTCGCCCAGATAGCGGAACGGGTGATCCGTCATGCCGCCGACCTCGACATAGCCGATCTCGCCGGGCGGCAACCGCCGGCCGTCGGCGTCGACGACGGCGACGTCATGATAGGCGAACGGCCGGCCGACGGTGCCGAGGCGGCGCTGTTCGCCGGGTATCGCCGAAAACCAGCTCACCTCGCTGGCGCCGCAGCCTTGGGCGACCGGAATGCCGAATTTCTGCTCGAAGCGCTTCCATTCTTCGAGCAGGAGCGGCGCCGAGCTCGACGTGACGAAGCGCAGCTTCGGCAGATTGTCGCGATGCGCATGCTGCTCGACATTGAGCAGGATGTTGATCACGGTGGGATTGCCGGCCGCGATGGTCACGGCGTGGTCGCGCAGATGGGCGAAGTAGCGGCTTGCCGAAAATTTTTCGGCCAGCACCAAGGTGGCGCCGCGGTTGACCACGGCGAGCGCGCCGAGAAGCTGCGCCGAGGCCCAGGAGAAGGGACGGAAATCGTACAGCCGATCGTCCGCCGTCATGGCAAAGCCGTCGGCGAGCGGATCGATGTTCGACAGATATTCGCGAAAATTCAGCACTACGCCCTTCGGCCTGGCGCTGGTGCCGGAGGTGAACAGGATGACGGCGTCGTCCTCGGGACCGGCCCCCACCCAACCCTCCCCCGCAAGCGGGGAAGGGGAAAAGGGGGTTGGCGCGTGGCCGGCGATTTCGCCGAACACCGTGTCGCTCTCGCCGCCGCGCCAGCGGCCGATCGGCAGGCGCGGCGCGGCGGCGCCGGCCAACAGATCGTCGAGCCCCAAGCCGGCCTGAAAAAAAATCAGCCGCGGCTTGAGCCGCTCGAAAATATTGCCGAGCTGATTGCGATTCATCTCGACGTGCACGGTGCAGATCGTGGCGCCGGCGGCCATGACGCCGAAATAGCAGAGCAAGTGCTCGATCGCGTTATTGGCAAGAAGCGCGACCCGGTCGTTGCGGCCGATGCGGCGCGCACGCAGCAAGGCGGCGAAGCGGCCGACCGCATCGCGCAGCTCGCCGTAGCTCACGGTGCGCCCGTCCGCGGCGGCGATCACCCACGGCTTGTCGGGCGCACGCGCCGCAGCGCGCGTAATCCAGCTCTGCAGCAGGTTTGAGCCTGGGTCTGCCTGCATGGTAGGATGATGGGTTCCGAATTCCTTAGCAAGATAAGCATTTTGCCGAACGGTGAAACCAGCAAAACAAGGTGCGCGTGATGAACAAGCAGGTCTCGATGCCCGACCCGACGGCGACGCCGCTCGGCGGCGCGGTGCAAAACCCCGCGGGCTCCAACACGGCGCCGTTTCTGCCGTATCACGACCTGCGGCAATGGCTCGACGAGGCCTACAAGCTGGGCGAAGTCAAGGAAGTCGGCGGGCTGTCGTATGAGCGCGACATCGGCATGCTGGCGGAAATGTCGGCGCACGACGACGCCGCGCCCTGCTTCTTGTTCAAGCACGTGCCCGGGACGCTGCCGGGCAGCCGGCTCCTGGTCAATTTCTTCGCCGGCAAGCGCAAGGCCATGACGCTCGGCTTCTCCGCCGAGCTCAACAAGCTCGAGCTGAGCGAAAGCTTTCGCGTCGCCCACGCCGGCATGCAGCGCCGCATCCCGCCCAGATACGTCGCGACCGGGCCGGTGATGCAGAACGTGATGACCGACGCCGCGATCGACGTGACCAAATTCCCGGCGCCGCAATGGCATCCGCAGGACGGCGGCCGCTATATCGGCACCGGCTGCTACAACATCATGCGCGATCCCGATGACGGCTGGATCAATTGCGGCACCTACCGGGTGATGATCCACGACCGCAACACGCTCGGCTTTTACATCTCGCCCGGAAAGCACGGCCGGCAGATGCGCGACAAATATGAGGCGCGGCGCGAGCGCATGCCGGTCGTGATCGTCTGCGGCGGCGACCCGATGAGCTTTTTGCTGGGCTCGAGCGAGGTGCCGCAGGGCGTGTGCGAGCTCGACGTCATCGGCGGCATGCGTGGGCAGCCGGTCGAAGTCATCAAGGGCCCGGTGACCGGCCTGCCGATTCCGGCCAATGCCGAAATCGCCATCGAAGGCTTTGTCGAGCCCGGCAAAGTGCGCCACGAAGGTCCGTTCGGCGAGTGGACCGGCTATTACGGCAGCGACGAACGGCCCGAGCCGGTGATCGACGTGCACGCGGTCTATTACCGCAACGAGCCGATCCTGCTCGGCTGCGTGCCGCAGCGCCCGCCCGACGAAATTTGCCGTTACCGCGCGGTCGTGCGCTCGGCGCTATTGCGCGAGAACATCGAAAAGGCCGGCGTGCCCGGCATAACGGCGGCCTGGGCGCATGAAGTCGGCAATGCGCGGCTGTTGCTGGCCGTTGCCGTCAAGCAGCGCTATCCCGGCCACGCCAAGCAGGCCGGCCATATTGCCGCGCAGTGCCATGTCGGCGCCTATTGCGGGCGCTATGTCATCGCGGTCGACGACGATATCGACGTGTCGAACCTCGAAGAGGTGATCTGGGCGCTGCTCACGCGCTCCGATCCGGCGACCTCGATCGACGTGATCCGCGGCGCCTGGTCGACGCCGCTCGATCCGCGCATCGAGCCGGAGCGCAAAGCCGCCGGCGACTACACCAACAGCCGCGCCGTCATCGACGCCTGCCGGCCGTGGCACTGGCGCGACAAATTTCCGGCGGTGAACATGCCGACCGCCGACGAGCGCCGCGAGGCGCTGCAAAAGTTCGGGCATTTGCTGCGATGATGCCCTGCCGCTTTCGCGCCGGAGGATTGTAGGACCTGGCCATGACCGACAACCCGCAATGGCCCGACCTGCCGCTCGCAGCATGGAGCGAGACCTGCGGGACGTTGCACTTATGGACGCAGATCGCCGGCAAGGTGCGCATGGCGACAACGCCGCTGATGAATCACTGGTGGAACGTGACGTTTTATGTCACCTCGCGCGGACTCGTCGCGCCGTCGAATTACCATGGCGGTCGCTCGTTCGACATGGTTTTCGATTTTATCGATCATGAGCTGCGCATCGCCGTGAGCGACGGGCAGCGCGAGTGCCTGGCACTGAAGCCCACGACAGTTGCCGATTTCCATGCCGCGTTCACGCAGCGGTTGCGCCGGCTCGGCATCGACGTGCACATCCGGACCATGCCGTGCGAAATCGAGAACTGCGTGCGCTTCGAAGCGGACCGCAGGCACGCGCAATATGATGCGGCTTATGTGCAAAGATTCCATCAGGCGCTGGTGCAGGCCAACCGCGTGATGACGGAATTTCGCGCCCGGTTCATCGGCAAAGCGAGCCCGGTGCATTTTTTCTGGGGCAGCTTCGACCTCGCGGTGACGCGGTTTTCCGGCCGCACCGCGCCGCCGCCCAAGGGCCACACGCCGCACGTGTCCGATTGGGCGATGGCGGAAGCGTATTCGCATGAAGTCTCGAGCTGCGGGTTCTGGCCGGGCAACGGCGGCTATGGCCGCGCCGCCTTTTACGTCTATGCCTATCCGGAGCCGGCCGGTTACGGCGACACGCGCCTGCAGACCGTCGGCGCGTTCTACGACAAAAATCTCGGCCAGTTCATCTTGCCTTACGACGTCGTGCGGCGGGCCGCCGATCCCGATGCGCTTTTGCTCGGCTTCCTTCAGGAAACCTACACGGCGGCCGCCGACTTGGCGCAATGGGACCGCAAGGCGCTGGAACGCAGCCCGCCTCTCCCCGCGAGCGGTGAGGTACAGTAATTACGCCGCCGCGGCTTGCGCCTTGCGCTCCAGCACGAAGTCGTAGCTCACCAGGTAGAACGGCTCGTTCATGATCTCGCCGCTCGGCGCCTTGCTGCCGGCCGGCATCTTCTTGAACTCGACGATCAGCGGCTCCTTGACGCCGTAGACGGCGTCGTCGTTGATCCATTCGCCGCCGGCCTGGAACAGATGGGTGACCAGGCCGTGATAGCCCGGCGCGTTGACGGCGAAATGAATATGCGCCGGCCGCATGTGGCTCATATTGGTGCGGTTCATCAATTCGCCGACCGTGCCGTCCATCGGGATCGTGTAAGCGATCGGCGCCACGGTGCGGATGAGATAGGAGCCGTCCGGTTGGGCGCGATAGATGCCGCGCATCCATGGGCCGTCGATGCCCGGCCGTTGCGCCTCGTAAAGGCCGTCGCCGTCGGTCTGCCAGAGATCAAGCGTGGCGCCTGCCACCGGCTCGCCGGCAAGCCCGCGCACCTTGCCGACGCAGAAGCACGCAATGCCGGGCGCGTTGGCCGCCATGTTGGCGCCGTTCGCCATCGGCGGCGCGTTCGGCACGTGGAACGGGCCTTCGACCGTGCTCGGCGTCGCGCCGCTCGACTGGCGGTGATTGATGGCGTCGACCAGCATGCTGACGCCGAGCACGTCGGAGAACAGCACGAATTCCTGGCGCTTCTCGTCGCACATTTTTCCGGTGCGGGTGAGAAAATCAATCGCGGTCGCCCATTCGGCCTGGGTCGGCTCGATCTCGCGCACGAAGGCGTGCACGTGCTTGACCAGCGCCGTCATGACCTCTTTGAGCCGTGGGTCGGGAATGTCGCTCCAGCGCTCGAGCGCGATGTCGGTCAGGGTCCGTTCGGTCACATACGGCATGGCAATCTCCTCGTTTGTCTATCCACCCGCGATCTCGCGCCGCACCAGGGCTGCGCCTTCGGCCATCGCCTGCATCTTAGCAAAGGCGACCGGCCGCGGCAGGTATTTCATGCCGCAATCGGGCGCCACCACCACTCGATCTGCCGACACGTGGGCCAGCGCCCGCCGAATCCGGTCGGCCACGATCTGCGGCGTCTCGACGTTTATGTCGGCCAGGTCGATCACACCCAAAATAATGGTTTTCGACGGCAGCTGCCGCAAGACCGCGAGATCGAGCTTCGGCTGGGCCGCCTCGATGGAAATCTGCTGGGCCTTGCAGCCGTCGAGCTCCGGCAGGAACGAGTAGCCGGACGGCTTGTCGTGCACCACGGCCGCATAGCCGAAGCACAGATGCACCGCCACGGTGCCGCGCACGCCGTCGAGCGCGCGGTCGAGCGCCTTGAGGCCGTACTGCCGAGCTTTTTCCGGGTGCTGCTGCATCCACGGCTCGTCGATCTGCACCACGTCGGCGCCGGCGGCAAACAAATCCTTGATTTCGGCGTTGACGGCATCCGCATAGGCCAGCGCCACGGCTTCCTCGTCGCCATAAAAATCGTCCTGCGCCTGCTTGCTCATGGTGAACGGGCCGGGCACCGTCGCCTTGACGGGGCGCTCGGTATTGGCACGCAGCACTTTCAGATCGCGCAGTTCGACCGGCCGGGTGCGGCGGATCGGGCCGACGACGCGCGGCACCGGGATCGGCTTGCCGCTGCGGTTGATCGTGGTGCCCGGATGCTCGACGTCGACGCCTTCGAGCGCGGTGGCGAAGCGGTTCGAATAGCTCTCGCGCCGCTGCTCGCCGTCGGTGATGATGTCGAGCCCGGCGCGCTCCTGGTCGCCGATGGCGAGGATGGTCGCCTCGTCCTGGGCCGCTTCCAGCTTGTCGGGCGCGACCAGCCACAGGTCGTCAGCACGCACCCGCGGCACCTGCTTCGACAGCCGGGCGCAGTCGATCAGCCATTCCGGCTGCGGGTAGGAGCCGACGAGCGAAGTAGGGAGAAGCATGACGTCGTTCTCCCCGCTCCGCTGATGCGTTCGCAAGAGGCGGCCGGACCTGGCCTATACGGCCTTGGCGTAGGGATAGATCACGGCGCCGGTCTTCTGGTCGGTGGGCTGGAGCACCGTCTGGTAGCTCATGCCCCGCCAGGTATCGAGGTTCGCGGCATCGGTGATGCCATGATACTGGACCTGCAGCATCGCGGATTTGGTCCATTCGCCGTTCTTGCCGAACTTGATGCCGGACGCCATGATCGTGTCGAACGTGTGCGTCCGCAGGTAATTGGCGATTGGATCGTCCTTGACGCTCTTTGATCCGATGATGCCGTCGGCCAGCACCTGCAGGTAGGCGTAGCCCCAGCCGCCGAGATAATAGCCGAGCGGATCGATGCCCAGGCCCGGCGCGCGCGCCTGATATTTCTTGAAGAAATCCGCGGCAGGCGCCAACAATTTCGGCGACGGCACCCAGGTCTCGTAGTTGATGATGCCGTTGAGCTTGGATTTCAGCTTGCTCTTGATGGCGGTGTACTGCAATCCGACCATGCCGCCGCCCATCATCTTCGGCTTCAGTCCCAGTTCGTTGGCGGACTGCACCATGCCGACCGAGCTGTTGGGGTACGAGCAGACGACGACAAGATCGGGATTGGTGGCCTGGATGGCGTGAATGATCGGCGAGAAGTCGGTCGTCGATGGCGGGTAGTTCCTGTCGTAAACGATCTTGAAGCCGAATTTTTTGACGTTGTCGCGCGCGCCGTCGGCGGCATTGTGCGAGAACTCGGCGTCCTCGGCGGCGATCGCAACCGTCTGCGGCTTCGGGTTCTGCGCCGACGCAACCTCGAAGAAGCCTTCGGTGAACGACTGCTTCGGATTTGGACCCGACGGCAGCATCGAGAAGTATTTCGGATAATGGAACGTGCCGTTGGCGTCGAGGGCGAACAGGCCGATGAACACCTTGCCCTTTTGCATGACGACCGGCAGCGTCGGGGCCACCATGTTGGTGCCATAGGGACCGACGACGAGATCGACCTTATCGACGTCCATCAGCTTGGTGTAGATGCCGGGTATGAGGGACGGATTGGTCTGGTCGTCGTAATAGACGAGCTTGACCGGCCGGCCGAGCAGGCCGCCCTTGGCGTTGACGTCTTCTTCCCAAATCTTCGCGCCCAGCAGCGCCTGCTGGCCGGCGCCGGCGAGCGAGCCGGTCTGCGCCATGCTGAAGCCGATTTTGATCGGCTCGCCGGCCGCGAAGGCGCGGCGCGCGGCCAGAGCCGGCGAAATCAAGGCGGCGCCGAGGCCGGTATTGACGCCGCGCCGGGTCAGTTTGTGACTCATGGGTTTCCTCCACGAAACGAATGATCTTCAACGGCACTGGTCGTGGCCGGGCGCCGTGGCCAAAGCCCCGTGCCGCGCCTGACGAGAGTGTCGCGCTACAATGCCCTGGTTTGCCGGCCGTGAAAAGAGAGCTGGCGGCGGCGTGGCAATCTGCCCGAGGGTACGCCTTTACGCCGGCCGCTGCCGGTCCCGATTGCGCCGCGGCGGCAAAACGGCTCAAATTCGATCGAACGCACAAGGAGGAGTGCATGCGCCTTCGGCTGTTTGGCCTTGCGGCCGCTGTTAACCTTGCCGCCATCGTGCTCGGATTGTCGTTCGCCGCGCCCCCGGTGGAAGCCCAAATTCCGGCGCCGCCCGGCGCCATGCCGTCGCCGCCGACGCCCGGCATGCCGACCTCGCCGCAGGCGCAAAAGCTGCACGGCATCGCCGCGCCGCCGTTCCCGGCGGCTGCCGACAAGCTGCCGCTCGCTCAGCTCAAGCTGCCGCCCGGCTTCAAGATCGAGGTCTATGCCAGCGGCGTCACCAACGCGCGGTCGCTGCGCATCGGCGACAAGGGCACGGTGTTCGTCGGCAATCTGGTGCGCGACAAGGTCTACGCCATCGTCGACCGCGACGGCAAACGCGAGGTCAAGGTCATCGCCGCGGGCCTCGACCGGCCGAACGGGCTCGCCTTCAAGGACGGCACGCTCTACATCGCCGAAGGCACCCGAATTTCCAAGCTGGAAAACATCGAGGACCATCTCGACGATCCGCCAAGGCCGGTCGTGATCTACAGCGACTTTCCCAACCATGTGTCACACGGCTGGAAATTCTTGGCGATCGGCCCCGACAATCGGCTCTATGTCAATGTCGGCGCGCCGTGCAACATCTGCATGCCGCCGCCGGCCAACGCGCAGCTGCGCAGCATCGCGCTCGACGGCAGCGATGCAAAAGTCGTCGCTCGCGGCATCCGCCAGGTCGTCGGCATGGATTTTCACCCCGAAACCAAGGTGCTCTATTTCACCGAAAATCAGCGCGACTGGCTCTCGGAAGACGCGCCGCAGGACAAGCTCAACCGGCTGCTGCATCCGGGTGCGGACAATTTCGGCTTTCCCTATTGCGACGGCGGCGACATCGAGGATCCGATCTACGGCTGGGGCCATAGCTGCAGCGAGTTCACCAAGCCGATCGCGCAGCTCGGGCCGCATTCGGCGCCGCTCGGCATGCGCTTCTACACCGGGCGCATGTTTCCGGCAAAATACCGCGGCGCGATCTTTCTGGCGCGGCACGGCTCCTGGAACAAGACGAAAAAAATTGGCGGCGACATCTATGTCGTTTATCTCAACAAGGACGGCACGGTGAAGGCCCAGGAGCCGTTCATGACTGGCTTTTTGCAGAACAATAATTACATCGGCCGGCCGGTCGACGTGCAGCCGATGAAGGATGGCTCGCTTTTGGTCTCCGACGACTGGAACGGCGCGGTCTACCGCATCGCCTACAGCGAAGGCGCCGCCAGCCATTGAGGCGCGAAACGGCGATTGCGCGCATGAGGCGAAATCGCCCACAATGCCGGGCGAGGAAGCCGCAGCATGGGCTTCCCTGGACAGTTGGGAGGAAGTCATGATGGGATGCAAGACAGGCGGCCTCCTCGTGGCCGTCACGTTAGCTCTGCTCGCCACGACGGCCGTGGCGCAGCAGCCCAACAATCCGCCGGCCGCACAACCCGCGGCGGCGCAGCCCGAGGCCCTGCCACCCGGTTCGCCTTTGATCGGCCGGCCGGCCGACAACCCCGCCGCCCTGAAGCTCGCGCCGGTACCGTCGCCGCCGCTTCCGACCCCGGCCGACAAGATACCGGTCGCGCAGCTCAAGGCGCCAAAGGGTTTTCATATCGAGCTCTACGCCAGCGGCATGCCGAATGCCCGCTCGATGGCGTACAGCCCCAAGGGCACGGTGTTCGTCGGCTCGCGGCTGCAGGATAAGGTCTACGCCATCACCAACAAGGACGGAAAGCGCCAAGTTCACGTCCTGGTGTCCGGCCTGTATCGGCCGAACGGCGTCGCCTATAAGGACGGCACGCTCTACATCGCCGAGCTGTCGCAGATCTCCAAGATCGACAACGTCGACGACAAGATCGACGCCTCGCCGAAGCCGGTCGTCATCTACAACGACCTGCCGAAGGACGAGGCGCACGGCTGGAAGTACCTCGCCATCGGCCCCGACAACAAGCTCTACTTCGAAGTCGGCCAGCCCGGCAACAACGTGCTGCACGACAAAAACCACGGCCAACTGCGCCGCATCAATCTCGACGGCTCCGGCGCCGAGGTGATCGCCTACGGCATCCGCAACACCGTAGGCTTCGATTGGAGTCCGCGAAACCACGACCTGTACTTCACCGACAACGGCCGCGACTGGCTGTCGGAAGATTGGCCCAACGACAAGCTCAACCGCATCACCAAGGTCGGCGAGGATTTCGGCGAGCCGTATTGCCATCAGGGCAATATTCCCGACCCCGATTTCGGCTGGGGCCACAAGTGCAGCGACTTCGTGCCGCCGGTCGCGCTGATGGGCCCGCATGCCGCGGCGCTGGGCATGAAGTTCTACACCGGCCACATGTTCCCAGCCGGGTACCGCGACCAGATCTTGGTCGCGCGGCATGGCTCGTGGAACCGCACCGTCAAGTTCGGCGGCGACATCGCGCTGGTCCGCCTCAACCGGGACGGCAGCGTGAGATCGGTCGAGCCGTTCATCACCGGCTTTCTACAGAACAACAATTACATCGGCCGGCCGGTCGACGTGATGAACATGCCGGACGGTTCGCTGCTGATCTCCGATGACTGGAATGGCGCGGTGTATCGCGTCAGCTACGGCAACAAAAAGACCGCCACGCGCTGACGGCGGCATCGTCGAGCGCATACGGCCGAGGCCGGCGTGCCGCTCTCGGCCGAACTATCCGGCAGGAGTGCGGCAGTGCGTCGTCTTCTCATCTGTTTGCTGCTCTGCGCCGCCGCGGTCCCTGCTGCCGCGCAAACGCAAACGGTGCAGCAGCGCTTGCCGGTCTGTCTCGCCTGCCACGGCGCCAACGGCCAATCGCAGACCGAAGGCGTGCCGTCGCTCGGCGCCCAGCAATCGTTCTACACCACGGTGCAGCTCCTCATGTTCCGCGAGCGCATGCGCGTCGCCGCGCCGATGAACGACATGGCCAAGGGCTTGAGCGACGACGACCTGCGCAGCTTCGCCGGCATCATCGCCAAGCTGCCGGCGCCGCAGCCGCCTTCAGGCCCGGTCGACGATGCGCGCATCGCCCGCGCCCGCGCCCTGGTCGAGCAGAACCACTGCAATTTCTGCCACACGCCAAGTTTCGCCGGCCAGGACAACGTGCCGCGCATCGCCGACCAGCGCGAAGACTACCTGGTCAAGGCGCTGCGCGGCTATAAGGACAATTCCCGCCACGGCTACGACGCCTCGATGGCCGACGTCGTGGCGCCGATCACCGACCAACAGATTCTCGATCTGGCCTATTACATCGCGCGGGTGAAATAATCCCCGGTCGTTTCCCGGGCGCAGCGCAGCACGAAGTGGTGCGCTGCAGACCCGGGATCGTTACAAACTCAGAATTTGCGAAGGTCCGGAACAGCGGTACAACGCTTCGCCGCGCTACGCGCCGCACCGCATCCGGGACACGCTGTTGGCTAACGCATTCTCGTACAGCGCCGCGGCGCGCACGTCGTCCTCGATCATGCGCCAGATGCGGTAAAGCCCGCCAAGATTAATATGACGGAGCCGCAATTCAACGATGCCGGCGTGTACAAGGTGTTGGTTGCGCCCTTGATAAGCGTCGTCCGCGGAGGTAGTAATTATGGCGTTCGTCGCGCGAAAGGAGAATGGCGTCTTGCTGTCGGCTGCATGATCGAACTTATTGCTGGAGGGGCGTGGTGACCACCGTTTCGGCCGATCCCGGGGCTGCCGACCTGACACCGGTGGCCGTGCGCGGTGCGTACCTGCGAGGCGCCCGCGGACTTATTTGGTTCCTGTTGTCTATTTTCCTCATAAACGTACTTTTGTACTTGGGTGTCGGAGATACGGACAAAGCGTGGTACTGGGTCGGTCTATTTGTCCATCCGCCGTCCCTTGCAAGACTCCAGGGCAGCGCGGCTTTAGAGGCTAATTTGGACAGATTATTTCAGATCATCTTTGTGGTTTCAGTTCTAATATCCGTGTTCTTTCAACAAACGATCAGCGAATATTTCAGCTTGAACAAACTTGACTTTAACAATTCATTGATTCTAAAATATCCGGTATTGACCGTGGTGGATCACTTCCCCTGGATTCGGATTTCTATGCGGCCGTACGGCAGATCCGTCAAGGTCGAAAAGCTCTTGAAACTCAATCCTATAATTTTCACCCTCAACCTTATCGCGTGCGCTTCTATAGTGGCCGTATACAATTTTTTGTTCCACGTGATCACCGCAGGGCTGTATTTATTCATTGTTTTGCTGCTGGACGTTGTGACTTGGGTTTTTCTTGAGGATGGGCAATCGAGTACGCGCGTCTTGTATCGAGGAATACAGTCGCATCGGCTGTTTCGCTACACGAATCGGCAGTTGGTATTTATAGTTGACTCTGGAGCTATGGTAATACTGTTCATCATAGCACTTGGGTTATCTGGAGGATATATTACGAATCCTACAGTCGTCGAAAAAGCATTCTTCACGGGCGTGGTATCATTCTATTTGATCTCGACCTCCATATTGATTGTGTACGTACTGTACGAATGGGGAGCGATACTCAATCGGAAAAGCGTGTTCGATTGAGCTAACCTCAATCACGCGTCCACGGCATCAGCCGAGCTTCCAGCCAGCCAAAACCGGCGGTCATCACGATGCCGGCGAACGCCAGCACCACCACGCCGGCAAACAGTCCCGGCATGTTGAAGGCGTCGGCCGACTGGCTGATCAGGTTGCCGAGTCCGGTGCGCGAGCCAGCCGAACAGCTCCGCCACCACGACGCCGATCAGGCCGCGGCCGATGCCGAGCTTCAGTCCGGCGAGTATGAAAGGCACCGCCGAGGGCAGCGACAGCTTGACGAAAATCTGCCACCGGGTGGCGCCGAACGAGCGCAGCATCTCGATCAGCCGGTCGCTGGTGGTGCGCAATCCGGCCTCGGTATTGATGGTGACCGTCGATCTTGAAATTCGCGCCCAGGTCGCCGAGATCGCGCAGCGCGTCGATGACGGTCTCGACGCTTTGCTTCGACACCGTTCCGGCGCGCTCGAACAGATTCTTGTCGTGCATGAAGGCGTAGGCCTTCTCGACGTCCTCCTTGGCCACCTTGCTGGTCTGCAATTGCAAGGCAATGGCGGCTGCGCCCGCGATCAGGACCGCTGCCAGCGCGGCAGCACAGCGCAAAATGCTGTCACGGCGCATGAGACCCTCGCATCAGCGCTTGCCGGCGTGGGCGCCAAAATGGGCGGCAATCTCCGTGCCGGTCGTCTTCCAAACCCGCTGGTGCTGACCGATGTAGGCCAAAGCCGCCTCGAACGCGCCGATGCGGTGCGCAACGCCGGTCAGATACGGATGGATCGCAATCGCCATGACGCGTCCGGACTGCGCGCCTTCGCGGTACAGCACGTCGAACTGGCGGCAGATCATGTCGCGGAATTGGTCCGCCGTCCGATTGAGCCGCTCGAAGGCCGGCTTATCGTTGATCTCATGGCTGTACGGCACGCTCACCAGCGTGCGCCCGCCGTCGAGCGTCATGATGTACGGCTGGTCGTCGTTCGTCCAGTCGCCCACATAGTCGCAGCCCGCGTCGGCGAGGAGATCGAGCGTATCCCAGGTCTCCTGCAGGCCGGAGCCGAGCCAGCCGCGCGGCCGTGCGCCGGTCGCCCGCTCGATGGTGGCGAGCGCATTCTTGATGATGCGCGGCTCCTCGCCCGGCGCTGCCGCGTTCAGCCGGCGGGTATTGCTTTCGCAATGGCCCATCCATTCCCATTTCAGCTTGTTGCCTTCCGCGATGATTTGCGGGTGCTCGGCGCATAGTTCGCTGTTGAGCGCCACGGTGGCGCGGATGCCGTGGCGATGCAGCACCTCCATCAGCCGGAACACGCCGACGCGGTTGCCGTAATCGCGCGACGACCAGGTCGGCACGTCGGGCACCGGCACGCCGGTGCCGCCCGAGCCGGGCGGCACTTTCTCGTCGAGCGCAAAAAACTCGATGTTGGGAATGACCCACAGCGCCACATGCGCGCCGTTCGGCCATTGCAGCGGCGGACGATGGATGATCGGCGAATAGGGAAACGGACCGTAGCGCGCCGGCTTCATCTGTCAGCTCGCCTTCTTGACGGCCGGGCTCGAAGCGGCGAGATGGGCGATCACCTCGTCGACGTGCATCACGTCCACATATTTATGATGCATGTCGAACAGGTTCACCTTGTGCGACAGCACGCTGCGATCGAAGCAGCATTCCTCGACCAGCACGACGTGATAGCCATGCGAATAGGCGTCGACCGCGCTCGCCCGCACGCAGCCCGACGTGCTCTCGCCACAGACGATCAGCGTCTGGACGCCGAGCTGCGTCAGATGCGCGGCAAGCGGCGTGCCGTAGAACGCGCTGGCGCGCTGCTTGGTGATGACGACGTCGCCCTTTTGCGGCTTGAATTCCGGGCGGATGGCGTAGTCGGCCGGATCGACCGAAGACTTTACGCGCTTGGTGGCGCCGACGATGTCGGGGCGGCTTTCGCGGCGCATGTCGCCGGTCGAATAGAAGATCGGCAGGGCGGCGGCGCGCGCCGCGGTGAACAGGCGCCTGGTGGGCTCGATCGCCTCGTAGGCATAGCGTCCGCAGGCGCTCGGATGGGATTTGAAAAGCTGCACCGGCAACTTGGCGCCGCCGCGATAGGCCAGCTCGTAGAGATCGATGGCGAGCAGCGCCGGGACCGGCCCGACGAACGTCTTGCGCCGGTAGGCGGAATAGACTTCGAGGTCGTCGGGCGAAACCACGTCGCGCCAGCAATGGTCTTCGGAATCGCCGCTCATCTGACATACCTCCCGTTCTGAATGCACCGTGCGGACTCGATCCCGGCGGAACCGCAGAGCATCCGCCCGCAGCCGTAAAGCCACCCCAGAGGATCGATGGGCGGCGTAACCGCAAAATTATTTCAGAACGGCCATAACTCGCCAATCCCACGCCCGGCGGTTTGCGGTTCTCGCTTTAATTGCGGTGAGGTATCTTGACCTTGGGGCATGCGACTTCCTAGACACGGCGGCGGGCAAAGCCATACGCGAGAGACCGAGCATGATCGCTGTTTCGGTGAACGGACAATCGCACCAGGTCGACGTCGAGCCCGACACGCCGCTATTGTGGGTGCTGCGCGATACGATCGGGCTCATGGGCACCAAATACGGCTGCGGCATCGGCCAATGCGGCGCCTGCACGGTGCATCTTGGCGGCGTCGCGACGCGCTCATGCCAAATTCCGATCGCCGATGTCGGCAATCGCCCCGTCGTTACCATCGAGGCGCTGGCGGCAAACGGCAAGCTGCATCCGGTGCAGCAGGCCTGGCTCGACCACGACGTGCCGCAATGCGGCTATTGCCAGTCCGGCATGATCATGGCGGTGGTGGCGCTGTTGCGCGACAAACCGCAACCCACCGACGCCGAAATCGACGCGACGATCACCAATATCTGCCGCTGCGGCACCTACCAGCGCATCCGCGCCGCCATCCACGCCGCCGCGGCGGCTAGGTAATCTGATGACTCATACCCGTCACCCTGAGGTGCTCGGCGCGCAGCGCCGAGCCTCGAAGGGCGACGGCCGCGGCGCCGGGGCCGCATCCTTCGCGGCTCGCTTCGCTCGCGCCTCAGGATGACGGGGAACCGTAGTGACCAGCTTCAGATCGGCTCAACCACGATCAATTGCAGGATCGACCGAATGAACGACGTCGCCAAACCCGAGGCACAATCAAGCTACGCCAAAAAAGCCTGGCAGTCGGACATCATTGTCGACCTCATCAAGCATTACGGCTTTCCCTACATCGCGCTCAATCCCGGCGCGTCCTATCGCGGCCTGCACGATTCGCTGGTCAATTACGGCGGCAACGAGCCGCCGCTGTTGCTGTGCCAGCACGAGAAGATCGCCGTGCAGATCGCGCACGGCTACGCCAAGGCGACCGGCAAGCCGATGGCGGCGATCGTGCACGACGTGGTCGGCATGCTGCACGCCACCATGGGCATCTATTACGCCTACATCGACCGCTGTCCGATTTTCGTGATCGGCGCCACCGGGCCGATGGACGAGAGCCGGCGGCGGCCGTTCATCGACTGGATTCACACCGCCAACGTCAACGGCGAGCAGGTCCGCCATTACGTCAAATGGGACTATCAGCCATCCAGCATCGAGGGCGTGCCGGATTCGTTTGCCCGCGCCTATGCGGCGATGATGACCGAGCCGCAGGGCCCGATCTACATGTGCTACGACGCCTGGCTGCAGGAGCAGCCGCTCACCAAGGACGTGGCGCTGCCGAAAGCGTCCGACAACAAGGTGCCGGTGCCGATGGCGGCCGATCCGCTGGCGCTGGCGGAAGTCGCCGACCGGCTCCTCGCCGCCAAATACCCGGTGCTCATGGCCGAATACGTGGCGCGCAGCGCCGACGGCTTCGACAATCTCGTCGCGCTCGCCGAAACCGTCGGCGCCGCCGTGTTCGACGTGCATTCGCGGTTCAATTTTCCGAACCGCCACAAGCTCAATCTGTCGTGCGAGAAGGAAATTTTCCGCGACGCCGATCTGATCGTCTCGCTCGATACGCGCGACTGGGAGAAGTCGACGCATTTCAACGACCGCACCAAGCGCCAGGTGGTGCCGCACTATCCGGCGCATTGCGAGATGATCGAGATCGGCTTCGGCGAGATCGATCTGAGCAAGTGGTCGATGGACTACGCGCGCATGCCGACCTGCAGCCTGCGCGTGCTCGGCGACACGCTCACCGCCATCCCCGAACTGACGCGGCTATGCCGCCAGCGCATCGCCAAGGATGACGCGCTCGCCAAGAAGGTCGCCGAGCGCGCCAAGCTCGTCGCCGACCAGCACGATGCACTGTTCAAGAAATGGGCCGAGGAGGCCAAGACGGATTGGGACGGCCTACCGATCACGCTGCCGCGGCTCGCCAGCGAAATGTGGGACGGCGTCAAAAATGAGGATTGGGTGCTGACCGCCTGCAATCTGCAGGACTGGGTCTACAAGCTCTGGGATTTCGACAAGCCATACCGCCATCCCGGCCAGGCGCTCGGCACCGGCACGCAGATCGGCGTCTCGCTCGGCGTCGCTTTGGCGCACCGCGGCACCGGCCGCCTAGTCGTCGACATTCAGCCCGACGGCGACCTGTTGTTCGATGCCGGCGCGCTCTGGACCGCGGCCAAGAACGCCATTCCGATGCTCATCGTCATGTACAACAACCGCGCCTACTACAACGACTGGGAGCACCAGATCCGCATCGCCCAGCATCGCGGCACGCCGGTGGAGCGCGCCTCTATCGCCCAGGACATCGCCGGCCCGGCGCCCGATTTCGCCGCGCTGGCAAAAAGCATGGGTTGGTACGCCGAAGGCCCGATCGAAAAGCCCGCCGACATCGCGCCGGCGCTGCGCCGCGCCATCGCGCAGGTGAAAGCCGGCAAGCCGGCGCTAGTCGATACGGTGGTAAGGCCGCGATAGCCGTCATTCCGGGGCCGAGCCAACGGGTCCGGCCCGATGACAAGCTCCACGAGGAACCCGGAATCCATAATCCCCAGCGCGCGTGGTTATGGATTCCGGGTTCGCCGCTTCGCGGCGCCCCGGAATGACGCGTTTTATTCCTTCACGCTCTTCACCAGCGTCTCTGGTGTCAGCCCGGCGCGGCGGCGGGCAAAGGTTTCGCGGCCGGTCGTTTCCCATTGGCCGGTGACGGCACGCTCGGCGTAAGTGTCCCACACCGCGTCCCAGTCGCCGAGCGAGTAGCCGTGCCACGGCGATTGCGGCTTGAGCGGCGGCAGGCCGAGTTCGTCCCAGATTTGTTTGGCGCGCTCCATGAACTCGCGTTTCGGCAAGGCGAGTGGCGGCGCCGGCTCTTTGAGTGTCGCATCGATCAGCAGCGTCGAATCCTCGCGCCCCGCCTCGGCCTTGGGTCCGTGCCCCTGCGAGCGGTGCGGCATGACGAACACGTCTTCGACCGGATTGGCCCGATAGGCGAGCGACCAGAACACGGCGTCGGGATTGTGCGGGTCGATGTCCTCGCTGACCGCGACGACGTATTTGCCGATGTCGGCCTGCAGGCCGGCGGCGCCGTGCAGGGCGCGCCAGATCTCGGTGCGCGGCACGCCGGGCGCGAACTGCACGAACATGACGGGGCGCAAATTGGTCAGCGGCTCGTGCATGACGACCTTGCGCACGCCCTTGATCGACAGCGTATCGCGCAGGTGCGCCAGATACCGCGGCTCGTAGGCGACGCGCTTCATCACGCTCGATTCGCTCGGCGTCACTTCGCTGAGGATCGACGCATAGACCGGCGCGCGCTTGCGCGTGATCGCGGTGACCTGCATCGACATGTTGAAGCCTTCGAGCGCGACATGGCCGTGGCTTTCGCCGAACGGTCCTTCCGGCTCGAGCAGTTCCGGATCGATCAGTCCTTCGAATACCAGCTCGGCGTCGGCCGGCACGTGCAGATCGACGGTCTTGGCCTTGACGACGCGGATCGGCGCGCCGGCGAGGCCGCCCGCTACCGCCATCTCGTCGCGGTCGAGCGGCAGCTTTTGCGGCCCGGTGAACATCACCACCGGGGCGCAGCCGACCACGATCGCGACCGGCATCGGTTTTTTCAGCTTGCGGTATTTCTGCCAATGCACGTAGCCGCCGGCGCCGCCGACGCGCGCCGACATGCGTACGCCGAGCCGGTCGGTCGCTTTCAGCGCCGCCCGGTAGGTGCCCATGTTGCGGATGCCGGTGTCCGGATCGGCGGTGATGCACAGCGTCGCGGTCAGATACGGCGCGGCGTCGTAGCCGGGCGTCGAAATCGGCACCGGCAGCGTTTTCAGCCCGCCGTGCGGCTGGCGCAGCGCATCGCCGCTGATCACCACTTCTTGGCACGGCGCCGCCGTCACTTCGACCGGCGCGACGGGATGGGCGATTGCCTGCATCCACGCACCGCCGATCTCGTCGACCGGCCGGCCTATGCCGACCGCATAGATGCGCGCCGAGGCGGCGAGCGCGCCGATCGCCACCGGCACGTCATAGCGGCGGCCTGCGCCGTCGGTGACGTTGGTGAACAGAAAGGCGCGGCGCTCGTCTTCGCCAAGCCCGCCCTGAAACTGCCAGCGCACCAGCGGATGCAGCTCGGTATCCTTGTTGATCGGCCGCTCGACGCGCACCAGCAGGCCCTCGGCCTCGAGTCGCGCCAAGTGCTCCTGGAAATCCAGCGGCGGGCCGGCGGCCTGCTGTCTGGCGCGGCCTTGGGCTGGCTGATCAAGCATCGATTGCAAAGCTATTTCTTGTTCTTCTCATGCTCGGCGATGACCGGCCGCGCCACGCGGAAGCAATCGACGCCGATCGGCGCGCCGCAATAGATCGTCACTTGCGTCAGCGCGGCGCGGATCTCATTCGGCGTCAGGCCGTTGTTGAGCGCGCCGCGCACGTGGGTAGCAAATTCCTCCATCTTGCCGAGCGCGGCGATCATGCCGAGATTGAGGATGGAGCGCTCGCGTGGCTTGAGGGTCTCGTCGCCCCAGGTCTCGCCCCAGCAATATTCGGTGAGCAGGCGCTGAAAGTCGCGGTTGAAGTCGTCGACGTTCGCCAGCGCGCGGTCGACGTAAGCTTCGCCCAATACCTTGCGGCGCTTGGCAAGGCCGATATCGTAGCGTTTCTGGTCCATGGCGTTTGTCCTCTCTGCTCCGGGTCCCGCTGCATCTTAACCGTCATTCCGGAAGCCGCGAAGCGGCTGTCCGGAATCCATAACCACCGCCGTAACCGGCCCTCCCCAACAGTGCTTATGGATTCCGGGCTCGGCCCTGCGGGCCGCCCCGGAATGACGCGCCTTCATTCCTCCGCCGGGCCGCCTTTCCAGCGCTTCACGGTGCCGATGTCGATGCCGAACAGGTCGAGCAGCCGCCCGCAGGTGTGATTGATGATGTCGTCGACCGTCTTCGGCCGGTTGTAGAACGCCGGCACGATCGGCGCCACCACGGCGCCGATCTCGGCAAGCGTCGTCATGTTGCGCAGATGGCCGACGTGCAGCGGCGTCTCGCGCAGCGCCAGCACCAGGCGGCGCCGCTCCTTGAGCACCACGTCGGCGGCGCGCGAAAGGAGCGAAGCGGTGACGCCGCAGGCGATCTCGCTCATGGTGCGGATCGAGCACGGCGCGATTACCATGCCCATGGTGGGAAACGAGCCGGAGGAAATCGCGGCACCGATGTCGGAGTTCGGATAATGCACCGAGGCGAGCGCGCGCACGTCCTTGGGCTTGAGGTCGGTCTCGTAGGCGAGCGTCATTTCCGCGGACCTGCTCATGACGAGATGCGTCTCGATTTCGGCATGGCGCAGCATTTCCAGAAGCCGCACGCCATAGATCGTGCCCGACGCGCCGGCAATGCCGACGATCAGCCGCCCCGCCTGTTTGGCCATCGCCCTCACTCCCGCCCGGCCGCGACCGGCGCGGCCGCAAAGGCGGCGTGCTCAATCGCAGCGAAGGCGCGCAACAGCACATCGACGGCGTGTTTGGCAAAGCGCGCGCCGACGACGCGTTCGTAGGCCGCGAGGTTGCCGAGCGCGGCGGCCGGCGGCGCGGCTTTGCGCCCGAGCGGTCCGCCTTGGGTGAACGCGAACAAAGCCGCTTGTTGCAAACGCTCGGCGTCGAGCTCCACCGCTTTCACTTTATTGCGGAACACCTCCTGGGCTGCGGGATCGACGATGGTGCGCGCGCCTTTGAGCTTGCGCCGGGTGTCGCGGATCGGCACGATTGTCAGGTTGCGCCAATCACGCACCGCGTCGTCGAGCTTTTTGACCTCGTCGGCCGCAAGGAGCCGGCTATCGTCGGCAAGCCAGAGCAGAAACAGCAGCAGATTGACGTCGACGCCCTGCTCGTCCTGCAGCGCGATACAGGCGTCCGAGACGCCGGCGTGCCGGTAAAAATGCAGCGAGAAGCGCCAGAACGGCGTGCTCTCGGCCTTGGTCTGCGGGTCGTTCATCGCGGAACTGTTCCTCCTACCGCTCATTCCCGCGCAAGCGGGAATCCAGTTGGTTAATGCGCTGGGTCCCCGCTTTCGCGGGGACGAGCGGGAAATGCAAGGCTCATCCGGCGAACAACCTGTCATAGGCGCCGGCCGCGCGCAAAGTGGCGACGATGCGCTCCGGCGTCAGCGGCATTTCGGCAAAGCGCACGCCGAAGGGTGAAAGCGCGTCTTCGACCGCCGCGACGATGGCGGCCGGCGCCGGAATGGTGCCGCCCTCGCCGGCGCCCTTGACGCCGAGCGGATTGAGCGGGTTGACGGTCTCGACGTGGGCGATGGCGCAGGTCGGCACATCGGTCGCCATCGGCAGCATGTAATCGGCGAACGAGGTGGTGAGCGGCTGGGCGTTGGCGTCGTATTGCATCCATTCCAGGAGCGCGTTGCCGATACCGTGGGCGACGCCGCCCTGCACTTGGCCGTCGACGATCAGCGGATTGATGACGCGGCCGCTGTCGTGGGCGACCGTATAGCGAAGAACCTTGACGCCGCCGGTCATGGCGTCGACCTGCACTTCGGCCACATGGGTGCCCGAACAATAGGCGGCCTGCGTGGGCGTGTAATAGGCGGTGTGCTCGATGCCGGCGCTTTGTCCGGCCGGCAGCGAGACGCCGGGGATGCCCTGCGCGAGCCGCGCCAGGTCGCCGAACGCGATCGACGGCTTATTGCCGCGCTGCGCGGTCGCCACGCCGTCTTCCAGGTCGATGTCGGTTTCCTGCACGCCGAGCGCACGCGCGGCAAGCGCGATGAGCTGCTGGCGCACCGCCTGCCCAGCGACATGGGCCGAGGAGCCGGCATTGACCGCCTGGCGGCTGGCGAAGGCGCCGATGCCCTGGGAAATCGCGGCGGTGTCGCCGACGGTCATGACCACGTCGTCGAGGCGGCAGCCGACCTCTTCGGCGACGATCTGCGAGAGCGTGGTGCGCGTGCCCTGGCCCTGGCTGGTGGCGCCGGTTGCGACCGCGACCTTGCCGCTCGGCAGCACGCGCACGGTGACGCCTTCGAACGGGCCGAGCCCGGTGCCCTCGACATAATTGGCGAGCCCAATGCCGATGAAGCGGCCCTGCTCGAGCGCCGCTTCTTGCCGCTCGCGGAAATCGTCGTATCCGGCGAGCGCCAGCGCCTTGTCCTGGCCGCGCGGATAATCGCCGCTGTCGTAGACCAGCGGCTTGCCGTCGCGAAACATCAGCCCGACCTCGTAGGGCATCTGCTCGGGCTGGATCAGATTGCGCCGGCGTACCTCGGTGCGGTCGATTTTCAGTTCGCGGGCGACGCGATCGATGAGCCGCTCCATGGCGAACACCGCCTGCGGCCGGCCGGCGCCGCGCACCGGTGTGGTCGGCACCTTGTTGGTGAGCACCACCACGGTCTCGAGCCGATACGACGGCACCACATAGGGTCCCGGCACCGTCGAAGCGGCGATATAGGGCATGACGATGCCCCACGGCACATAGGCGCCGGTGTCGTGCAGCATGCGGCCGCGCACGCCGAGGATTTTCGCCTCGCCGTCGACCGCGATGGCGACATCCCAATATTGGTCGCGCTCCTGGGTCGCGCACAGAAAATGCTCGCGCCGGTCCTCGATCCATTTCACCGGCCGGCCGAGCTTGAGCGCGGCGGCGGGGATCACCGCCTCCTCCGGATAGAAGATCGCCTTCGGTCCAAAACCACCGCCGACGTCGGGCGCGATCACGCGGATCGATTGCAGATCGCGGCCGATGAGATCGGCCAGCATGCGGCGGCCGATATGCGGGGTCTGCGTTCCCGACCACACCGTGAGCAGATCGGAGACCGGCTCATGGTGCGCCAGCACCGCGCGCGTCTCGATCGCCATGCCGCCGCCGCGGTGCTGCCAAAGCTCTTCGCGGAACACGTGCGCGGCGTCGGCGAACGCGGCGTCGGTGTCGCCGTAGGCGAGGGAAAAGGTCGAGGCGACGTTGGTTGTCAGATCGCTGTGCGCGCCCGGGCCGCCGTCTTCTGCGGCGGCGCGGCAATCGGCGACCGCGGGCAGCACCTCATAATGGACGACCAAAGCGGCGGCGGCGTCTTCGGCGATATAGCGTGTATCGGCGACCACCACCGCGACCGCCTGGCCGACATAGCAGACCTCGCCGCGCGCCAGCGCGGTCTGGGTCCGCGGCACGTTGAGCGCCGGGTTGGGCAGGAGCAGAGGCAGCGGCGTGTCGCGCATCGGCTCCGGCAAGTCGTCGGCGGTCATGACCGCGTGCACGCCCGGCATGATCAGAGCGGCGCGGGCGTCGCAGCCGCGCAGTTTTGCATGCGCGTGCGGCGAGCGCACGAAGCAGGCGTGCAGCAGACCGGGCAGCTTCACGTCGTCGACGAAGCGGCCGCGCCCGGCAAGGAGCGCCGGGTCCTCGAGCCGCGTCACCCGCGCGCCGAAATGTTTGGCGCCCATCACGGCGATCCTGGCTTGGCGACCGTGCCGCGCA
Organism: Xanthobacteraceae bacterium; assembly: GCA_030038995.1. Taxonomy (GTDB): domain Bacteria; phylum Pseudomonadota; class Alphaproteobacteria; order Rhizobiales; family Xanthobacteraceae; genus BOG-931. The sequence goes on from JASHQS010000218.1 coordinate 22,718, forward strand.
ACCGTTGCGCGGCGTCGAGCGCAGCGGCGACGATGCCCGCATAGCCGGTGCAGCGGCACAGATTGCCGGTGAGCGCCTCGCGCACGTCCTGCTCGCTCGGCTCCGGCGTATCGCCCAACAGCTCGGTCAAGGTCATCAGCATGCCGGGCGTGCAGAAGCCGCATTGCAGGCCATGATTGTCGATGAAGGCCTGCTGCAGGACCGAGAGTTGACCGTCGGGCGCCAAGCCCTCGACGGTCGTCACCGCGCAGCCATTGGCCTGCACCGCGAACATCAGGCAGGAGCGCGCGGTGCGGCCGTCGACCAGCACCGTGCAGGCGCCGCACACGCCATGCTCGCAGCCGAGATGGGTACCCGTGAGGTTGAGTTCGTGGCGCAGAAAATCGGCGAGCGTCAGCCGCGCATCGACGACGCGGGCATAGGACTTGCCATTAACCATGACACGCGTCGCTTGCTTGCCCATAACGCCCAAAACTCACGCTTCGACGCCGGCACGCCGCGCCGCGTCGTTGAGGGCGCGCGCGCTCAACACTTGCGCCAGGTGCCGCCGGTACTCGCCGCCGGCATGGATATCGGAAATCGGCGCGATCAGCCATGCAGCCGCGGCGGCGGCCCGGATCGCAGCGGCGTCGAGCGGCTTGCCGGCGAGCTGCGCCTCGGCGGCTTCGACCCGCAGCGGCGAAGCCGCGACGCCGAACAACGTCAACGCCGCGCGCCGCACCACGTTGTCGGCGCCGACGTCGAGCAGCGCGGCAGCGCCGGCAATGGCGAAATCGCCCTGGCGGCGGGCGAATTCGTGAAAACCATGACCGTGGCCGAGCCGCCAGATCGGCAGATCGACCGCCGCGATCATCTCATCGGGCGCCAGCGCGGTTGCCATGAAGCCGGTGCAAAACTCGCGGAACGCGATCTGGCGGATGCCGCGGACGCTCAAAGCGTGGACGGTCGCATCGTAGGCCGCGCACACCGCAGGCAATTCGGCGGCCGGGTCGGCATGCGCCAAGCTGCCGCCCATGGTGCCGCGGTTGCGCGTCTGGCGATGGCCGACGTGGCGCAGCGCCTCCGCCAGCAGCGGGCATTGCCTGGCAACTTCCGGCGAAAATTCGAGATCGCGTTGGCGTGTCATGGCGCCGATGCGCAACGCGCCGTCGACCACGGCGGTGCCGCGCAACTCGTCGAGCCCGCCGAGGTCGATCAAATGATCGACGATGACGTAGCGGAAATTCATCATCGGCACGAGCGATTGCCCGCCGGCCAACAGTTTGGCGTTGGGCAGGCGCGCCAACAGCTCGGCGGCATCTTTCAGTTGCCGTGGGGCGTGATACTCGAACGGTGCTGGCTTCATTGGCCCGACATCGTCACCGCCGGGCTCGACCCGGCGGTCCATGGGCGACTGCGGCACCCGTTGCGGTCAGGAACGCCGACATGCTTTTGTTGCTCGAAACCAGCATAGATTGCCGGGTCAAGTCCGGCAATGACGATGGGCACTACGCCGTCTTGATGCCGAGGTCGGCCGTTTCCTTGGCGTAGGCGGCGTCCATGCGCGGGGCGACGCCGCGCTTGGCGAGTTCGCTGGCGAACAGCCGGCGGATCTCCGGCTTTTCGTCGATGTAGTCGAGCTGATCGCCGCCGACGCGCCGGCTGATCCACGCCTTCGGTACGCCCTGCGCGTTGCGGATGGCGACGCCCTCGTGCTTGAAGGCGAGATAGCGCGCCGTCGTGGCGCCCGAATTGAAGTGCTGGTGGAACCACATGTTGGGCGGCACGATCAGCGTACCGACCTCCCAGTCGTAGCGCTGCGGCTCCTCGCCTTCCGGCCACATCAGCGAGTAACCCTCGCCCGAGAGCACGATGACGTGAGCGCCCGGGCCGTGGGCGTGCGCCTTCTTGTAGGTGCCGATCGGGAACTGCGAGATGTGGCTGTTCATCGAGCCGCGGGCGAGATTGAAGCGGAGATGGCCGCCGCCGGCACCGCGCTCGGCCGCGGTGATCAGCGCAATGTTGACCGCGTCGGGCACGAAATTGGTGGTGAGCAAAAAGCCTTGCTGCTCGCCCTTCGACGAGAAATAATCCGGCTCGCCGGAAAAACGGTCCTTAAAGTCGTATTTGGTGTTGAAGATGAAATCGATGTCTTCGTAGAGGTTGATCACCGGCGGCGCGTTGGTGACGGCGACGTAACGCACCGGCTCGCGGCCCGAGCCGTTGAAGTGCTGGTGATTGCAGTTGAGCGGAATGGCGAACAGCGCGCCTTCTTTCCACTCGAAGGTGACGCGGGCGCCGGCATCGTTCCACACCGTGGTCGAGCCGCGGCCCGACAGCACCATGACCATCTCTTCGTAGAGCTGCCGGTGCGGGTTGAGACTCTTGCCCGGCGGTATCTCCATCACGTAGCAATCGTTCGAGGTGCGCGAGGCGTCGTGGTTGAGGAACACCGCATTGCCGCCGCGGCGCGCCCACGGTTTCAGCTCGACCGTGCGCAGATTGCGCACGTAGAGCGAAGACATGATGTCGAGCCCCTCGGACTTGACCCAGCGGGTATAGGGCGTTTCCTTCTCGGTCTTGAACTTATTGGCTAAGTCCTCGGAAACGACGGCGTTCTTGGCCATCTGGCTCTCCTTTTTAACGCGCTAACGCGATACCCGACCGGACTCGGCGATGGCAACGCATTTCTCCGCCCGCATACGCACGTGAATAGGGTCGCCGGTCGGCTCGACGTACGGCAGACCGGTGAAATGGGCCAAGCCGCCGGCGATCGCGGCGCGATGGCCCTCGCTGGTCAGGATCGCCGCAATGGCTTTATTGCCATGGGCTCCGGACAGATGGACGCCGCGGTCGAACACGCCGTCCTCCATATAGACGGCCTCGGCATAATAGTCCGCGCCGGTATCGGCGCGCGGCGGATGGCCGGCGACAAGATTGTAGATTTCCAACCGATCTTCGATGGCGGCAAGCCGCGCTTCGAGCGTCCTGGCTTCTTCAGTTCCGGCGAGAGCCATGGTGCTTTCCTCGACCTGTCATGCGTTGCCCGGATTGTTGTCATAGCCTATCACGCGTCGAGCCGGGGCGGGGCACCGGCATGGCAGGGGAACTGCACCCGTTAGCCGCAGCGTTGAGGTTCGAAAAAGGAATTTTTGACCCTGCACAGGGTACGTAGATTTGGCATCGTGTGGCGCCCAAGGAAGGCATGCATAGGACAGCGATGACGTCCCGCAGCGGCCTCGATCGGCGGTCATTCGTGGTCGGCGTAAGCGCCGCCGGCGGCGCGCTGACCCTGGGCTTTGCGGTCGTCAACGGCAGCGAAGCGGCGGACAGCACTGCCGGTCCTGCCGAGGTCGATTGCTGGGTGGTGATCGCGCCAGACGACGCCGTGACCATTCGGGTGGCGCGTGCCGAGATGGGCCAGGGCGCCATGACGGCGCTCGCCATGCTGGTCGCCGAGGAACTGGAGTGCGACTGGACGAAGGTCCGTACCGAGTTCGTGTCGCCGCGGCAGAACCTGATCCGCCAGGGCATTTGGGGCGACCTGTCGACCGGCGCGAGCCGCTCGATCTCGGCCTCGCAGGATTACCTGCGGCGCGCCGGCGCCACGGCGCGCGAATTGTTGATCGCGGCGGCGGCAGCGCGCTGGAAGGTGCCGGCGACCGAATGCGGCGCACGCAATAGCAAGATCGTGCATCGGCCGAGCGACCGCTGCGTCACGTTCGGCGCGGTCGCCGCCGACGCTGCCAAAATCGCGCCGCCACGTGCCGTGAAACTCAAGCCGCCGACGCAATGGACGCTGCTCGGCACGCCGCAAAAGCGTCTCGACGTGCCCGACAAGATCACCGGGCATCCGGTCTATGCCATCGATGTGCGGCTGCCGGGCATGCTGTACGCGGCGATCCGGCATTGTCCTGTGTTCGGCGGCACACTGAAATCGGTCGACGATAGTTCGATCCAGGCCATGCCGGGCGTTCGCCGCATCGTGCGTCTGCATGGCGCCGTCGCGGTGGTGGCGGACTCCTGGTGGCAGGCCAACAAGGCGGTGAAGACGCTGCGCGTCGCCTGGGATGACAAAGGCCAAGGCGGCTTGTCGACGACGAACATCGGCGAATTCGTTCGCGGTGGGCTCGACGGGCCGCCGGGACAAGTCGGCCGCGCCGACGGCGACGTCGACGCGGCGCTCAGAAGCGCGGTGCGGCGCATCGAAGCCGACTACATGGTGCCGTTTCTGGCGCACGCCACCATGGAACCGCAGACCTGCACGGCGCACGTGCGGCGCGACGGCGTCGAGATCTGGGTGCCGACCCAGGACGCCTCGACGGCTCTGGCGACTGCGGCCATCGCCGCCGGCGTGTCCGACGACAAGGTCAAGGTCAACCGCATGCTGCTCGGCGGCGGTTTCGGCCGGCGCGGCACGATCCAGGAATTCGTCCGCCAAGCGGTGCTGATCGCCCGCGGAGTCGAAGCGCCGGTCAAGCTGGTGTGGAGCCGCGAGGAGGACATCGCGCACGACCTTTACCGGCCGTTCGGCATGGCGCGCCTGGTCGCCGGGTTCGACGCCGCCGGCATGCCCATCGCCTGGTCGATCCGGCTCGCCGGCCCCTCGTTCGTCGCCGAGATCCTGCCCGGCTTCGGCAGCAGCTTCTTGGACAGGAGCTTCGTCAGCGGGCTCGCCGAAGAAATGGCCTACGACGTGCCGAACTACCGGGTCGATTACGTGGTCCGCGAGACTGCTGTACCGCTTGGCGTCTGGCGCGGCATCAATTACACGCAGAACGCTTTCTACGAGGAGTGCTTCGTCGACGAGATGGCATACGAAGCGGGCGTCGATCCCTATCGCTTCCGCCGGCTCTTGTTGCGCAACAGCCCGAAAAATCTGGCGGTACTGGATGCCGCCGCCGCCAAGGCCGGCTGGGATGTGCCGCCGCCGGCGGGCGTCTTCCGCGGCATTGCGTTCAGCGAGGCGTGCGGCAGCTATTGCGCCCAGGTGGTCGAACTCTCCGTCACGGACGGCCGCGTGCGCGTCCATCGCGTCGTCTCCGCGCTCGACTGCGGCCACGTGGTCAACCCGCTCACCATCGCGCTGCAGACCGAAGGCTCGATCGTCTATGCGCTCACCGCGGCGCTCTACGGCGAAATCACCATCAAGAACGGCGCCGCCGAGCAAGCGAATTTCAAAGATTACCGGATGCTGCGCCTCGCCGACACGCCCGAGGTCGAGACGGTGATCGTATCGGGCAACGATTTCTGGGGCGGAGTCGGCGAGCCGCCGGTAGTGCCGCTGGCGCCGGCGCTATGCAACGCCGTGTTCGCCGCGACCGGAAAGCGCATCCGCTCGCTGCCGCTCAAGAACCACGATCTGCGGCGGGCGATTTAAGCTACCGGATCGCCAAATCACCCTGCGCGCCGCCGCGTGATCACCATCGGCAGCCCGTTGGCGGGCCGTAACGTCACGCGCAACAGCGGCCACACCGCCGTGCCCGGCGCGAGGTCGAGCCGGAAATTCTTCACGATGCTGGCCAGCACGAGCGTCGCTTCCTGCAGGGCAAACAGCGAGCCGATGCAGGTGCGCGCCCCGGCGCCGAACGGGATATAGGCGTAGCGATCGATAGCGTGGCGCGCCTCGCCGAGAAAGCGCGTCGGATCGAAAGTGTTCGGATCACGCCACAGCAAACGGTGGCGATGCAGCACGTACGGGGCGATCACCACCAGCGAGCCGCGCTTGAGCTTCGTGCCGGCGAGCTCATCCGGACCGAGCGCGACGCGGCTGATGGCGGCGATCGGCGGATAGAGCCGCGCCGCCTCGTCGATCACCGCGCGGGTCGCGACGAGTCGTTCGCCGAGCGAGGCGGGCGGAGCGTGTAGCTCACGCTCGGCCTCGGCCTCCACGCGCTCGCGCCACGCCGGCGCTTGCGACAGCAGGAACAGCGACCAGGTCAAGAGATTGGCGGTGGTCTCATGCCCGGCGGCGATGAAGGTCAAAATGTTGGAGCGGACCTCGATCTCCGCCATGCGGTTACCGGTCTCCGGATCGAGCGCGTTGAGGAGCAGCGTCAGGATGTCTTTCGCTACGGCGTCCGGCTCCTCAGCCAGGCGTCGCCGCCGCGTCGCGATGATGTCATCGATCGCGCCTTCGAAGAAGCGCAGCGTCGAACGCACGCGCCAATGGGCGAAACGCGGCACCGTCGGCGGCAAGCCGAGCACGTCGAACGGATCGATGCGCCCGATCGTGTCGAAATAGGTCCGCATGGCGAGGCGGAATTCTTCGGGGGCGCGGCCGAGACCGTCGGAGAAGATGGTGCGCTCCAGCACATCGAGCGTCAGCCGCGTCATCGCCGCGGCGACGTCAAGCGAGACGCCGTCCTGCCGGCGCCAGCGCGCGACCAGCGCCGCGGCCGCCGCCAGCATGTGCGGCGCGAAGTCCATGATGGTCTTGCGCGCGAACACCGGCGCGACGGTGCGGCGCTGGACGCGCCATTGCTCACCCTCGGCGCTGAGCAGCCCGTGGCCGAGCCCGGCCGAGAGCACGCGACGTTGCAGTGAGTCCTTGCGGTAATTGCCGGCATTGTCGAGCAGCACGTGCTCGATGGCGCGCGGCTCGCTGACCAGTACGACGTGGGCAAATGGCAGGCCGCCGATGACGATCGGCTTGTCGAAATGGTCCTGCGCCCAGCATTCCAACGGATTGCGCCACAACGAGGCAATCAACCGAAAGGCGCCGAGCGGCTTCGGCTGCGGTGGCGGCGCCGGCGGCTGAAAGCTCGACGCCGGGAGATCGAGAACCCTGGCAGCCGATAAGCTCATGTTCGCTCGTGCACCGGAATGATTTGTAATGCGAATAATCCCCGTCCCGGAAACCCCGATTTTGTGCGGTCAGCTCCGGGAAAGTCCAGCCGTGGTCGGTCGTCGAAGTGTGGTTTATCCGCCCCTGTGCCGCCGCCGCCACATCACGTAGGTCGCGCTCGGCGCAAACGGACTATTCGGCGCGGCCCGCGCCGCCGTCAAGAACGTCGCGGGGCGGACGTTTGGAGAAGGTAAATAGGCTGCCGCGGCCGGCTTCGCGGTGCGCGAGCGCTAACCGACGATCCTGAAACCGACACCGGCGAAGTGGTGGTCAAACGTGCAGGCAACGCGTATTCGCGCTCGCTTCATGATTGCAAAACTGGTTGCATCGACAGCGGACAATTCATGTAGGTCGGCGCGCCGGAAATATTCGCAGGATCGTTGCAAATCGCGCAACTCACAGACCTAGAGCAGATCCCGCTCATGTAGCGCCACTTCCCCGTCATGCGCGGGCTTGACCCGCGCATCCATGCGGCCCCGACGCAGCATGGATTGCCGGGTCAAGCCCGGCAATGACGAACCGAGGAGTCGCGATTCGATCGGAGCGGAACATGCGCTAGACCTTGAGCGCATCCAATCGGTCTATCGCCTCTTTCCAGGCCAATGCCACGTCTCTCTGTTTGCATTGCGCTCGAGAAACGTCAATGTCTCGATAATGACTGGAACGAAGGTGCGCAGTTTAGCGCCCGCTCCACGCAATAGCTGCCATTGCTCCCGCGTTCGCCTGCGCAACGGTCTGCCGCGAGCGCCAGACCAATCCAGGGCCCGCTGTCGACAAAGACCGGCTCTCCGTGGCGCATCAAGGCTCGTCGTGAACGCTGTCGTGCTCGATTGAGGTGCGTTTCGGCTTGCCGTTCCAGATCGCAATCGGTCCCTCGGCCGGCGGCATCAGGACGACTTTTCGGACCGCTTCGCGAACCAGCGCTGCAACGCTTCGTCGTGACCGTGCGGCGGCTTTGCGCAACGCGTCAAGCGCGGAAAGTTTGGGGAAGCGGGATTCAGCGTCCGAACAGTTTGTCCAGCAGCCAAATATCCAGACCGCGATCCTTCCCGGTGCCGGTTGGCGGCGGAGCTGAATAAGGCTGCTGGGATCGGTCTGCAGTCACCCCATTTGGTGGACCGACAGGTTGCGGCAGCGCCGCGAACCAGCCGCCGCCGGCAACGCCGGGCAGCGGCGCCGGCGCCGTGCCGCGCAGCGCGGTCCTCATGAAGCGGCTCCAGATGTCGACCGGCAGGCCGCCGCCGGTCGCCTTTCGCGTCGGCGAGGAATCGTCGTTGCCGAGCCAGACGCCGGTGACGAGGCGCGACGTGTAGCCGATGAACCAGGCGTCGCGGAAATCCTGGCTGGTGCCGGTCTTGCCGGCGGCCTGCCAGCCCGGCAGGTCGGCGTGGCGCGCAGTGCCGGACACCAGCGTCTCGTGCATCATGGCGTTCATCATCGCGACGTAGCGGGCATCGACGATGCGGCCGAGCGCCTGCGGCGCGCGCGCATACAGCAACTTGCCGCCGCTGGTGCGGATGCGCTCGACGACGTGCGGCGAGGCGGCGAAACCGCCATTGGCGAACGGCGCATAGGCGGCGACGAGTTCGAACAGCGACACTTCCGAGGTGCCGAGCGCGATCGAGGCATTCGGCTCGAGCGGGGAGACGATGCCCATGCGGTAGGCGGTGCGGATAATGGCGGCCGGCCCGAATTCCAGCGTCAGGCGGACTGAAACGGTGTTGAGCGAGTTGGCGAGCGCCTGCGTCAACGTCACCGGCCCGAAATAACGGTGCTCGTAGTTTTCCGGCCGCCAGCCGTTGACGGATATCGGCGCGTCCTCGCGCACGCTGTCGGGCGTGAGCCCATGTTCGAGCGCGGTGAGGTAGACGAACGGCTTGAACGCCGAGCCGGGCTGGCGCTTGGCAGCGATGGCACGGTCGAACTGGCTGGCGGCGTAGCTTTTGCCGCCGACCAGAGCGCGCACGGTACCGTCCGGCGTCATGGCGACCAGCGCACCCTCGCCGACGCCGAGCTTTTGGCCGCGCTGCGCCAAGGCATCGACCAGGGCCTGCTCGGCGGAGTTCTGCAGCGCCGGGTCGATCGAGGTATCGACCACGATGTCGGTATCGATATGGCCGACCAGATCGTTGACCGCATCCATCACCCAGTCGGCGACGTAATTGACCGAGCCGGCGCTGCTCGGCTGTTTGGCCCGCGCCGGCGCGATCAGCGCCAGCTTGGCGGCTGCGGCGGAAATCATGTTCTGCTGTGCCATGGCGGCGATGACGAGCTGGGCGCGGCGTTCGGCGCCGTCGGGATTGCGCGTCGGCGCCAGCCGCGACGGCGATTGCACGAGGCCTGCGAGCATGGCGGCTTCGGGCAATGTCAAGCGCCGCGCCGACTTGCCGAAATAACGCTGCGCCGCTGCTTCCACCCCGTAGGCGCCGGCGCCGAAATAGACGCGGTTGAGATAAAGCTCGAGAATCTGCTGCTTATTGAACTTGTGTTCGAGCCACAGTGCGAGCAGCACTTCCTGAACTTTGCGCGTGAGCGTGCGCTCCTGGGTCAGGAAAAGATTTTTCGCCAACTGCTGGGTGATGGTCGAGCCGCCCTGCGCGGCGCCGCGATGCAGCAGGTCGGCAATCGCGGCGCGCACGATGCCCCAGGGGTCGATGCCGTGATGCGCGTAGAAGCGGCGATCCTCGATGGCGATGAATGCGTTCGGCACATAGCGCGGCAGTTCGCGCAGCGGCACCGCGGCGCCGCCCATGTCGCCGCGCGTGGCGAGCGTGGCGCCGTTGACGCCGAGAATGAGAACCGACGGTGGACGTTTCGGAATCTCCAACGATTGGAGCGGCGGCAGGTGCAGCCCGATCCAGACCACGGCGCCGATCGCCGCGAGCGCCGCCCACAGCGACAGCACGACGCCCCAGTAGATGGCGCGGCCGAAACCGCCGCGGCCGTTTTTTCCGCCGCGTCGCTGGCGCGGCCACCATGGCGCGCTGCGGCGTCGCCCGCCACGTCCCGGCAACGGACCGCCGGCGCGGTCCTGCGGCCGGACCCGCAGATCAAGATCGGCGAGCGCCCGTTTGCGGCCACTTTGTCGCGACGCCATCTCCCCGATCCCCACGCGCATCCGGCGCCGGGCGACCGTAGGCGCCGCGGTTTAAGGGGCGGTTACCCGTTCTGCCTTCCCCCTTGTGGGGAGGGGTCGGGGATGGGGATCGGGAGGGGAAGTGAAAGTGAAAATGAGGAGCGAGGCTCGGCGCGCGTCATGCGCGGCGCAAGACGTCACGACCCCACCCCATCCCCTCCCCACAAGGCCACAAGGGGGAGGGGAATAAGTTCATCCCGCCATGCTCTCCCGCGCCTTGACCTCCGCCGCCGGCGGGGTGAACAGCGCGAGCAGCGGCCGCTTGATCGCCGCCTGCCGGGTCGGCGCGGTGATCTGCGCACCCAAAAGATCGGTGACGTAGAACACGTCGACCACGCGCTCGCCGAAGGTCGCAACATGCGCCGAGGCGATATTCAGATTGAGCTTCGACAACGTCGTGGTCAGCTCGTAGAGCAGCCCCGGCCGGTCGAGCCCGGTGACCTCGACCACGGTGTAGCGCGCCGACCATTGATTGTTGATGGTGACTTCCGGCTCGACGGCGAACGCCCTGAGCCTGCCTTTCGCCGCCGCGCGCTTGGGCACCGCATCGGGCAGCTTGATCTCGCCGCGCAGCGCCTTCTCGATCGCGTCGCCGATGCGCGCGGCGCGGCGCGCCTCGTCCTCGTCGCGCTCGAACTCGCGCGACACCGCGATGGTGTCGAGCGCAAGCCCGTCGGTCGTGGTGTAGATCTGGGCGTCGACGATGTTGGCGCCGCCAAGCGCGCAGGCGCCGGCGATGATCGACAACAGCCAGGGATGATCGGGCGCGAATACGGTGAGTTCGGTCACCCCGCGCGTCGCATCGAAGCCGACGCTGGTGGCAAGCCGTTTGCCGGCTTGTTCGGCCGTCCGCACGAAGCGGGCCTGCGCCAGCTTGTGCGGCAGGTCGACCTTGAGCCAATACGCCGGATAATGGCGTGCGATGTAGGCTTCGCGCGCCTCGTCCGGCCAGTCGGCAAGCGCGGCGCGGAATTCGGCCTGCGCCTGTGCCACCCGCTGCGCGCGGTTGACCTCGGAGAAGCCGCCGGTGAGCACCGGCTCGGTCTCGTAATAGAGCGTGCGCAGAAGCTGCGCCTTCCAGCCGTTCCACACACCGGGACCGACGGCGCGGATATCGGCGGTGGTCAGGATGGTCAGGAGCTTCATGCGCTCCAGCGACTGCACCACCGCGGCGAAATTCTCGATTGTTCTGCGGTCGGAGAGGTCGCGCGACTGCGCCAGCGTCGACATGACGAGATGCACTTCGACGAGCCAGGCGACCAATTCGGTGTCGGCGGCGTTGAGCCCCAGGCGCGGACCCAAGCGGCGGGCGATGCGCGCGCCGGCGATCGAATGATCCTCGACCCGCCCCTTGGCGATATCGTGCAGGAACAACGCGACGTAGAGCACCGCGCGGTGCTGCGGCTGGATCGTCTTGATCAGCTCGCTCGCCAGCGCGACTTCGCGGTTGTCGCCGCGCTCGATCTCGTCGAGCGCGCCGATGCAGCGGATGAGATGCTCGTCCACCGTGTAATGGTGGTACATGTTGAACTGCATCATCGCCACGATGCGGCCGAAGGCACGGACGAATTCGCCCAGCACGCCGGCCTCGTTCATCCGCCGCAGCACCGTCTCGGCGTCGTTCTTCGAGGTCAGAATTTCGAGAAACAGCCGGTTGGCTTCCTTGTCCGCGCGCACCTTGCGGTCGATCAGCTTGAGCGAGCGTGCCGCGGCGCGCATCGCCTCCGGGCGGAATTCCAGATTGTGCTTCTGCGCCAGGTAGAACAGCCGGATCAGATTGACCGGATCGCGTTTGAATACGCCGGGGCCGGCGATGTTGATGCGGTTGTTGTCGATGACGAAATCGTCGGTCTCGGTCAGCTTGCGCTGGCCGCGCGTGGGCCGCAGCTTGGCGATGATGCGGCTGAGCACCGGCGTCGGCGTCGCCTGGCGTTCCTCCAAACCGGCGCACAGGATCGCGGTGAGGTCGCCGACGTTCTTGGCGGTCAAGAAGTAATGCTTCATGAACCGCTCGACGTCCTGCAGGCCGGGATGCTCGGTGTAGCCGAGCCGCACCGCGATCTCGCGCTGGATGTCGAACGACAGCCGCTCCTCGGCGCGGCCGACGGCAAAATGCATGTTGCAGCGCACCGACCAGAGAAAATCTTCACAGCGGCGGAACAGGCGGTATTCCGCGGCGGCAAAGACGCCGCGCTCGACCAGTTGTTCCGGCTCGCGCACGCGGTAGACGTATTTGGCGATCCAGAACAGCGTATGCAGGTCGCGCAGGCCGCCTTTGCCGTCCTTGACGTTGGGCTCGACCAGATAGCGCGACTGGCCGGCGCGACGATGGCGCTCTTCGCGCTCGGCGAGCTTGGCGGCGACGAAAGCCGGCGCCGTGCCTTGCACGACGTCCTTGGCGAACCGCGTGGTGAATTCGTCGAACAGCTTGACGTCGCCGAACAGATAGCGCGCCTCCAGAAGCGCGGTGCGGATGATCATGTCGGCGTTGGCTTGGCGGATGCATTCGTTGACCGAGCGCGTGGCGTGGCCGACTTTGAGCCCCATGTCCCACAGGCAATAGAGCAGCGCCTCGGCGACCGATTCGCCCCAGGCGGTCTGCTTGTACGGCAGCAAAAACAACAGATCGATGTCGGAGCCGGGCGCCAGCAAGCCGCGGCCGTAGCCGCCGGTCGCCACGACCGTCATGCGCTCGGCCTCGGATGGCACCCGCGAGGGATAGAGTTTGCGGCCGGCGAAATCGAACAGGATGCGGATGATCACGTCGTGCATCCGGCACAGCCGCTCGGCACAGCGCCGGCCATGGCGGTCGTGGAGCAAAAGCTGCTCGGCGCGCCCGCGCGCCTGAATGAGCGCCGCCTTCAGCCGGCGCGCGATGGCGGCGCGCAACTCGACCTCGCGGCCGGCATAGGTTTCCGCCACGTCGTCGAGATCGGCCGTGATCGCCGTGGCGTCGATCAGTTCGGCGGCGCTGCGTACGGGGTGCTCGATGTCCAGCATCGGCGTACGGCTTAGCGGAGCGCGTCTGCGCTGTCATCGTCCGGTGTGCGTGGCGAGACGGAACCCCGACAGCGCACGCGGAAGAGGTGACGAGATAAAAATGCTAAGCTTTCCAAGATAGTAAGTATTTTATTTCAATTGACGCCCAACGATGGCTCCCCTAAAGAATGAAACAGGCGCCGATTTGAGCGAGCAGCTTGCGGGCGCTGAATAAATGCAGCTAAAGCGCGGGGCCTGCCCCGTTGCCGCGCTGATGGCGGGCCCAGGATTCCCGCCTCCACATCCAGGATCGTGCCGGCGTCGATGCGCCGCTGCGATCCCCATCTCGGAGGTTGTCATGCTGTCACGTCGCTCTGTCCTCCTCGGCGCCGCCGGTGCCGGCCTATTGCCGTTTGGCTTGGCGCGGGCCGCCGGCAAGCCGAGCACCGTCAACATCGATTGGGCAACCTACAATCCCGTGTCGATGTACCTGAAGGACCACGGGTTGATGGAGAAGGAGTTCGCCAAGGACGGCATCGGCATCCGCTGGGTGCAGACGCTCGGCTCCAACAAGGCGCTGGAATTCCTCAATGCCGGTTCGATCGATTTCGGCTCGAGCGCGGGAGCGGCGGCGCTGGTCAGCAAGATCAACGGCAATCCGATCAAGTCGATTTACGTCTATTCCAAGCCGGAATGGACCGCCTTGGTCACGCGCAAGGACACGCCGATCTACAAAATCACCGATCTGAAAGGAAAACGCGTCGCGGTGACGCGCGGCACCGATCCGCACATTTTCCTGGTGCGCGCGCTGCTCTCGGTCGGCATGACCGAGCGCGACATTCACGAAGTGCTGTTGCAGCATCCCGACGGCAAGATCGCGCTCATCCGCGGTGACGTCGACGCCTGGGCCGGGCTCGATCCGATGATGGCGCAGGCCGAGATCGAGGACGGCGCGCGGCTGTTCTACCGCAATGCCGACGCCAACACCTACGGCATCCTGTCGACGCGCATCGAATTTTTACGCGATCATCTCGACCTGGTGCAGCGCGTGCTCGCGGTCTACGAGACGGCGCGCAAGTATTGTCTCGCGCATCCGGCCGAGATGGAGGCGAGCTTCATCGCCGCCACCAAGCTGCCGAAAGCGGTGGTCGAGAAACAGCTCAACGAGCGCACCGACATCACCAACGGCCACATCGGCGCGCCGCAGCGCGAGTCGATCCTGCAGGCAGGCTTCGCTTTGCAGAAGGCCGGCGTGATCCCGGCCGATGTCGATGTCGCCAAGGCGGTCGATGATCTGATCGACAACCGTTACGTCTGACCGTCGTCGAGCCGTTGCGTCTGTTGCGCACGCGGAGCGGCAAACGGGCCACATTGCATTGGTGGCGGACGCCATGTCACTTGTGACCATGACCATCGCGGCCGAAGAGCGCGGCGCCGTCCCGGCAGAGCGGGCTGCGTCCAGAAAATGGGCGCGCCTGGCGCGGCCGGTGCTCGGCCTGGTGCTGCCGGTGATGCTCGCCGTGGCGTGGGAGTTCGTGGTGCGCATGGGCTGGGCGAGCGGCCGCCTGGCGCCGCCGCCGTCGGTGATCTTTCAGGAGTTCGTCGATCTTGCGCGCAGCGGCGATCTGCAGCGCAACACGCTGGTGACGCTGGGACGCGTGGCGGCCGGCTTCGGCTGCGGCGTGGCGGTGGCCACGATCGTCGGCGCCGCGGCCGGTTATTCGCCGCTCATCCGGCGGCTGCTCGATCCCAGCCTGCAGGCGTTGCGCGCCATTCCGTCGATCGCCTGGGTGCCGCTGTTCGTGCTCTGGCTCGGCATTTTCGAAGCCTCGAAGATAACCTTGATTGCAGTCGGCGTGTTCTTTCCGGTCTATCTGGGAGTCATGGGCGCCATCCAATCGGTCGACCGCAAGCTCGTGGAAGTGGGCCGCGCCTTTCGGCTATCCGACGTGCAGATGGTGCGCCGCATCCTGTTGCCGGCAGTGCTGCCCGCGTACGTGATTGCCTTGCGCTCCGGCCTCGGCCTGGGCTGGATGTTCGTGGCGGCAGCCGAACTTTTGGGCGCATCCGAGGGCCTGGGTTATCTGTTGCTGGACGGCCAGGAACTCGGCAAGCCGGCGGAGATCGTGGCCGCGATCGTCGCCTTTGCCGTCGTCGGCAAGGCGACCGATTGGCTGATCGCGCTCGCCGCGGCGCCGTTCCTGCGCTGGGAAGACGTGGTGCGGCAGGAGTAGCGGTCAGGACTTAAGATGCGGCAGACTACGCGCAAAAGAACAGGCGTTGCGAGGGCGGCCCGCAACCCCCACCTATCCTCCCCCTTTCAGGGGGAGGAAGCGCAAGCCACCGGTGCGCAGTTTCTTCCTCTTTGTTTAATGTGCGGAGACGTTCTCTCTTCCTCCCCCTGAAAGGGGGAGGGTAGGTGGGGGTCTGCGGCCTCGCCGCTTCCAGAGTGTTTTGGCAATTTGAAAGAGCCCCATGCTCGTCCTCGACCGCGTCAGCAAGACCTATCCGAACGGCGTTCATGCGCTCGGCGGCGTGTCCGTCGAAGTCGATCTCGGCGAGATCGTCGCCGTGATCGGCGGCTCGGGTTGCGGAAAATCGACGCTGCTGCGCGCCGTCAGCGGGCTTGATCCGGCGAGCGAGGGCACGGTGCTGCTCGACGGCGAGCGCATCACGGCGCCGCACGAAAAGATCGGCATCATCTTTCAGGAGCCGCGGCTCCTGCCGTGGCTCAAGGTGGCCGGCAATGTCGGGTTTGGGCTCGGCGACCGGCCAAGACAGGAGCGCGCCGTGCGCGTCGCCACCGCGCTCGAGCGCGTCGGGCTTGCCGACAAGGCGACGATGTGGCCGCGCGAACTGTCCGGCGGCCAGGCGCAGCGCGTCGCCATCGCCCGCGCGCTGGTGCCGCGGCCGCAATTGCTGCTGCTCGACGAGCCGTTCTCGGCGCTCGACGCGTTTACCCGCACCGACCTGCAGGATCACCTGCTCAACCTTTGGGCCGACGCCAAGCCGACCTTGATCCTGGTCACCCACGACGTCGACGAGGCCATCGTGCTGGCCGACCGCGTCATGGTGATGTGCCCGCGCCCCGGCCGCATCTTCGACGCAATTGCCGTCGACCTGCCGCGGCCGCGCGACCGCCAATCGGCCGCGTTCGATTTCGTCAAACGCCGCGTGCTCGCCGCGCTCGACCGCTCGCTCAGCCGCGCCGTCCAACCCGCCGATGGCGAGGGCAAGGCCAGCGCCGGCGCGGCGCTGTGGTGGTAGTCGGAACTCAGAAATCAGAAGTCAGAAGTCAGAAAAGGCAAATTGGATATTGGGTGACAGAGCACGGGCATACGGTTTATCTATCCGACTTCTGACTTCTGACTTCTGACTTCTGATTTCTGAGTTCCGACTTCCGACTTCCAGCGAAAGGATTTCGCTATGGACTCCGCCGCACTGCGCGCGCTGCAGGCGCCGATCAAGGAGCGCTACAAGAGCGAGCCGAACGCCGCCGTCATCACGCTCAAGGCCAAGGGCACGCTCGACGACGTCAACATCGCCTGCAAGGTCGAGACCGGCCACGCGCTCGCGGTCGCCGGGCTGCATCCGGCGAGCGGCGGCAGCGGCCTCGAACTCTGCTCCGGCGACATGTTGCTCGAAGCGCTGGTGGCCTGCGCCGGCGTTACCTTGAAGGCGGTGGCGACCGCGCTCGATATCCCGCTGAAGTCCGGCACCGTTTCGGCCGAAGGCGACCTCGATTTCCGCGGCACGCTCGGCGTCGCCAAGGACGCGCCGGTCGGCTTCGCCAGGATTCGCTTGCGCTTCGACGTCGACAGCGACGCGCCGGCCGAAAAACTCGACCAGTTGCTCAAGCTTACCGAGCGCTATTGCGTGGTCTACCAGACCATCCGCAACGGCCCGCCGGTCGAGATCAATCTGAAACGGAAGTAGTGTCGTTCCGGGGCGCCGCGCAGCGGCGAACCCGGAATCCATAACCCCGATCGGCGAAGTATTGCTTCGACCGTGGTTATGGATTCCGGCTCTCGCGCGCTGCGCTCGCTCGGCCGGAACGACGCGGATGTTGCTGCGATGACATCCCCTGCCCTCCAATTTCTATTCGACCTCGTGCTCAAGATGGCGCTGACCGCTACCATCGTGGTCGTCATTTCCGTGGTGGTCGAACGCTCCGGTCCATTCATCGGCGCGCTGATCGCGGCGCTGCCGACCGCAGCCGGCGCCGCCTATATCATTCTCGCCTTCGAGCACCCGCCGGATTTCATCGCCGCCAGCGCGGTCGGTAGCGCCGCGGCGGCGGCGACGGTCTCGATCTTCGCGCTGACCTACACCGTGCTGGCGCAGCGGCACGGCCTCATGTTCAGCCTCGGCGTTGCCATAGCGGCGTGGTTCGTTGCCGCTGCCGCGCTGCGCCTCGTCGCCTGGACGCCGCTGAGTGCAACGCTGCTCAACGTCGTCGTGTTCGGACTGACCGTGCCGTTGAGCTGGCGCTACCGCACATCGGGGGTGCCGGCTAAATTCATGCGCACGGCATACGACATTCCGCTGCGCGCGCTCACCGCGGCCATTGTGGTCGCCACCGTGACGACGGCGAGCTACAGCATCGGCTCGTTCCTCTCCGGCGTGTTCGCCGTGTTTCCGATCGTGATGGCGAGCTCAGTCATCATCCTGCATCCGCGCGTCGGCGGCGTCGCCTCCGCGGGCATGTTCGCGCACGCGCAGATCGCGCTGAACGGATTGTGGCTCGGCTTTCTCGTCGTCCATTACCTGGTCGCGCCGCTCGGCGTCTGGGGCGCGTTCGGCGGCGGACTGACCGTCTGCGTTGCCTGGAGCGGGGCGTTGTGGGTTACTCGCCAATTTTAGCCTGCCTTGCCATCAGCCGCTCGTCCGCCCAAGATGCCAAAACGAGCGACAGAAAGTCATGCCGTGCCGCCGACCTTGTTCGACAAGATCTGGGACTTTCACGTGGTCGGACGGCGCGCCGACGGCCGCGAGCTGATCTATATCGACCGCCACGTGCTGCACGAATTGCACGCCCACCACGGTTTTACGCATTTGGAGAAACAGCGCCGCGCGGTGCGCCGGCCGGACCTGACCTTCGCTGTGCAGGACCATACCGTCGCTACCAAGCCGGGCCGCAACGACGACACCAATCCATCCGGCGCCGCCTTTCTCAAGGCGACGCGCGAATGCACGCGACGGAACGGCATAAGGCTGTTCGATCTCGGCGATCCCGAACAGGGCATTTCCCACGTCGTGGCGCCGGAACTCGGCATCGTGCTGCCGGGCGCGACGCACGCGGTGCCGGACAGTCACGCCAGCACGGTCGGCGGGCTCGGCGCGCTGGCCTTCGGCTGCGGCACCACCGAAATGACCCATATCCTGGCGACCCAGGTCATGGCGCTCAAGCGCCCGAAGCGGCTGCGGGCACGGCTCGACGGCCGGCTCGGCGCTCATGTCAGCGCCAAGGACGTGGCGCTGCGGTTGATCGCCGAACTCGGCGTCGCCGGCGCGCGCGGCTACGCCGTCGAATATGCCGGCAGCGCCATCGCCGCCATGCCGATCGAGCAGCGGATGACGCTGTGCAATCTCAATATCGAGATGGGCGGCCGCTCGGGTTTTGTGGCGCCGGACGACACGACGTTCGCCTGGCTTGCCGGCCGGCCCTATGCGCCGAAGGGCGCGATGTGGGATCAGGCGCTCGCCTCTTGGCGCACGCTTGTGAGCGACGACGACGCCAAATTCGACCGCGAGGTCACGCTCGATTGCAGCGCGCTGGAACCGCAAATCACCTGGGGCACCGATCCGAGCCAGGTGGTCGGCATTTCCGGCCGCGTGCCAGATCCGGCCGTCATCGATTCAAGCCGCCGGGCCGCAGCCGAAAGCGCGTACGCCTATATGGGACTGACGCCCGGGACGCCGCTCGCCGGCCTGCCGATCGACCGCGTGTTCATCGGCTCGTGCACCAACAGCCGGCTGCCCGATCTTGAAGTTGCCGCCGCGGTGGTGCGCGGTCGGCGCGCGGCGCCAAACGTGATCGCCATGGTGGTGCCGGGCTCGAGCACCGTCAAACGCGAGGCCGAGGCGGCCGGCCTCGACCGCGTGTTCCGCGACGCCGGCTTCTTCTGGGGCGAATCCGGCTGCTCGATGTGCGCCGGCGGCAACGGCGACCGCGGCGCGCCGGGCGAACGCTGCGTCTCCACCACCAACCGCAATTTCGAAAACCGTCAGGGACCGAAAGTGCGCACGCACTTGGCGTCGCCGGCAACCGCGGCCGCGTGCGCCATCGCCGGCCGCATCGCCGACGTGCGACAAGTGCTGGCGGCAGCCTCATGATGCAGCCGTTCACCCGCCATACCGCGATCGCCGCGCCGCTCGTGCAGGACGACGTCAACACCGACCAGATTGCGCCGATCCTGCATTCGCGCGGCCTCAAAGAGGATTACCGGGCCATGCTGTTTTATCGCGCGCGCCGGCGCGACGACGGCAGCGACAATCCCGATTTCGTGCTCAACAAGCCGCAATTCCGCAACGCCGGCATTCTGGTGACCGGACAGAATTTCGGCGCCGGCTCGTCGCGCGAATCCGCGGTATGGTGCATGCTCGCCAATGACATTCGCGTCATCGTGGCGCGCAGCTTTGCCGACATTTTCCGGGAAAATTGTTTGCAGAACGGCTTGCTGCCGATCGTGCTTGCGCCGGCCGACGCCGACGCCTTCACCGCGCGCGTCATCGCCGCCGACGGTGCGGCGCCGTTTACCGCCGATCTCGTGAGCCAGCGCATCAGCGGACCGGGCGGCGGCGACGTCGCCTTCGATATTGCGGCAGCCGACCGCATGCGGCTCCTCGAAGGCCTCGACGATATCGGGCTCACGCTCAAGCACATCGACGAGATCGTGACCTGGGAGCGCCGCGCCGCTGCGGTGCAGCCCTGGCTGCAGACCGCGCGCGACGGCCGCTGAGCCGTCGTTCCGGGGCGCCGCGCAGCGGCGCGCCCGGAATCCATAACCACAAGCGTTTCAGAACCATTTTCGAGTTTTCTTCTCTATGGGCAGTGATTATGGATTCCGGGCTCCGGCCTGCGGCCGGCCCCGGAATGACAGATAAGGAGAACGCCTGGTGAGCGCCCGCAAAAAATTCCGCGCCATCATGGCCGGCAAACGGCTCGTGCTGATGCCCGGCGCCTATGACGCGCTGTCGGCGCGCATCATGGCGGCCGAGGGGTTCGAGGCGATCTGCGCCGGCGGCTACGCGGCGATCGGCTCGATGCTGGCGCAGCCCGACATGGGCCAGTCCAACATGCGCGATTACGCCGATCATTACGCGCGCATCGCCGCCGCGGTCGAGATTCCGGTCTACGTCGATGCCGACACCGGGTTCGGCGGCGTCAACAACGTGCGGCAGATGGTGCGCGCGTTCGAGGACGCGGGCGTCGCCGGCGTGTTCATCAGCGACCAGGTGTTTCCCAATCGCTGCGGCTATCTGCCCGGCAAGCAGGTGATCCCGGTCGAGCAGATGCTGGCCAAGATCAAGGCGGCGCTCGACGCGCGGCGCGATGCCGATTTCTTCATCGCCGGCCGCACCGACGCCGCCGGTGTCGAGGGCCTCGACGCCGCGATCGC
This sequence comes from Xanthobacteraceae bacterium, assembly GCA_030038995.1. Taxonomy (GTDB): domain Bacteria; phylum Pseudomonadota; class Alphaproteobacteria; order Rhizobiales; family Xanthobacteraceae; genus BOG-931. The sequence goes on from JASHQS010000218.1 coordinate 43,281, forward strand.
GCGCTGCCAACTCTTCATGGCAGCGGGTGCCGACATGGCCAAGCCGATGGGCGTCGACTCGATCGACGAGATCAAGCGGGTGATGCGCGAAGTCGGCGGCCCACACATGGCGACGCTGTCGCAAGCCGCGGGGCCGAAGCGCCGCAGCCTGGAAGAACTCGAAGCCGCCGGTGTGGCTGCGGCGACGTTTCCGTCGCTGGCGCTGTTCGCGGCGGCGCAGGCGGTACGCAGCGTGCTGCGCATTCTCAAGCGCGAGAACTCGCTGACCGCCACGTTCGACCACCTGTTGCCGCTCGAGGACTATTACGAGCTGGTCGGCCTGCAGGCGATGCTGGCGCGCGAGGAGAGCTACGATAAGGCCGCCGCCGCACTCGCGCACAAGCGCGCCGCCGAATAGGCGCAAGCGGCGCGGCGCCGCAACGCGCCGCATGCGGCGCAGCGAGACGCAACGCGTATGCGCCTCACAAGCGCAGTTGCGCGTCGCCGAAGCTGATCCATGACCGCAAGCTGATCTTGCTGGCGACGAAGCAGGCCCTAAAAAGGAAAAGGGGCCGGCATGGGAGCCGGCCCTTCCCCCATTCAGCCTGCTGCTGCCATTACCCCTTGGTCACCACCGGTGGCGGGGGGGTGGCACAGCCGGCAATGCTCGCAAGCGTCAAGACTGCGATGATTGCCAGAGCGAGTTTCTTCATTGCAGGACTCCCCCGTCCATGACGGCGCGACCATAGCAGAGCGAATCCGATCCTCTAGTGCTGAAAAGACACAGTAGACATGAATTCGCCCCGCGGGCGCCACGGCTTGTGAATTGCGAGCGCGCGACAATGTCGCAGCCCGGCTTTGGCCGGCAAAATGGCTTGCAGTTCCCTCGGGGAACACGTTCCAGCCGCGTCTGCGGGCCGCCGGCGGATGGAGAATCGCCCAATCCGAACTGCCCCATTGACCCGAATCCTGCGAATCGATCCGCTCATTGCCCGGCAGCCGCGAAGCCGTCGATGCGAGTGCGGAAGGGTTGACGGCGTTCGGCCGCGCCGTGCAGTAAGGAGTGCGCGATGCGCGGGTCGGGGCGGCGCGGACGGTTGCTGGCGGCCAAAGGCTTCAGCATAGGAATGGACAGAACGTGCAAGCCCCGGGCTTAAGAGTAACCGGCGTTTTGGCGCTCGGCTTGGCGCTTTCGGCCTGCGCGGGGGCGGTGCCCTCCGCCGGCGGGCCGGCAGCGGCTCCAGGCGGCGCGACCGCGGCCACCGCCGGTAGCGGCCCACAGCGCGACCTCACGCCGGAGGAGAAGAAGATCATCGTCGCGGCCGTTGCGCCGTCGCTGCGCGACGCCGGCGCGGCGAAATATCGCTGGGCCAAATTTCCGGCGATGACCATGGAAGATTCGCTCAATTACTGCGCCACCGTGGAGGCCAAGAGCCCGTACGCCGCCTATGACGGCCGGCAGGCCTATATCGTCGAGGTCAAGCTGACCGGCGGCCACGTGACGTCGGCCACCATGGGGCTGATCGCCGGCGGCAAGGACGCGGCTCTGGTCGGCAAGATGTGCGCCAAATACGGGCTTGATCCCAACAAAGCGACTTGACGGAACGGCGATGGCGAATGGCGCAATCGCTATTCGCTACTCGCCATCGCCTCGCATTTCTCCGCGGGGATCAGCCGCTGCGCGAAATAGTCGTAGTGCAGGACCGCAGCGAGGACGTCGCAGACGCGGCCAGATTGGTCGCGTGCGGCCGCATCGGCCAGTGCGCCGTCCTCGAGCAGAGCCTCGACGATGGCGGCCTTGCGGACGGCAATGAACCGATCGACCCCGTCTGCCGCGGCGTGATGCGCGACCCTCCTCATGGCGCCGCCGCCCGCCGCTCCGCTGGCGACCACCGTCAGGGCGAGGCGTACATGGTGCGCGCGTCGGCGGTGAACGCTTGGCGCGAGGCCGGGTCGAGATAGAACATGTGGCCGCCGCGATAGAGCTCGAGCTCGGCGCGTCCTTCGCCGTCGGCTTGCGGCAGATGGTCGAGCACGTAGCGCGACGCCGCAAACGGCGTGACCATGTCGCTATAGCCGTGCGCGATCATGAGCCGGAACGATGGCGTCAGCGCGAACAGTACGCGCAAATCCTCGCCGACGCCCGGCTGGCTGCGGCTCGAGCCCCACTTCCATTTGCGGGAAATATCGGAATCCAGCAAATTGTACGTCATATCGGTCTTGAAGCCCAGCTCGTCGCGCGCGTAAGCGACGAACGCGCTGCCGTACGAATGCGCCAGACCGTTGAGGATCGGATCGGGACCGCGCGCATCGGGCGCCTCGGGATTCGGATCGTCGGCCGCGAACGTCGCGTCGTAATGGCTGACGATTTTCTGCTCGCCGCGCCGCAGGTTCTTGACGTAGGAGTCGCCGATGAAGCCGCGATGCCGCGCCACGACCTCCTGCGGCAATCCGGTCATCGCCGCAACGCGCGCATAAAATTTTTGCGCGGCGTCGCCCTGCAGCGGCGGCCCGGCAAGCGCCGTGAGATAATCGGTCAACGCAAAATGCTCGGCCTCGGCCAGCGCCTGTTTGCTGAACGCGCCCTCGCGCTCCAGCTCGGCGGCGGCGAGAGACGGCAGTTGCAGCGCAGCACCCAGCGCGAAGCGGTCGCGGCCGAACTGAAGCGCGCTCTCCAGCAGCGGCGACACCATCAGAATGCCGCCGACCGAAATGCCCTGCTGGTTCTGCAGCGCCCGCGCCACCTTGGCGGCGCGAAAGCCGCCGTAGCTTTCGCCGAGGATGAATTTCGGCGAGCTGACACGGCTGTTCTTGGCGACGTAGAGCGCGATCACTTTGGCCAGGGATTCGGCATCGGCCGCGACGCCCCAAAACGCCGGACCGCCGTCGCGCTTGGCCGGCCTGCTCCAGCCGGTGCCGACCGGATCGATGAGAACGAGATCGGTGAAGGCAAGCCAGGTGTCCGGGTTGTCGACAAGCCGGACGCTGGAGCCGTCGTGGCCGCCAAGCCCGAATTCGGCGATGCGCGGACCGACCAGGCCGAGATGCAGGTACGCCGAGGCGGCGCCCGGCCCGCCGTTGAATACGAATGTCACCGGCCGATTGGCGGGGACGGCCGAGTTCACCACGTAAGCCGTGTAGAACACCGCCGCGGAGCGCTCGCCGGATTGATCGAACAGCGAGAATGTGCCGGCGGTTGCCGTGTAATCGAGCTTGCCGGTCGGCGTAGCGATGCTGTGCTGGGTGACGGAATCGGCGGGCAACAGCGACAGCACGCCGGGCACGCCTTGGTTCGGCCGCGCCGGGCCGCCCTGCTGGCCCTGTTCGGCCCGGCGTGGGCCGCCCGGCCTGCCGGAATGTTCCTGCGCGCTGCTCGCAGCAGCGAGCCCGACCAGCAGCAACGCCAGAATAAAGCGCGAGCCAAAGAGACGAAGAGTGCGGATCATCTTGGGTCCTATTGCCAAACAGAGCCGCCGCCTAGGCGGGATTATTCCAGCTCGACGGCGCCTTCGATCTCAACCGAAAGGCCGATATCCTCGATCGTCAGCGTCGCCCGCGCCGGCAGCGTCTCGTTGCCCTTCAGCTTGCCGCCGCCGACGGCCGCCCGCACCGCCTGCTCGATCTCGCGCTGCGAGGTAACGCCGACTTTTTTGAGAAATTTGCGCACGCTGACGTCAAGAGCTTCTTCGTTCATGATCGCCTCCTGAAAGTGCCGGAAAGATGGCCATGCACCATATTAGCGGACCGCCCGCGCCGGAACGAGCCGCCGCTGCGGGCAAAGCCGGTAGACAACGGCGGCAGGATCGGCAAAGTTTCGCCCCGTTGTCCTCATTCTCAGGTGCGCGCCGCAGGCGCGCCTCGAAGGATGCGGCCGGCGATTGCGGGTCCCTCGCCCTTCGCGGCTCGCTTCGGGATGAGGAAGTCTTTATTGCGTCGGAGGCGCCCAAAAAAATGCCTTTTCCCCGTGCGTCAAAAGCCCTTGGGCGTTTCACCGTGCTCGACCTGACCCGGGTGCGTTCGGGTCCGACCTGCGTGCGCCAGCTCGCCGATTGGGGCGCCAACGTCATCAAGATCGAGACGCCGCCCGGCGTCGAGGAGCCGATGGGCGGACCGCGCGAAGGCGGCGACTTTCAGAATCTGCACCGCAACAAGCGCAGCATGACGCTGAACCTGAAGGTCCCCGAGGGTTTGGCGGCGTTCAAGCGCATGGTCGAAAAAGCCGATGTGGTGGTGGAGAATTTCCGCCCCGACGTGAAGAAGCGCCTCGGCGTCGA
>JASHQS010000019.1 GCA_030038995.1 Xanthobacteraceae bacterium
TCCGGCGGACGATCCTGAGGTCGCAGTTCAGAAGACCGAACGCAGCGCCCTATTGCAAGAATGTCTCAAGCAGTTGTCGGTCGCGCATCGACAAGTGGTCGATCTCGTCTACTATCACGAGCAGTCGATCGACGAGGTCTCGCACATCATTGGCGTGCCCAAAAGCACGGTGAAAACGCGGATGTTCTATGCCCGCAAGCACGTCGCCGAGTTGATGGCCCAGCGCGGTGTCGAGCGCGCCTGGCTGTGATCCAGGCGCGCCGGTATCGGCTTCCGTGTCGCGCGGACGCTGTTGAACCTTGAATTTTGTTGCTTGGCGTCTCATGTCACTTTATCTCTCGCCTCTTTCGGGGGCTCTTGTCTCTTTTTTTCGGGACGAAGCGGACGTTCGCTGGCAGTGCCAGCCGGTATAATTTATGAGTACACACGCCTTGGGGCAGGAGGGCTTTGCGATGACGACCGCGATCACGCTGAACGACATCACCATTCATCCGATCGTCGAGCAGCAAGGCGCCTGGTTCGAGGTTTTCCGGTTTTTCCCGACTTTGAGCAAAGGCCAGCTTGACGAGAACCGTTCGTGGCTCGCGCCGACGTTCCTTGATCCCGCCAACAATTGCCTCGTCTTCTGCATCCAGGCGTTCGTCATCAGGACGCCGCACCACAACATCCTGGTCGATGCCTGCGTCGGCAATCACAAGCCGCGCCCGACGCGGCCGTTCTGGAACATGCTCGACAGCGACCGTTTCGAGAACGGGCTTGGCGCCATCGGGCTCGGCGTCAACGACATCGATTATGTGATGTGCACGCACCTGCACGGCGATCACGTCGGCTGGAATACCCGGCTGGAAAACGGCCGCTGGGTGCCGACGTTTCCCAAGGCGCGCTACATCATGGCGGATCGGGAGCTTTCGTATTGGACGCAGCGCGAGCGCGAGGATCCGCAAAGCGTGCCATGGATCACCGACTCGGTGCTGCCGATCGTCGCCGCCAAGCGCGAAGCGATCGTGCGCAGCGATTTCGCCTTCGAGGAACAGGTCCGGCTGATTGCGACCCCGGGCCACACGATCGATCATTTTTCCGTGCTGGTGGGCCGCGCCGGCGCCGATGCGCTGATCACCGGCGACATGGTGCACTCGCCGCTGCAGGGCAGATATCCCGAGCTCGGCATGATGGTGGATTACGATTCGGCGCAGGCCGGACGAACCCGGCGCGCAATTTTCGACCGGTTCTGCGGCGAACCGACCATCATGTGCGTCACCCATTTTCCGGCGCCATCGACCTGCCACCTGCAGCGATGGGATGACGGCTACAGGTTTGTAGCGCTCGCGGCCTAGGTTTTTACGCGCAAAGCGGCGCTCCCTAGCGGGAAGGCGGTGCCGCGTCCTGTGAGCCGTCTGCGTCCATCCCCGCCGCATCCAGCCGCCTTCAGCCGTGCGGCTTCATGCCGCTCTTTACACTTGGCTGCTCCATTCGGCGTCCGTCCCGCAAATTTTCCGTAATAATTGAGCTATTAGACATAAATTTTACGTATACAAATGCCGCGATTCGGTTAAGCTAGGCTTTGGGAGCGACATCGGCGCGGGCGTTCCCTAGCTGGCGCCGACCTGAAAAAAGCGGCGTGCCATGCCGTCGAGGCCAAAGGCCGCCGTGAGGAAACGACAGGAGACTGGTTATGAAGAAGCTACTGTTTGCCGCTTCAGCCCTGGCGCTGGCTGCGGCGATGAGCCCGGCCGTGACCGGCTCGGTCCAGGCGGCACCTGCCAAGAGCTCGTTCTGCAAAATGGCCGCCGGCCAGAAAAATCTGGTGTCGTGGAACGCCTATTATCACTGCGTCAGTGCGGCGCCGGCACCGCGGCTGACGCATCATGCGGCCGTGCGCGCTCCGGCGGGGCGGCCGAAAAATCCGTACTGCAAGATGGCCGCCGGCGAGAAGAACCTGGTGTCCTGGAACGCGTATTATCACTGCCTGAGCCTCTGAGGGCGACCGGCGCGTCAAGCCGCACGGTTGCCGCATCGCCCGGGCCGCCGGCCGCAAAGATCGGTCATTGGCTCGGATGACGACTTTCAGGAGGGGGCGATGACCATTGCTCCCATTTTTATGTTCGCCCCATTTTTATGTTCCAGGCGGTTTAGAGCGAACGACCTGCGACTCTACTGGCAGGTCTGGATGGCCTTCGGGCAGGCCGATGCCATCGACCAGACGAAGTCGCGAGCAATCCAACCGGAGGGCACTTGGTATTCGGGACCAACGGTGGATTAGCCATTGCCGGCAAGACATTTATGCCGTCGGTGCCATTTGTCATGGCTTCCCCTGCCGCGCGGCGCTGGCGAAGCGTTGCGCCTCCGCGGCGGCGCGAAACAGCGCTTTGGCCTTGTTGATGCACTCCTGCTGCTCGAACGCCGGATCGGAATCGGCGACGATGCCGGCGCCGGCCTGCACGTACATCACGCCGTCCTTGATCAGGGCGGTGCGCAGCACGATGCAGGTGTCCATCTCGTCACCGGCGGAAAAATAGCCGACGCAGCCGGCATAGAGCGAGCGCTTCTCCTTCTCCAGCTCGTCGATGATTTGCATGGCGCGCACCTTTGGCGCGCCGCTCACCGTGCCGGCGGGAAAGCCGGCGGCGAGCGCGTCGAGCCGGTCGCGATCGGGGCGCAGCCGGCCCTCGACGTTCGACACGATGTGCATGACCTGGCTGTAGCGCTCGATGAAGAACTGGTCGGTGACCTTGACGCTGCCGATCGCGGCGACGCGGCCGACGTCGTTGCGGCCGAGGTCGAGCAGCATCAGATGCTCGGCGCGCTCTTTGGGATCGGCGAGGAGCTCGGCCTCGAGCGCGGCGTCCTCGTGCGGCGTCGCGCCGCGCGGCCGCGTGCCGGCGATCGGGCGGATGGTGACAGTGCCGGCTCGCGCCTTGACCAGAATTTCGGGGCTCGATCCGGCGACCGCGAACGTGCCGAAGTCGAGGAAATACAGATACGGCGACGGATTGACCCGCCGCAGCGCGCGATAGAGCGCGAACGGCGGCAGGGCGAACGGCGCCTCGAAGCGCTGTGACAGCACCACCTGAAAAATATCGCCGGCAACGATGTACTCTTTGGCGCGCAGCACCATGCGCTCGAACTCGGCCGGCGTCGTATTTGACCGCGCCGCTACGTCGAGCAGACCGGCGCGATTGTCGGCGCCGGCGCCCTCGCTTGGTTCGCCTGCCCGCCGCGGAGAGGAGGGCGGGGGCACATCGAGCGCATCAACCACCGTGGCAAGGCGCTGCCGCGCGCTTGACAGCGCCGCCTCGGCGGACACGGCCGCGTCGGGCCGCACCGGCGTGACGATCGTGATCGTGTCCTCGACCGCGTCGAACACGATCACCAGGGTGGGCCGAACCAGGATCGCATCAGCAATGCCGAGCGGGTCCGGCGGCGGCGCCGATAGCGAATCCTCGACGAGGCGTACCATGTCATAGCCGAGATAGCCGAACACGCCGGCGGCCATCGGCGGCAGCGCGTCGGGCAGCGCGATGCGGCTTTCTTCGATCAGCGCCCGCAGCGCTTGCAGCGGCGGCGCAGCCGCCGGCACAAAGCGGTCCGCTTCGCGTTGCGGATTGCGGTTGATCTCGGCACGGTCGCCGTTGACGCGCAATACCAGATCCGGCGCCAAGCCGATGATCGAGTAGCGGCCGCGCACCGCGCCGCCTTCGACCGACTCGAGGAGAAAGCTCGCGCCGACCGGCCGGCTTGCGGTGGGCCCGGCCGGCAGCGCTGCGGTGACCTTGAGGAAAGCCGCAACCGGCGTTTCAAGATCGGCGACGAGCGTGGTCCACACGGCCTGCGCCAGGCCGGCCGCGTAGCGCGCGGCGAAATCTCGGGCCGCGGGCTCGATCCTCATTCACTGATTGTCCGGCGCGCCGTTGCCGACGGCCTGCGCCAGCGCCGCCTGATCGACGTTGGTGCCGAGCTCGCTCTCGAACCAGCCGACATATTGGCTGAACAGATCGTTGCTCATCCCGCTCTGCAGCAATTGCTCGAGCTTCTTGCCGTCGGCCGAGTTCGGATCGAGCGCCGGCGTTTTGACGTCGGTGACGCGGAACACGAACCACGCGGTTGGCTTATCGCCCACCGAGCTGCCGAATGCGCCCTTGGCGGTATGGAAGGCGGCATCGACGGTTTTGGCCGAGATTGCGGGCGGCGGCGCGATGCCGCGCTTCAGCCCGGACGCCTTCTCCACCTTCACGCCGGCGCCTGCCGCCAGCGCGTCGAACGGATTGCCGTTCTCGGCCTTATCGAGCAGGTCGGCGGCTTTGGTCTGCAGCCGCTTGGCGATCTGGTCGTCGCGCCAGTTCTGCTCGACCTCGCTCTTGACTTCGTCGAGCGTGCGGTCGCGCGCCGGCGTGACGCCTTCCACCTCGTACCAGACGTAACCGCCGGCGGTTTCGATCGGGTAGGTATCGACGCCGACGTCGTTATTGAAGGCGGCGCTGATCACGCCGCCGGAATCGGTCAGGCTGTTGCTGACGAGCTTGCCGGACGGATCGCGGCCGGAGCGGTCGACGTCGACGGTGACGGCGGGCAGGTGCAGCTTGTCCGCCGCTTCCTGCAGCGTGGCGCCGCCGGCGCGCGCATCCTCGATCTTGTCGTGAACGTCCTGCACCTGCGTCTTGGCGCGATCGAGCGCGATGTCGTTGCGGATGAACGGGGCGACCACCGCGAGCGGCTTGGTTTGCGCCGGCTCGATCTGCAGCACCGTCACGATCACCGCGCCGAAGCGTCCCGCGACCGGCGGGCTGACCTCGCCGGCCTTGAGCGAAAAGGCGGCGTCGGCGACCTTCGGATCGACGATGTCGGTTTTTGCCACGATGCCGAGATCGATGTCGCTCGGCTTGAGCTTGCGTTCGGCGGCAAGCGCAGCAAAGCTCGTGCCCGATTTGATGCGTTGGCTCGCCGCCTGCGCCTCGGCCATGTTGGGAAACACGATCTGCTCGACGTGACGACGCTCCGGCGTCGAGTAGTTTTTCAGGTTCTGCTGGTAGTTTTTCTGCACGTCGGCGTCCGACACCTCGATCGTTTTCGCCAGTTCCTGCGGCGTCACCGTCACGGTCACGACCTTGCGGTATTCGGGCGCGCGGAACAGGATTTTGCGCGCGTCGAAATATTTGCTCAGTTCCTCGGGCGTCGGTGCCGGGATGTCGCCGGCCTGTTGCGGACCGAGCACCACGTAGTCGATGCTGCGCTCCTGGTTCTGGAACTGGTTGACGGCATCGAGATAGGCGTTCGGCACGATGACGCCGCCGGACACCGCTTGGGTCAGTTCGCGGCGGGGCACGACGCGGGCCTGCTCGGCGAAAAAGCGCTGCTCGGAATAGCCGATGGTTTGCAGGAAGTTTTCGAACGTGGCGCGGTCGAACTGGCCGGTCGGCGTCTGGAAATGCGGATCGTGCAGAACCTGCTGCACGAGGTCTGCCGTCGGCACGCCAAGCCGCATACGGTGCGCCAGTTGATCGAGCCCGGCCTCGGCCACCATTTGGCCGAGCACCTGGGCCGGCAGCCCGATGGCGTTCGCCTGGTCCGCAGTCAGGGGATGGCCGATTTGCTGGCTCAGTTGCTGCAGGCGCTCGTTGTAGGTCTGGCTGAAGTCGTCGGCCGAAATCTCGACGTCGCCGATCTTGGCGAGATAGGAGCGGCCGAAACCGCGGAAAATGTCGTTGATGCCCCACAGCGCGAAAATGGCGGCCAAAAGCGTCATGACCGCGCCCATGACGATGCGGCCGAGCCAAGTAGAGGAGGCCTGGCGGATACCTCGAAGCATGCGGTTCCAGCTCGGTAAGTTCGGTGAGTGATATCGCTGTCGGGCGAAGGCGGCGCATCATAGGGAGCGCCGTACCGCGCCGCAATCGGCGCAATCGACTGTTAAAACGTCTCTTTTCGCCGTGCAATCGGTCTGCTAACGGCTCTTTGTCGCATTTTTGAGGCTGTGCACGATGGCGCGGAGCCCGCTGGTCGCAGGCAATTGGAAAATGAACGGGCTTTTGGCCTCGGCCGGCGAACTGCAAAAGATCATGGCCGGCGCCGAAAAACTCGCCGGTGTGGACGTAATGGTATTCCCGCCGGCGACGCTGCTGGCGGGTTTTGCCGCCGCGGCGCGCGGGTCGCGCGTCGCGATCGGCGCCCAGGACTGTCACGCGCTCGCCGCCGGCGCCTTTACGGGCGACATCTCCGCCGAAATGCTCAAGGACGCCGGTGCGCAAGCCGTCATCGTCGGCCATTCCGAGCGCCGCCACTATCATGGCGAGACCGACGTCATGGTCCGCGACAAGGCGCTTGCCGCGCGCCGCGCCGGCCTCATGGCCATCGTGTGCATCGGCGAGACGCAGGCGGAGCGCGATGCCGGTCATGCCCGCGCCGTGCTGCGCACGCAACTTGACGGCTCGCTGCCGGACGGCACAGCCGATTTTGCCGTCGCCTATGAGCCGGTCTGGGCCATCGGTTCCGGGTTGACGCCGACGCCGCGCGACATTGCCGACATGCACGGCTTCATTCGCCAGTTTCTGTCGTCACGCTATGGCGAGGCGGCGCAGCAAACGCGCATCCTGTACGGCGGCTCGGTGAAGCCGAGCAACGCGGCGGAACTCTTGACGGTCGATAACGTCGATGGCGCGCTGATCGGTGGCGCGAGCCTCAAAGCCGAAGAGTTTTTGGCGATCGCGCAGGTTTACGGCTGAGGCGTCGTTGCGGCTGACACGGCAACATTGAGCCCGTTCTGCGCCGGCTGGCTTTGGTTTATCCTCGCTATAACGCACGACAGCCGCCGTGCAACGCAGCGACACGGGAGGACGCCATGGCCGAGGAAACGATTCCACGCCGCAAATTTTTGTTGGGAGCCGGTATTGCCAGCACCGCGGTCGCGACCGGCTTGAGCCAAGCAGAGCCGACGGCGGCCGCGGCCGCGCAGGCTCTGGCTTCCGCCGCGGCAGCGCCGGCAGCGCCGGCAGCGCCGCAGCCTGAGCCGCTGCTCGCACTCAACGAAACCGAGCACGCCTTCATCGTCGCAGCGGTCGATACGCTCATTCCCGCCGACGACCTGTCGCCCTCGGGCAGCGACTGCGGGGTGGCGACCTTCATCGATCGCCAGCTCGCCAGCGCCTGGGGCGGCGGCGCCAAGATGTATCGCGCCGGGCCGTTCCGCAAAGGTAAACCCGAGCAGGGTTATCAGCTGGCGCTCACGCCGGCCGAGTTTTTTTCCGCCGGCATTGCCGCCGCCAATGCCTGGTCGCGCAAGACGTATGGACACGATTTCGATCGGCTCAACCCGGACATCCGCGTCGCGGCGCTCAAGGCCATGCAGGAGGGCAGGGCGGAGTTCGCCGATTTCAGCTCGCCCGCGTTTTTCGCCCGCCTGCTGGCCATCGCCATGGAAGGTTTCTTCTCGGATCCGATCTACGGCGGCAACCGCAACAAGGCCGGCTGGCGCATGATCGGCTTTCCCGGCCTGCCCGCCACCTACATCAATCTGTATGAGGAGTATCGCGACAAGCCTTACATCGTCGAACCGCGCTCGATTGCCGACTTTTCGTAAAGGGAAAACGCGTCATGGCGATAACGCTCAAGGAAGTCGATGCGGTCGTGGTCGGCATGGGCTGGACCGGCGCGATTTTGGCGCGCGAACTCACCAAGGCCGGGCTGCAGGTGGTCGGACTGGAGCGCGGCCAGGACCGCGTGCCCGGCGAGGATTTCATTTTGCCGGCTGTGCGCGACGAGCTGCGCTATTCGCAGCGCCTCGAATTGATGATGGACAATTCGACCGACACGCTGACCTTCCGCAATCGGCCGAGCGAACAGGCGTTGCCGGTGCGCCGCATCGGCGCGTTCCTGCCCGGCGAGGGCGTCGGCGGCTCCGGCATTCATTGGGGCGGACTGCATTGGCGTTTCCTGCCCGCGGATTTCCGCATCCGCAGCGCTATCGCCGAGCGTTACGGCGCGAAGGCGATCCCCGACGACATGACCATCCAGGATTGGCCGGTCAGCTTCGACGAGATCGAGCCGTATTACGACCGCTTCGACAAGCTGTGCGGCGTCTCCGGCCAGGCCGGCAATTTACGCGGGGTCAGGATCGAAGGCGGCAACATCTTCGAGGGGCCGCGCGGCGACCATTATCCGAACAAACCGCTCGTCGCCTCGAGCGCGGGGCTGATGTTCGCCTCAGCCGCCAAAAACCTCGGCTATCATCCGTTTCCGATGCCGATCAGCATCAACAGCGCGCCTTACGTGAACCGCGAAGGCATCACGCTCGGCGCCTGCGAGTATTGCGGTTTCTGCAACCGCACCGCCTGCGAGGCGAACGCCAAGGCGTCGCCGAACGTCACCATCATGCCGGCACTGCGGCTCGAGCCGAAATTCGAGCTGCGCACGCGCGCCTGGGTCAGCAAGCTCAACTACGACAAGGCGGCCAAGAAAGTCGTCGGCGTCACCTACACCGACCTGCGCACCGGCGATGAATACGAGCAGCCGGCCGGCATCGTCGTGCTGGCGTCCTACGTCTTCGGCAACGTGCAGCATCTGCTTCTGGCCGGCATCGGCGAGCCCTACGACCACGCGACCGGCAAGGGCGTGGTCGGCAGGAATTACGCCTATCAGTTCGAGGCCGGTGCCCAGGCGTTCTTCGCAGACAAGCACATGAACTCGTATATGGGCTCTGCCGCCAACGGCATGTGCATCGACGATTTCAACGGCGAGAATTTCGACCATGCCGGGCTCGGCTTTTTCGGCGGCGGTTATTTTTCCTGCAACACGCCGTCGGCACCGCCGATCGGCGGCCGCATGCTGCCGCACGGCACGCCGCTGTGGGGCTCCGAATGGAAGCGGGCGACGGCCAAGTGGTACAACCACGCCTGCCGCTTCGGCACCGAGGGTTCGGTTTACGCCAACCGCGACAACTACCTCGATCTCGATCCGACCTATAAGGACGCGCTCGGCCGGCCGCTCATTCGGCTCACCTATAACGGCACCGACAATGACCACAAAATGTCGCGCTATCTGCTCGGCAAGCTCGAACGGATCGTCAAGGCGATGAGTCCGACGCACTACCAGATGGAGCCGCGACCGAAAAACTTCACCATCGTGCCGTATCAATCGACCCACAATACCGGCGGCACCGTCATGGGCGCCGACCCGAAGGCGAGCGTGGTCAACCGCTACCTGCAGGCCTGGGACGCGCACAATCTGTTCGTCGAGGGCGCCTCGGTCTTCCCGCAGCAGCACGGCTACAACCCGACCGGCACGGTCGGCGCATTGGCTTATTGGTCGGCGCAGGCGATCACGACGCAGTATCTCAAAAGTCCCGGGCCGCTGGTGCACGCGTGAGGGTGGGGACGGCCATGCGACAGAAATCGACAGTAGCGTTCGGTGCAACGTGGCTTGCGGCTATCGCCGCGCTCGCCGCCGCGCCGGGCGCGGCCCAGGCCGCCCAGGCCGCCGATGCCGCCCATGGCAAACAGGTGTTTGCCACCTGCGCGGCCTGCCACAGCGACAAGCCGGATGCGATCGGGCCGAGCTTGCGCGGGGTTTTTGGCCGCAAATCCGGCTCGCTCGACGATTTCCGCTACTCGAACGCCATGATGCGCGCCAACCTCACCTGGAACGAAGACAATCTGCGCGCCTACCTCAAGGACCCGCAGGCCAAAGTGCCGGGCAACCGCATGCCGTTCGGCGGTTTGCGCGACGAAAAAGATATCGACGACGTGATCGCGTACCTCAAGACTTACCGCTAGGCTGACTTATGGGCTGACTTGGCTCGCGCTTGGGAGCGCGCGTGAGCGCTGCGGTCGGGGCGGAATTGTCGCGGTCCGCAACGGCGAAGACGCGGCGGATCGGCGCAGAACCCGAACGGCGGCGGACATGGAAAATCCGTAAGCGATCGTGTAGACACCGCCCGGGCTTCCTATATGGGGATTGGCCGCGGCGGAAACCGCGCCTTGCCCCGCGCCTCAAGGCGGATCAGCCAAAATGCTCAGTGTCGTCGTCGCCATCCACCTCATGCTGGTCCTCGCCATGATCGGCGTGGTGCTGCTGCAGAAGTCGGAGGGTGGCGGCCTGGTCAGTTCCACCAGCGGCTTTATGACCGGCCGCGGCACTGCCAACGTGCTCACCCGCACCACTGCACTTTTGGCGGCGGGTTTCTTCATCACCAGCCTGGCCCTGTCGCTATTGGCGGGCCACGGCCGCGCGCCGGTTTCGCTGATCGGCGGCAGCGGCGCGCCCGCCCAACAACAGGCGCCGGCGCGCGGCGGCCCGGCGCCGCCTATCGCGCCGTTCAATTCCGGCAGCAACGGCTTGCTCAATCAGCTCGGCGGCGGTGGCGGCGGCAGCAACCCGCCGGCCGCCAACAAGCCGGTTCCTCCGGCTGCGCCGGCCCCCCCAGCGGCGCCAAGCGGCCCGCAGGTGCCGCAATCGCGCTAGGTCCGACGCTCGGGCGGCCGCCTCAACGCGCCTCGAGCGTCGGCTGAGGATGATGTTCTAAGCGCCTAAACTGATGCGACTTTCCGGGCGGTCTCCGAGCGGCTTGGGGATGCGCGGCAGCCATTCCGGAAAATCGCTCGTCGAATCGTTTCCGGCGCGCTAAAGGTCAGGTCCCATGGCGCGGTACATTTTCATCACCGGCGGCGTGGTTTCGTCACTTGGCAAGGGCTTGGCTTCGGCGGCGCTCGGCGCGCTGTTGCAGGCGCGCGGCTACAGGGTCCGACTGCGCAAGCTCGACCCCTACCTCAACGTCGATCCGGGCACCATGTCGCCGTACCAGCACGGCGAGGTTTTCGTCACCGACGACGGCGCCGAGACCGATCTCGACCTCGGCCATTACGAGCGCTTCACCGGCCGGCCGGCGACGCGCATGGACAACGTCACTACCGGCCGCATCTATCAGGACATCCTGCTCAAGGAGCGGCGCGGCGATTATCTCGGCGCCACCATCCAGGTCATCCCCCACGTCACCAACGCCATCAA
This sequence comes from Xanthobacteraceae bacterium, assembly GCA_030038995.1. GTDB lineage: Bacteria > Pseudomonadota > Alphaproteobacteria > Rhizobiales > Xanthobacteraceae > BOG-931. The sequence goes on from JASHQS010000019.1 coordinate 10,993, forward strand.
GGATTTCATCCGCGACGGCAACGAAGGTTTTGATTTCGTGCTGTGCGAGATCGGCGGCACGGTCGGCGACATCGAGGGGCTGCCGTTCTTCGAGGCCATCCGCCAGCTCGGCAACGACCTGCCGCGCCGTCACGCCGCGTACATCCATCTCACGCTGTTACCGTTCATCCTCAGCGCCGGGGAATTGAAGACCAAGCCGACCCAGCATTCGGTGCGCGAACTGCGCGCCATCGGCATTCAGCCCGACATTTTGCTGTGCCGCACCGACCGGCCGATTCCGTCGGGCGAGCGCAAAAAACTGGCGCTGTTCTGCAATGTGCGGGAAAGCGCGGTGATCGAGGCACGCGACGCCGACAATATCTACGCCGTGCCCGAGGCGTACCATGCCGCCGGCCTCGACGACGAAGTGCTCGCAGCGTTCGGCATCGATAATCCGCGCGCGCCGGAGCTTGCCACCTGGCACCTCATCAACGAGCGCATCCGCAATCCCGAGGGCAACGTCACCATCGCGGTCGTTGGCAAATATACCGGCATGAAGGACGCCTATAAGTCGCTGATCGAGGCGCTTTCGCATGGCGGCATCGCCAACAAGGTCAAGGTCAGCCTCGACTGGATCGAAAGCGAGGTGTTCGAGAACGAGGACCCGGCGCCGTTCCTCGAACACGTCGACGGCATTTTGGTGCCGGGCGGTTTCGGCCAGCGCGGCGCCGAGGGCAAGATTCTCGCGGCTCAATTCGCGCGCGAGCGGAAGGTGCCGTATTTCGGCATCTGCTTCGGCATGCAGATGGCGGTGATCGAGGCGGCGCGCAATCTGTGCGGCGTCGAGGAGGCCAATTCGACCGAATTCGGCCCGACCGGCGAGCCGGTCGTCGGGCTGATGACCGAGTGGATGAAGGGCAGCGAACTGCAGAAGCGCGGCATCGGCAGCGACCTCGGCGGCACCATGCGGCTCGGCGCCTACCCCGCGGTGCTGGCGCGCGGCTCGCGCGTCGCCGCGATTTACGGCGCCACCGATATTTCCGAGCGCCACCGCCACCGCTACGAGGTCAACACCGGCTACAAGGACCGCCTCGCCCAGCACGGCGTGCGGTTTTCCGGTATGTCGCCGGACGGGCTGTTGCCGGAGATCGTCGAATACGACGATCATCCCTGGTTCATCGGCGTGCAGTTTCACCCCGAGCTGAAATCGCGGCCGTTCGCGCCGCACCCGCTGTTCTCCTCCTTCATCGGTGCCGCGGTGGAGCAGAGCCGGCTGGTGTGATAGAGATTGCCGCCACGTAGCGGGGGGCGGAGCGCTCGCCCCTTACAGAGACAAAACAGAGACAAACATGAGCGGCTCGACGCTTTACGACGATGACATTTTGCTGTGGTCCGAGCAGCAGGCGGCGGCAATTCGCGAACTTGGCAGGACGCGGCGTGACTTGTCGAATGAGCTTGATGTCGAGAACGTGGCGGAGGAGATCGAAAGCGTGGGGCGCTCCGAACTCGCGGCAACCAAGAGCTATCTGCGGCTCATTTTCCTCCATTTGATGAAGTTGGTCGCAGAGTCCGACTCGCCTGCTGCCTCACATTGGCGCGGTGAAATCATCGGCTTTCATTCGGAAATGATGACCCGATATGCGCCATCCATGCGGCAACGCATCGATCTCGACGACCTCTGGCGGTCCGCGCGCGAGCAATTGCTGCTCGCCTATGAGGGTCCGCAACAGCGGTTGATTGCCGATTTAGCAAGCCGATGCCCGTTCGAGCTTGACGACCTGATAGGTGAGCGCATCGACGCTTGGGCTCTGCTGCAACGGCTGCGCCTGCGGCCGTAGCATCGACATTGCCGTTCTCACTCTCATACTTCGCCAACTTGGCCGGTCCGGCCAAAGCGGTGGCAAATCCAGGGGAGGAAATCCATGATCTACGAATTGCGTGTCTATCGCACCGTGCCGGGCCGGTTGCCGGCCTTGTTGCAGCGTTTCGAGAGGGTGACGCTGAAGCTGTGGGACAAGCACGGCATCCGCCAGGCCGGCTTCTGGACCACCCTGATCGGCGATTCCAACCAGGAGCTGACCTACCTGTTGGCCTGGGAATCGCTGGCCGAGCGCGAGAAGAAGTGGAACGCGTTCATGGCCGATCAGGCCTGGATCTCGGCGCGCGCCGAAAGTGAAAAGGACGGCCCGATCCTGCAGAACGCGCACAACCAGATCTTGCAGCCGACGGCGTTCTCGGCGGTGAAATAACGCGCTCTTACGCGTCATTCCGGGGCCGAGCCAACGGGTCCGGCCCGAAGAGGGGCGCACCCCATCGCGCTGGCGCGATGGGGACCCCGGGCCGGCCCGACGACCAGCTCCGCGAGGAGCCGGGACTCCATAAGCCCTGCACGGGGATCATGGATTTCCGGGTTCGTCGCTGCGGCGCCCCGGAATGATGGGAAGACGTTGACCTCGCGCGGCGCGGCTAGCATGGTCGGGCGGCGAGGGCTTTTATGACCGCAAATCCCATTGTCGCCGTCGGCAAGGTCCGCTTCGGCAATATGCTGCCGCTGGCGCTAATAGCGGGTCCGTGCGCGCTCGAGAGTCGCGCGCATGCCCTGGAAATGGCGGCGGCGCTCAAGGAGATTGCGGCGCGGCTCAACCTCGGCTTCGTTTACAAAACCTCGTTCGACAAGGCCAACCGCACCAGCGCCAAAAGCGCCCGCGGCATCGGCCTCGACAAGGCGCTCGCGATCTTCGCCGAATTGCGCGAAAAGCTCGACGTGCCGGTGCTCACCGACGTGCACGAGCCGGAGCAGTGCGCGCCGGTCGCCGAGGTGGTCGATGTTTTGCAGATTCCGGCCTTCTTGTGCCGGCAGACCGACCTTTTGATCGCAGCGGCAAAAACCGGGCGCGCGGTCAACGTCAAGAAGGGTCAGTTTCTCGCGCCCTGGGACATGGGCAACGTCGTGGAAAAAATCACCGGCGCCGGCAATCGCAACGTGCTGGTGACCGAGCGCGGTGTTTCGTTCGGCTACAACACGCTGGTCTCCGACATGCGCGCACTGCCGGTATTGGCGGAAAAGACCGGCGCGCCGGTGATCTTCGATGCCACCCATTCGGTGCAGCAGCCGGGCGGGCAGGGCACCGCCTCGGGCGGCGAGCGGGCCTTCGTGCCGGTGCTGGCGCGGGCCGCCGCGGCGGTCGGTGTCGCGGGCGTGTTCATCGAGACCCATCAGGATCCGGACAGGGCGCCGTCAGACGGCCCAAACATGATCCCGCTCGAGGACATGGAGCCGCTTCTTCAGCGCCTGTTGCAATTCGATAAGCTCGCCAAAAGCGGCTAGACCGCTTCATACCGTTCCGTCATTGCGGATCGCCGCGTAGCAAGCGGCGACACCGGAATCCATAAGCCTGCGCAGGGGTCATGGATTCCCGGTTCCTCGCTGAGCTTGTCATCGGGCCGGATCCGTTGGTTCGGCCCCGGAGTGACGAGCCGGATTCCATGTCACGTCACTCGCTCATCAGATGAATGGCGTCGGGCGCGATCTCGGCCACCACGGCGGCGTCATGGTCGAGCTTCATCGCATGCCATTGCGGGGCGAGCAGGTAAGCCTTGAGCGGAAAGCCGCAGTCGATCTGCACCGCGACCAAAGGCCCGAGGGTCCGTGAGCCGATCACGCGCCCTTGCAGCCGATTGACGGCGGGCGGCGGTTCGGCAGCGAAGCGAGCCGGTGCAAGCGTCACATCCTCCGCTCGAATGGCCAACAACACCGAAGTCCTGGGGCAAACGGCAATCGGCGACGGGGCGGCGCGCAGCGTTCGCGCACCGACCGCGAGCGTCAGAACGCAGTCCGATCGCGCGACGACCTCGCCCGCCAGAATATTCTCGACGCCGACGAACCGAGCAACGAATGAAGTGGCCGGTTTCTTGAAAATCTCCGCCGCCGAGCCGCTCTGCACGACGGCGCCGTCGCGCAGCACGACGATCGCGTCGGCGAGCGCCAGCGCGTCGGCGTGGTCGTGGGTGACGAAGATCGCCGGAATGGCCAGCGCGCGCAGGAAGGATTTCAGCTCCTCGCGCAGCTGATCGCGGGTCTCGGCGTCGAGCGCGGAGAACGGCTCGTCGAACAGAAACAGGTCGGGCGCGCTGGCGAACGCGCGGGCGAGCGCCACGCGCTGTTTTTCCCCGGCGCTCAGCGCGGCCGGCGCACGGTCTGCCAGGTGGGCAATGCCGAAATAGGAGAGCAGCGCTTTGGGATCGCCATGCGGCGGCAAGCCCGCACGTGCAGCGGCGGCCGGCTCGGCGCGGCGGCCGATCGCCACGTTCTGCGCCACGCTGAGGTGCGGAAACAGCGCAAAAGTCTGCACCACAAAACCGACCCTGCGCCGTTCCGGCGGCAATGCGGTCACATCGCGGCCGCCGAGCAGAACGCGGCCGGCGTCGGGCCGGTGAAAGCCGGCGATGGTTTCCAGGCTAACGGATTTGCCGGAGCCATTCGGGCCCAGGATGACCAGAATCTCGCCGCGCGCGAGGTTGAAATCGAGCTTTTTCAGGCGAAAGCCGCCGAGCCTCAGCGACAGCGCCTCGACGGCGACCGCGGCGGCACTCATCGGCGCTCGGGCGCCGGCGCGTCACGCTGCGCCAGTGCCCGCAAGGCGACGAACAGAACGAGCGACACGACGAGCAGCAGCACTGCGGCGGCGGCGGCTTGGTCCAAGCCGAAGCGCAGGAACAGTTCATAAATCTTCACCGGCGCCGTCATCGGGTAATAGACCAAGATGACGACGGCGCCGAACTCGCTGATCGAGCGGGCATAAGTCAACGTCACGCCGGTCATGATGCTATGCCACGCCAGCGGCAGCGTGATGCGCAGAAACGTCCGCCACGGGCCGAGTCCGAGCGTGCGGGCGATTTTTTCGAGCCGCGGATCGACCGCTTCGAAGCCGATCCGCGCCGCATTGACCGTGTAGGGCGCCGAGACGAACAGCATCGCCACCACGATCCCGGCGAGCGTGCCCCAGAACTTGAGCCCGACCAGCCCCTGCAGCGGCGCGCCGAAAAAACCTTGGCGGCCGAACACCATGAGGAGCGCGATGCCGGCGACCGTGTGCGGCACCGCGAGCGGCAGATCGATCAGCGCGGCGATGACGCCCTTGCCGGGAAACGCCGTGCGCGCCAGCACATAGGCGAGCGGCACGCCGGCGAGCGCGGCGAGCGCCGCGGACAGGAATGCGCCCTCGAGGCTGAGCGCAATGGCGCCGCGCACGTCGGCCATGCCGGCGACCTCGCCGAGATTTCGGCCCGATTGATGCGCGGCGAGCGCTACCAGCGGGATCACCAGGAAGGCGAGCAGCACGCTGCCGCAGAACCAGCACAACAGATAAAGCGTGCCGGGGCGGCTCGGCGCGGCGCGCGTCCGCCACAGGCTCTTGCGCGTGCCCGCTGCGCTCGCCGTAACGTCCATCATCTCGCGATCGTCATTTCGCGGTCAGGAGCTGGGCCATGGCTTGACCAGCTTTTTCAGCTCCGCAGGCATCGCCTCGATGTGCACCGCATAGGGCGGGCTGAACGCGCCGAAACCGTTGTTTTTCATCACCGCCTGACCTTCGGGCCGGAGCAGCAAGGCGACGTATTTTTCCGCAAGCGCGGCATTCTTGGCGCCGTCCGGCATGGTGACGGCATAGACGATCGGCTTGCCGAAAACGTCGCCGTTCTTGGTGTGGGCGACGCCGCCTTTGTAGAACGCGGCTTCGGCCGGATCGCTGAGATCGATCTTGGCCGGCAGGTCGATGAATTTGAGATGATGCTGCAGGGCATCGGAGCGGTAGATCGCGAGGTAATCGATCTGGCCGAGCTGCAGCGCCGAGATCAGCGACGTCTCGGTGTCGCGCATGTTGGCGAGCGGCGCATTGGCCAGCACGCTCTGTTCGAGGCCGGGCGCCTGGTAGAATTTTTCCGCGAGGTTGAGCATCTGCACGGTCTGGTAGCCGGACGGATCGGTATCGGGATTGGAGCGGCCGATCTCGACGCCGGGCCGCGCCAGGATCTTGTACCAATTCTCGGCGTTGATCTCGCCTGCGTATTTGCTCTTGTCGGTATAGACGAAGGTGATGGCGTTGCGGGCGAAGCCCGCGTACCAAGCCGCGTGCGCCGGATTGGCGAACATGTATTTGGGAATGACGCTGTAGTCGGCGACGGCAAGCAGATCGGCGTCCTGGTGCAAATCGGTAATCCGTTTCGCCATCATCACGCTGCCGCCGAACCGGGCCTGCACGGCGACGTTGCCGTTCTTTTGCTCATATAGCGCGCTGATCTGACGGAATGGCACCGCCAGCGTGCCGGCGGCGAAGATCGTCAGCGTGTTCGGTTCGGCCGCTTGCGTAACCAGCAAAGTCGCCGGCAAGACGGCGACGCAACAGAACAGCGCAACATAAAGGCGGGATGGACTCTTCATGGCAGTCCCATTGACACACGATGGCTTACAGAGAATGCCGCCGACGTTCATAGCAACGCGCTTTTCGGACTGCACATGAAATTTGAAATTTGCGCAAAAAGCCGCAATGAGCAGCCGGCGCTTATGACGGGGCGCTCATAGCCTCTGCCTATGAGGCCGCCACGTCGATGCACTCGTCGTCGCTATTTCCGGGCAGGCGATCGGGCCGATCGATTACGGCTCGCCTTCGGCCATTTCGGCCTCGGCGTGCGCCGCTCCGGAGCCGCGGTGATTGCAACCATCGGCTTGGTCCGTGCCCGCTTGCTCGGAACTGGACCGGTGGGTCAGGCGAGAACTAAGGCAGGTTGCGGCGCCAGCGGTCCGGCTCGGGACTGTCGGCGCGGGGCTGTCGGTAGCTAATCGAGTTGTCCGGTTTTCGTAGCACATCAGTTGTCCGCTTGGGTTTACGGCGGCTCGGGACTTGCCGAAAAGCCGTGAAATCCCCACAATGGATGTATCGGCCAGGGGTGCCGACCGCGATCCCGTTCTCGTCCGTAGCGGGCGAGATCGGAGCGGGGTCGGCTGAGATCAAACCCGTCGAACCTGTCTGGGTCATGCCAGCGAAGGGAGCCGCATCTGACGGACCACACACCAATCTCGACCAGCAGGTCTACCGGCAAAAAGCCGCGCGTCGTGATCATCGGCGCCGGCGTGATCGGGCTCGGCATTGCCTGGCGGCTGGCCGACCGCGCCACGGTCGAAGTGTTCGACCGGGGTGCCGCCGGTTCCGGCGCGAGTCGGGCCGCGGCCGGCATGCTGGCGGCGTGCTGCGAGGCTGAGCCCGGCGAGGAGGATTTGGTCGCGCTCGGCCGCGAGAGCCAGGCGCGCTGGCCCGCTTTCGCCGAGGAGCTTTTTCGCGCCAGCGGCATCGACGTCGAGTTGCGGCGCGAAGGGACCCTGGTGCTGGCACTGACCGCCGACGACCAGGCGGAAATCGGCCATCGCTTGGAGTTTCAGCAACAAAAGCTCGGCTTGCCGCTGCAATGGCTGTCGGCGGCGGCAACGCGGGCGCGTGAGCCGCATCTTGCCGGCAAGATCGCCGGCGCGGTGTTCTCGCCCGAAGACCACCAGGTCGATAACCGAAAGCTCGCGGCAGCGCTGCGCATCGCTGCGCAGAGGGCTGGTGCTGCGATCAACGAGCATCGGCCGGTCAAGGAAATTGCGGTCCACGGCGGCCGGGCCAACGGCGTCATCCTTGACGACGGGACCGCGGTGCCCGCCGATATCGTGGTGCTCGCCGCGGGCGCCTGGTCGCGCGGCATCGGCGGCTTGCCGCCGGATCGGCGGCCGCCGGTGCGCCCGGTCAAAGGCCAGATGCTGGCGCTGCAGATGGACGCCGCTGCGCCGCTCCTCAATCACGTGCTCTGGGCGCCCGGCGTTTATCTCGTGCCGCGACGCGATGGCCGGCTGATCGCCGGCGCCACGGTCGAGGAAAAGGGCTTTGACGAGACCATCACGGCCGGCGGGCTGTTGACGTTGTTGGAGGCGGCCTGGCGTGCGGTGCCCGCAATCGAGGAATTGCCGGTTGCGGAAATCTGGGTCGGCCATCGACCGGGCAGCCGCGACGATGCGCCGATCCTCGGCTGCGGTCCGCTCGACGGCCTGTTCTATGCCACCGGCCACCACCGCAACGGTATCCTGCTCACGCCGGTCACCGCCGAGGCGATGGCGCGCCTCGTCCTCGACGACGTGCTCGATCCGGCGATCCGGCCGTTCGGCCTGGAGCGCTTTTTGCCGGCGCGGGCGGCCGAGTGAAGGAAAAGCCGATGAGCGATCAGCATACCGTCACGCCGCACGTTCGCGTCAATGGCGAGAGCGAGCCGCTTTTGGCCGCCACGCTGGAAAAGTTGCTGTTGGAAAAGGAAGTCGACACCGGCCAGCGCGGCATTGCGGTTGCGCTCAATGGCGCGGTCGTGCCGCGCGCCGCCTGGCGCGACACGGCGCTCAAGCCGGGCGACAGCGTCGAGATCGTGCGCGCCCGGCAGGGCGGCTAGGAGCAGATAACCATGTCCGATCCGCTGATCATTGCCAGCCATCAATTCGGTTCGCGGCTGTTCCTCGGCAGCGCCGGCTATCCGAACCGCAAGATCATGCTCGATGCGGTCGCGGCGAGCGGCAGCGAAATGGTCACCGCCTCGATCCGCCGCATCAGCCTCGCCGGCGACGACGAAAGCCTAGTCGAGCTACTCGCCGGTCGGGTCAAAAAATTTCTACCCAACACGGCCGGCTGCCAGACCGCCAAGGATGCCGTGCTCACCGCCGAGCTCGCCCGCGAGGCGCTCGACACCAATTGGATCAAGCTCGAAGTCATCGGCGACCGCGAATTGCTCTACCCGGACGTAGAGGAGCTGGTGCGGGCCACGCAAATGCTGGTGGCGAAAGGGTTTGTCGTGCTGCCCTACTGCACCGAAGACCCGGTGACCTGCCGCAAGCTCGCCGATGCCGGCGCCGCCGCCGTGATGCCGCTCGGCGCGCCGATCGGTTCCGGGCTCGGCATCTCCAACCCGCATCTGATCGAGCTCGTCTGCGCCCGTTCGCCGGTGCCGGTGGTGCTCGATGCCGGTATCGGCACCGCTTCCGATGCGGCGCTCGCCATGGAACTTGGCTGCGCCGCGGTGCTGATCAACACCGCGATATCGAAAGCGCGCGATCCGGTGCTGATGGCGAAAAGCATGCGCTCGGCCGTCGAAGCCGGCCGCCTGTCGCGCCTTGCCGGCCGCATCGCCAAGCGCACCCACGCCGAACCGTCGAGTCCGCAATTCGGATTGGTCGGGACGTGAACAGTCAAAACGGTTGGGTGATAGGCGTATCGTCAATCCGATGGATAGAAAGCGGTCTCACCAGCTGAGATTGCGCCACCAGCGCCCGTGCTTTTTGATGGCCCTTCTAATGGCTCTCTCCGTCGTACATGAATGAACGTCGTTCAACAGCTTGGGAAATCTGTGGCCCTTATAGAGCTCCGCCTCCTCACAGTGACTCCAACCGTCGCAATATCCCATTCCCCCAACCTTGGTGTTATTCTTCCATTGTCGATTCCGCGATAACATCCAGAATGCAAAATGCTTTCTGTCGATGAACCCATCACGGTACGCACAAAACTCGTCGAATTGCAAACTAAAAAATCTCGTGAAGTATCGATAAGCGGCCTGTTCTTCATCTTTGTCCAAAGGCAACCCGGCCTGTGCTTTTTTCTCAATCGCTTCGTTCAATTCATGTTCGCGCTTTCGCAGTTCATCAAAACGAGCATGGAATTGCATAGTTGTGTCAGATTTTTTGAGGGCCTTATTCAGGCGATACGTCATGAAAAGCGTCAGTATGAGAACGCATATGGTCAGAAAAGGCGCGACAGCGAGGGCGAGGTCGTTCCAAGAATCAATTCCCAGCGGTATCCCGAAAATCTTCGTTCCGCTTAAGGTGCTCATGTGTGTCCCCGACCACCGAATTCAAAAGATTGTTCCATTAATGCGCAACAACCGCAAGATGCTCATCAAGTGCTCAACCGCCGCATCCGTGGGCTGCCGCTACGGCGGATCTAACCGGATGACGCACCGTGCCGGAACTTCATGCCAAACTGCGAAATGCCTGGCGTTCGCGACCACATGGATGACCAGCCGCATCGCCAAGCGCGGCCACGCGGAACCGTCGAGCCCGCAATTCGGTCTCGTTGGAAGGTGAACAACGCGAAATTTGCGGTTGCCGTTGTTGGCATCAAGTTTTAGACACAGATGTGTGCTGGGTTTCGAATCGAGCGCGCGAGGGGACGCGGCGATGCGGCACTTTTCCGTCTGGCTTGTCGAATTCGGCAAGCTTGTGGCCGGCAAGCTTTTGGGCGGCCGGCGGCTTCATCCGATCACGGCACAATGTCCGATCTGCCGGCAGATGGTTCGCCTGCACGTCAATCGAGCGGGCCGCCGCCACGTCTACGCCCATGCGCGCGAACTCTACGAGGGCGCGCGGCTGTCGGTGCATTACACCGCAGAGGCCAAATGCGTCGGCTCGGGCGCGCGCAAGCCGTTCGATCCGCATCCGGCGGAGCACCAGCACTTCAAGCTGCCCAACGCACTGCTCGACGAGTAACGCGCCGGCCGGGACCGCTTGGATCGTCATTCCGGGTTCCTCGCTTCGCTCGGCCCCGGAACGACGGATCTCACGCCGGCAGCAACTCCCGCACCATCGCAATGACCTTCGTGCCGTAAAGCTCGATGCTGCGCATGAGCTTGTCGTGCGGCAGCGTGCCTTGGCCGTATTTCATGTCGAAGCGGACGATGCCGGGCGCAAGTACGTTCTATTCCGCCTCGAACAGCGCCAGTGTTGCTCCGGGATCGCCGCCGGACGCCATGTCCGGGCAGGTGCTGATCGCGGCGAGCAGATTCATCTCCGCACGCAAGATGACGTGCGCCCCGGGCGGCTTCGGGCGGACATGCGAATGCTCGAGTTCTGCGGCACGACGACTGGATTGCCGGGAATGTGAGCGCCGAAATAGCGGGCCAGGAGCCGCGCGGTAAAGATCGTAGCCGCCGCCGACGCTGTAGGAGATCAGCACGGTGACGGTTTTGCCGCGGTAAAAATCTTCGACCTCGTCGGCGAGCGCGGGCGCGCGAATGCGAAGAGGAGGGCGGTGGCGCGGAGTGCGCCTGCGCTAAGGCGCGGCGTTTGGCGGGCAGACATAGCGCAGGACGGCATTTGCGATAGGTCTTCTCTCTTCGGCACTGCGATGGCGGGCGGAGCCCGCAACTTCGCGCAGTCCAGCCGCTCAAACAAGTGACACGACATGCAGCCGCAAAATGCGTCCACGCTCCAACCGAGTTTCGCCGGGATTATGCAACTTTAGGATTGACAATCTTAACGAGCTATAATACTTGTAACAAGCAAGATTAGCACACTCAAAGAGCATTTCTACAAAAGGAGACAATAAACCCTGGCAACCCTTAAATCGATCGTCGTAACCGAGTGCGATAACGAGTTGTACGGCCTTGCAGTCCCGTCCGCCGGAACGTTCAGCGTTGAGCTGTTCCATTTCAAGTTGGGCGGAGGCATTGGAGCCGCGCCGATCAACTATACCCTTCCGAACATCGCCATGCTGCCCGCTGGAAACTACACGTTGCTTCTGATGGGCATTAACTGGGGTGGACCGGCGAATTTCAAGGTTACGGTGAACTATCAGACTGGCTCCCCTGCCGTTCTGACGTACGCCCAATCGAACCCGGGTATCGGTGTGGTTTGGACGCCCGCCGGCGTCCCATTCAGCGTCTAGAAGGCTGCTGAAAAACTCTTCTCGACTGGGATAATGGCATGCGATTCCGTGGCTCTGAGGCCACGGGATGATTTGCGATGTAAGGGGTGGGGCGGATTGGCGTTGCGTATCCGCCGCCAGCGCGCAGGGCGCCGGCTGGCGGAAGGGGTGAGATTCGAACTCACGAGGGAGCATAACCCCCTGCCGGTTTTCAAGACCGGTGCCTTAAACCACTCGGCCACCCTTCCGGCGCTGTAGGCTCAAGCCTCAGCCATATATTGAGTGCGAACGGCTTGGCAATTTGCCATGCGCTGGACCCAACTTGAACCCAACATCAGTTGAGACGCGCCTTTCGCTCGCATTCCAATAAACGCGGCCGCCCGGGCATCGGCCTTCCTCGTCCGCTTCGCTTGGCTCCGCAGCATCGTCGCCGGATCGTGGCCGCAGCGCTTCTGCCCGGCTCTGGCGGATTTGCGAGCAGGGCATCGGGCGGCACAGCTTTACAAGGGACAAAGCTCCACGGTCGCGCCATCGGCGCACCAGCGACGATCACTGGTGGCTGGCTCCCACCGAAATGTAGGCGCGAACCGTGCCGTATTCGGTCTGCTTGCGGACATCTGTCGTGATGTAGCCTCGCGCCCTCATGGTGTTGTTGGCGGCTGGGTTGCCGTTGAGCGCGCCCCAATTGACGCCGCCGCCACTGGCTTCCGCGCGCGCCCAACCGCCGATTTTCATGCAAAGACCGGCGCCCGGCACGTAGCGAAAACCAGCGCCATAAACGCTGCAATTTTTCGCGTGACGCGCCGGACTGCCTTTGGCGTGTTGTTCGGCCGCCGCCGCCGCGCCAATGGCTAAGAGGCCGGCCGCGACTCCGCAGAGCAGAGTTTGCAAACTCTTCATGGCCCCAACGTTCGGCTGCGGATTTTCGTAAAGCAGCTCCCTGCCGCCGTATGTCGTAATGTTATCGCATCGGCCGAGCGAATGCAAAGAAGCAGGTCGAGCGCGTCGCTTTTTTTGTGCATCGCCGGCACGGGCCAAAAGTGTGCGGCGGTGCACCAGATGCACGATCATGCTACGCTGGCGGCCGGCCGGTCGTAAATCTCACCCTAGCCGGAGAAGTGAAGCCTTGGATGATCTCCTGCCGCTCGCCGATGCGATCGCTGCTCGCCTCAAGGCTCGGGGCGAGACCATTGCGGTGGCCGAATCCTCGACCGGCGGTTTGATCGCCGCGGCGCTGCTCGCTGTGCCGGGCGCATCGGCCTACTTCCTCGGTGGTGCCGTCGCCTATACGCGCCAGGCCAAGCGGCTGTTGCTCGGCATCGACGATGCGGCGCTCGGGCAATTTCGTTCAGCGACCGAGCCGCACGCCTTGCTGCTGGCGCGCCACGCGCGCGCTCAATTCGCGGCCACATGGGGACTTGCTGAAACCGGCGCCGCCGGACCGAGCGGCAACCGCTATGGCGACCCGGCCGGGCATACCTGTCTGGCGATTGCGGGACCGGCCGAGCGGGCGGTCACGCTGGCGACCGGCAGCTCCGACCGCATCGCAAACATGCGCGCGTTCGCCGCGGCGGCCTTTGAACTGCTGGCAGCAGCGCTCAAAACCCAGTGACGTTCACCAAAAGCCAACGCGCCTTATTATCGACTTGCGGGCAGCGTTTTGCCGCAGCAAAAACCGCGAGAACCGGCGATAATCCGTGGCGTTATCATCTGTTGCCGGAAGCTATTTGGGGCTGCTAGATCAGCCGCACCAGCGATATACCGAGGAACAGCCATGTCGAGGAGTAAAGCGCACCTCATGGCCGCCGCCCTGACCGGGCTCTCGGCGCTGGGTGTGCCGGCGCACGCGGCCGATTTCTACAAGGGCAAGACCTTCACCATCGTGGTCGGCTTCTCGCCCGCCGGCGGCTACGACCGTTATGCGCGCAACGTTGCCCGTTATCTGCCCAATCACATTCCCGGCCATCCCAATGTCATCGTGCAGAACATGCCGGGCGCCGGCAGCCTGACCGCGGTGCGCTATCTCGATCTGACCGCGCCGAAGGACGGCACGGTGATGACCATCTTCAATGCCGGCCTCGTCACCCAATCCATTGTGCAGCCGCAGCGGGTCCACGTCGATTTCCGCAAAATGGCCTGGGTCGGCATCGTCACGCCGGATTACCGCGTCTGCTACGGCTACGGGCCGAACGGCATTTCGAGCTGGGACCAACTGATGCACGGCAAAAAGCCGTTCATCATCGGCTCGACCGGCAAGGGCTCCGGCAACTACATCAACGGTGCCACCCTGCGCGAAGTGTTTCACGCTCCGGTCAAGCAGGTGCTCGGATTTCCAGGCAGCGCCGAGCAGCGGCTTGCAATCGAGCAGGGCGAGCTCGACGGCGATTGCGGCTCATACAGCTCGATCCCGCTCGACTGGATCAAGAAGTGGCTCGTCCACAGCTTCGTGCGCTTCATCAAGAACAAGCCGCCGGAGATTCCGGCAAGCGCCGTCTTCATCGGCGATTTCGCCACTGGCGACCAGCAGCGGCAATTGCTGCGGGTGCTCAACGGCGGCGACGAGGTCGGCCGGCCGTTCATCATGTCGAAGCAGGTGCCGGCGGATCGCCTTGCGATCATCCGCCAGGCATTCGACGACACCATGAAGGATCCGGGTTTTTTGGCCGACATGGCCAAGGAAGAGCTGCCGGTGCATCCTCTCAACGGCGCGCAAGCGGAGCAGATCATCAACGAGCTTGAGAGCGTTCCCGCCAACATCGTCGCGCTGGCCAAGCCGGTCTACGAGTAGCAGGAATCAGGGATCAGGAATCAGACGGCGTAAACGCCCTCTGCCTGATTCCTGATACCCTGATCCCTGATACCCTGATCCCTGGATTCAACCTCCCATTCACTATGGGTGTGCGCTCGCCGATTTCCGCCACATTCTGACCACGCTGGAATTGAATATGTAAACCGTGGGCGCGGGGTCGGGGACCATGTGGCGTCGGGTCAGCGCGGCGTGGCGGCGTTTTGCGCCGGTCGGCGCCTGCGCGGCGGCGTGCCTTTTGCTCGCTCATTGCTCAAGCTCGCGGATCGATCCGCGCTATGGCGTTGCGGCGAGCCCGCTTGCGATCGACAACCCCGATGAGCCGATACCCAAAGGCGGCGGTGTCTATCGGGTCGGCGCGCCCTATATGGTGGCGGGCCGGGTCTACGTACCGCAATATGACCCGCATTACCGCGCCGTCGGCCTCGCTTCCTGGTACGGCGATGATTTCCACGGCCGCTATACGGCCAACGGCGAGATTTTCGACCGCGACGGCATTTCGGCGGCGCACCCGACCATGCCGTTGCCGAGCTATGCGCGTGTGACCAATCTCGACAACGGCCGCTCGATCATCGTGCGCGTCAACGATCGCGGTCCCTACGCCCGCGACCGCGTCATCGACGTTTCGGTGCGCGCGGCAAAGCTATTGGATTTTTATCGGCGCGGCACTGCCCGGGTGCGCGTCGAATATGTCGGCCCCGCGCCGATCGAGGGGACCGACGATCGCATTCTGGAGGCGACGCTGCGGCAGAACGCACCGGCGCCGGCGCCGAGCGTGCGTTTCGCCCAGGGTCCTGTTTTCCCGCCGGCGCCGCCGCCGGTGCCGAACCCGATTCTGGCGAGCCTGTCTGGCCGCGCCCTGGCGCCCTATCCGCCCGCGCCACAACCCATTGCCCCGGCGATGTCATATGCCGAGCCGCTCGGCATGGACGGCACCGCCCAGTTCCTCAACGGCCGCGGCCTCTACTGAGACAGGTTTTCAGACAGGTTTTCGGACAGGTTTTTGCGAGGCCACCGAGCGCGTCATTTTTGCGTATGCGGGCGCGCGCCCTATTGTGCGCATGATCGTGGCGCGACAATTTCGTCGGGGTTCTTGGGTTGCGGAGCCGGCAGTGCGGACGACAGGGCAAAGGGGGAGGGGGCGCACCGCGCTTTTTGGCCTTGCGGCGCTTCTGGCGATCGGGGCCCTGACAGCTGCCGTCGGCCTTGGCAGCGACGGCGGATTGGCCGCTACGCCGGGCATGACCGCCGGCAAAAAGGCCGAGTTCCAGACCAGCGTGCCCAACGTCATCCTGCTTGATCCAGGGAGCGACAGCATCCTGTTCGAGAAGAACGCCGATCAGCCCGTCGAACCGGCGAGCCTTGCCAAGCTGATGACCCTCGAATTCGTGTTTCACCAGATCAAAGAGGGCAAGCTCAAGCTCACCGATCAGTTCACCATCAGCGAGAACGCCTGGCGCAAGGGCGGCGCGCCCTCGCACGGCTCGACCATGTTCGCGGCCATTCATAGCCAGGTGAGCGTCGACGATCTGATCCGCGGCATCATCGTCGATTCCGCCAATGACGCGTGCATGGCGATCGCCGAGGGGCTCGCCGGCAACGAAGCGGCATTCGGCCAGATGCTGACCAAGCGCGCGCGCGCGATCGGGCTTGAGCATTCCAAGTTCACCAATTCGACCGGCTATTCCGATCCCGGCCTGCGAGTCACGGTGCGCGACCTTGCCGAGCTCGCCCGCTACATCATCAAAACCTATCCGGATTTTTACGGCTATTTCGGTCAGCGCGATTTCACTTGGAACAAGATCAATCAGCAGAACCGCAATCCGCTGTTGGGCATGGGGCTCGGCGCCGACGGGCTGAAAACCGGCGAGACCGCCGAGGCCGGTTTCGGGCTTATCGGCTCGGCCGTGCAGGACGAGTTGCGCCTGATCGTCGTCCTTGTCGGCGCGAAATCGGACAAGGAGCGCGCCGAAGAAGCACGCAAGCTTCTGGAATGGGGATTCCGCGATTTCGAGACCCGCGTGCTGTTTGCCAAAGGCCAGACTGTCGGCGAAGTCAAAGTCTTCGGCGGCGCAAATAGCTACGTGCCGCTGGTCGGGCCCGGCATGGTGCGGGTGATGCTGCCGCGCGACAGCGACGAGCGGCTGTCGGCCCGCATCGTCTATACCGGCCCGGTGCCGGCGCCGGTGGTCAAGGGCCAGCCGATCGGCAAGCTCGAAGTGCGCCGCGGCGATAGCCTCGCGCTCGAAGTGCCGCTGCGCGCCGCCGAAGATGACGGCCGCGGCTCGATGTCGAAACGCGCCATGGATGCCGTCACCGAGTTGATGATCGGCCTGTTCCGCGCCGGTGTCGATCGGCTATGATCGTGACGTCGCTTGGCGTTTTCGGCCGGCGCGGCGACGGTCGGCCCTCCCTATATTGCCTGACTAGAGCTTAGATGCCGCATGCATAAAGTCAGCAAAGCTATTGATCGCAATGGGTGATGCTGTGAGCACCCGTCGCTCGGCCGCAGCCCTCGCCGAACCGGTTCAGGCCGGTCGGACGAGCGGCCGGTTCATCACGTTCGAAGGCGGCGAGGGCACTGGAAAATCCACTCAAGCCGCGTCGCTGGCGCGCCGGCTGGAATCGCTCGGGATCGGCGTTTTGCTGACCCGCGAGCCGGGCGGCTCGCCAGGCGCCGAGATCATCCGCCACGTGCTGTTGTCCGGGGCGGCAAAGCCGTTCGGACCGGAAGCCGAAGCCATGCTGTTCGCGGCGGCGCGCGAAGATCACATCAAGTGCGCCATCAAGCCTGCGCTCGAAGCCGGCCAATGGGTGGTGTGCGACCGCTTCGCGGATTCGACGCGGGTTTATCAGGGCGCGGTCGGCGCGGTCGATCCGCGCCTGATCAAGGCGTTGGAGCGCGTTTCGGTCGGCGACCTCAAGCCTGACCTCACGTTCATCCTCGACGTGCCGGTCAAGACCGGATTAACGCGCGCCGCCGGGCGACGGCGTGGCTCGCAGCCCGATCGTTTCGAGGCCGAGCAACTCGAATTTCACGAAAAATTGCGCCGCGCCTATCTGGCGCTCGCCGAGGCGGAGCCGGAGCGTTGCGTGGTCATCGATGCCAGAGCCAGCAAGAAGGAAGTCGCCGAGCGGGTGTGGAACGCGGTGAATGCACGGCTCGAGCCGGCCAATGACCGGGTCGCTCGAACCGCTGTCGTGCCATGAGCCGGCAAGCCGACGAAGACGACGTTGCGCAGGCGCCGCATCCGCGCGCCGGCGCGCAGTTGTTCGGCCATCAGGCGGCCGAACAGATCATGTTGGCTGCTTATCGCAGCGGCCGCGTGCCGCATGCTTTCCTGATCGTCGGGCCAAGGGGCATCGGCAAGGCGACGCTGGCCTACCGCATGGCGCGCTTCGTGCTCGCCCATCCCGATCCGGCGGCGCAGGAAGTGCAGGGCGCGACCTCGCTCGCCGTCGCTGCCGATCACCCGGTCGCACGCCGCATCGCCGCCCAGGCGCAGGGCGATCTCCTCGTGCTCGAGCGTACCGTCAACGAGCGCGGCGTGTTGCGCCAGCAGATCGCGGTCGATGACGTGCGCCGTACCGTGTCGTTCTTCGGCGCGACCGCGGGGGAGGGCGGCTGGCGCGTCGCCATCGTCGACGCGGTCGATGAGCTCAACGCCTCGGGCGCCAATGCGCTGCTCAAAGTGTTGGAGGAGCCGCCGCAGCGCGCGCTGCTTTTGCTGGTGAGCCATTCGGCGGCGCGGGTGCCGGCGACGTTGCGCTCGCGCTCCCGCGTCGTGCGGCTGCGGCCGCTGGCGCAAGCCGACGTGGCAGCGGCTATTGCCGCCGTCACCGGCAGCGCCGCGAGCGACCCGCAAGTTGCCGCCGCCGCCGCCGCGGCCGAGGGCAGCGTTTTCCGCGCGCTGGCGCTTCTCGACGCGGACGCGCTTGAACTTCGGCGACAGGCCGTGGCCCTGCTCGATCGCCTGCCGGCGCTCAACACCGATGCGCTGCACGCGCTCGGCGATGCGCTCGCCGGCACCGACCCGCAGCCGCTCGCCGCCTTTGTCGACACGGTCAATGCCTGGCTGGCGCAACGCCTCGATGCTGCGCCGGGCGAGATCGGCCACTTGGCGCGGCTCGCCGATGCCTGGGAGCGCATCAACCAGTCGGCCCGCGACGCCGAAACCTACAATCTGGAGCGGAAGCCGTTTGTTTTCGGGGTGTTCGGCTTGCTTGCCGAGGCGACGCGCGGTTGATACCTACGGCAAATGTCCGGCAAGCCCTATTACCTCACGACGGCGATCCCTTATGCGAACGGCGCGCCCCATATCGGCCACGCCTACGAATTGATCGCGACCGATGCCATCGCCCGTTTCATGCGGCTCGACGGCCGCGACGTGTTCTTCCTCACCGGTGCCGATGAGCACGGCATCAAGGTCTTGCAGACTGCGGCCAAAGAGAACTTGACGCCGCGCGAACTCGTCGCGCGCACCGTGCCGCAATTCCAGGCTATGGGGCGAAAGCTCAATTGCTCGGCCGATGGATATATCCGGACCACTGAGCCGCGCCATTTTCGGTCGTCCCAGGCGATCTGGGAGCGCATGGCGGCCAACGGCGATGTCTATCTCGGCACATATTCCGGCTGGTATTCGGTGCGCGACGAGGCCTATTACGACGAGAGCGAAACGCGCCTCGACGAGACGGGCCAGCGCGTCGGCCCGCAAGGCACCCCGGTCGAATGGGTCGAGGAGGAAAGCTATTTCTTCAAGTTATCCGCCTATGCGGACAGATTGCTGAACCTTTACGCGACACGGCCGGATTTCGTTCTGCCCAGGGAGCGGATGAACGAGGTTGCAAGCTTCGTGCGCGGCGGCCTGCGGGACCTGTCGATTTCGCGCACCACCTTCAACTGGGGTGTACCGGTGCCCGGCGATTCCAAGCACGTCATGTACGTATGGGTCGACGCGCTGACAAATTACATTACCGCCGTCGGCTATCCCGATACGGAATCCCAGAAATTCCGCAAATACTGGCCGGCCGACCTGCACGTGATCGGAAAGGACATCGTGCGCTTTCACGCTGTGTATTGGCCGGCCTTCTTGATGTCGGCGGGCATTGCCGTGCCGCGCCGGATTTTTTCCCACGGCTTTATCTTCAACCGCGGGGAAAAGATGTCGAAATCGGTCGGCAACGTCGTCGACCCGTTCGCACTGGCCGACGCCTATGGCGTCGATCCGTTGCGTTATTTCGTGTTGCGCGAAGTGCCGTTCGGCCAGGACGGCAATTACAGCCACGAGGCCATCGTCAACCGCATCAATGCCGACCTCGCCAACGACCTCGGCAATCTGGCGCAGCGCTCGCTGACCATGGTGGCGCGCGCCTTCGGTGGCGTGCTGCCGAAGCCGCAAGCGTTCAGCGCCGCCAACGCAGCGATCCTTGCCGCCGCCGACGCCATGGTCGACAAGGCGCGCGAGGCCATGGCGACGCAGCAACTGCACCAGGTGCTCAACACGGTGTGGGCCGTGGTGGCCGACACGAATCGTTACTTCGCCGGCGAAGCGCCATGGGCACTGGCCAAGACCGATCCGGCGCGGCAGGGCACGATCCTTTACGTGACCGCCGAAGTGCTGCGCCAGATCGCTATCCTGGCGCTGCCATTCACGCCCGATGCGGCAGAAAAATTGCTCGATCTGTTGGCGGTCCCGGCGGACGAACGCATGTTCTCGTTCCTCGGCGGCGGCCATCGCATCGCCGCCGGGAGCAAACTGCCGGCACCGGTGCCAGTGTTTCCGCGTTACGTCGAGTCCGACGCCGGCGCGGCGCAATGATAGTCGCCATGCCGTTGCGAGCGAGGCGCCCCCCCACCCTAACCCGCCCCCGCTTGCGGGGCAGGGAAGGGAGGGGGCCATGCTGATCGACAGCCATTGCCATCTCGATTTTCCCGATTTTGCCGCCGAGCTCGACGGCGTGGTCTTGCGCGCGCGGCAGGCCGGCATTGCGCGCCTGGTTACGATCTCGACGCGTGTGCGGCGGCATGGCGAGGTGCTGGCGATCGCCGAGCGCTTCGCCGATGTCTATTGTTCGATCGGCACGCATCCGCATTATGCCCACGAGGAGTTGGACGTGAGCGCCGCCGAGCTCGTTGCGCGCACCCGCGCCGAAAAGGTTGTGGCGCTCGGCGAAGCGGGGCTCGATTATCATTACGACAATTCGCCGCGGCAGGCGCAGGAGCGCGGCTTTCGCACCCATATCGCCGCGGCGCG
>JASHQS010000020.1 GCA_030038995.1 Xanthobacteraceae bacterium
ATGTCGCCGGCTTCCGCCACCTCGCGCGCCGCGCCGGCGGTATCGGCGGCGACCACCGCCTTGATGCCGAGCTTGCGGATGATGTTGCGGCACTGGCCGAGCGCGTGCACGTGGCTCTCCACGCTGCGGATCGTCTTGAGGCTGGCGCCGCGCGGCGCCATCAATTGATGCTGCACCGGCAAAAACCATTCGGCGACGATGTGCAGACCCGATTGCGGCATCAGGTAATGGATGTCGGCGACGCGGCCGGCGAGCGAGTTGTCGATCGGGATCATGGCGAGCGCGGCACGGCCCGAGCGCACCGCGGCGAATGCGTCCTCGAAGGTCGCACACGGCAGCGGCGCGTGGCCCGGATAGGCCGCGTTGCAAGCGATATGCGAGTTGGCGCCGGGCTCGCCCTGGAACGCGATGGCGCGGCGTCGCTTGGTGGGTCGCTTCATGGTTCGTTTCTTGGTTCGTTTTTTGGCTGGCTCGTTAGCATGGCGCGCGCCGTTTCCAAATCCTCCGCGGTATCGACCCCGAGCGGCACGGTGTCGAGGATGACCGCGTCGATGCGCATGCCGGCCTCGAGCGCGCGCAACTGCTCGAGCTTTTCGCGCTGTTCCAAGGGCGACGGCGGCAGCTTGACGAAGCGCTCGAGCGCGGCGCGGCGGAACGCGTAAAGGCCGATGTGGTGGTAGAGCGGGCCCGCCCCGGCCGGCGCCGTGGCGCGGGTGAAATAGAGCGCGCGCAGCCGCGACGGGCCGACCGGCGTGCCCACGACTTTGACGACGTTGGGATCGTCGCGCTCCTCGGGCTTCATGATCTCGGCAGCCAAAGTGGCGACATCGACACTGCGGTCATCGAGGAGCACGGCGACGGCAGCGACCAGGCCCATGGGCTCGAGCGTCGGCAGATCACCCTGCATGTTGACGATGATGCCGGCGCTGCGGCTTGGGTCGATCTGCTGCAGCGCTTCGTGGATGCGGTCGGTACCCGAGGCGTGATCGGAGCGGGTCAGCACGGCGGCGCCGCCCGCCGTTTCCACCGCCTCGGCAATCGCCGGCGCATCGGTGGCGACCCAGACCCGGCCCAGCTTGGCCTCCATGGCACGCCGCCACACGTGCACGATCATCGGCTCGCCGGCGATCGCGGCGAGCGGCTTGCCGGGCAGCCGGGTCGAGGCCATGCGGGCGGGAATCAGAGTGAGAATGTCGGGCATCGCGGCGCCAGCCAAGTCCGTTATACGGGTTGCAAGCGGCGCGGCAAACCGGCTATTGGTGCGCCGTCCTCCCCTCCTCTCTTCCTGCCGCGGAGCCCTCCTTCGATGGATTCGTTCGAAATCAACAAGATTCTCGGCGCGCTGTTGGGAACGTGCCTGGTGCTGCTTGCCGTCCATATCGCTTCCGGCGCGATCTTCGCGCCGCAGGTTCCGGCCAAGCCGGGCTACGTGATCCAGGTGAAGGAGGAGCAGCCGGCGCAGCCCGGCCCGACCCCGACGCCCGCCGGACAGGTGCCGATCGCGAACCTGTTGGCGAGCGCCTCCATCCAGCGCGGCACCGAGGTCGCCAAGCAGTGCGAGCTCTGCCACAACCTCGGCAAGGGCCAGGGCGCCAAGATCGGTCCGGACCTCTACGGCGTTGTCGGCCGCAAGGTCGCCTCCGAGCCGGGCTTCAATTATTCCGCGCCGCTCAAGGCCAAGGGCGGCACCTGGACCTTCGATGCGCTCAACACGTGGCTCACCAATCCGCGCGCCGACGTGCCCGGCACGCTGATGACGTTTGCCGGCCTGCCGAACGAGCACCAGCGCGCCGACGTGATCGCCTATCTGAACTCGAACTCGGACCATCCGCTGCCGCTGCCCAAGGCAGCGCAGAGCCAGCCGGCGCAGAAACAGGCGGCGGGCGGCACTCCGCCGGCCGGCGCCAAGAACGAGCCGGCCGCCGGCAATCCACCGGCCAGCGCCAACAACCAGCCCGCGGCGCCCGCCGCCAATGGACCGCCCCCGGCCGCGTCGGCGAAGTAGACTTTGCAGGTCGCCATGGCCTGATCCGCGTCTTCCCCACGCGGATGTGAAGCACATTTCGTCGCGCCGCGGCCTGCCCATGCTGGCGCCGCAATCGAAAAACACATAAGCACGCGCATCGCCCCGGCCGGCTTGGCGCCATCGCCGCGCCGGCCTGCAGTGCGGCGATTTTGCCCCTGCCGCTGGATTATTGGAGAACCGGGTGAACCGCCGATCCCTGCTCACGTCCGCCCTGCTCGGCCTGACGGCGCAGCGGCTTGGCCTGCCGGCTTGGACGGCAAAGGCCGCGGCGCAGGACAAGCCGGCAAGCGGCGCCTGGCGCCACGGCGTGTCGCTGTTCGGCGATCTCAAATATGCCGAGGGGTTCAAGCAGTTCGACTACATCAACGCCGCCGCGCCGAAGGGCGGCACGGCGCGGCAAGTCGCGATCGGCACCTTCGACAGTTTCAACATCGCGGTGGCGGGCGTCAAAGGCAATCTCGCCGCCGGCATCACGCTGATCTACGACACGCTGCTGGCGCCCGCGCTTGACGAGGTCGCCAGCGAATACGGGCTCGTTGCCGAGGCCGCGAGCTATCCGGACGACCACTCCTGGGCTGCGTACCGGCTGCGCAGCGAGGCCACATGGCACGACGGCAAACCGGTTACGCCCGAGGACGTGATCTTTTCCTTCAACGCCTTCAAACAATACAGCCCGCAGCTCGCCGCCTATTACCGGCACGTCGGCAAAGTGGAACAGACCGGCGAGCGCGAGATCACCTTCACGTTCGACGCACCGGGCAACCGCGAACTGCCGCAGATCGTCGGCGAGTTGTTCGTGCTGCCGAAACATTGGTGGGAGGGCACGGACGGCTCCGGCAAAAAGCGTGACATCGGCGCCACCACGCTCGAGCCACCGCTCGGCTCCGGCCCCTATCGCATCAAGAGTTTTTCGGCCGGCCGCGACATCACCTACGAGCGCGTCCCCGATTATTGGGCGCGCGCGCTCAACGTCAGAGTAGGCCGCGACAATTTCGACGAGCTGCGCTTCATCTATTTCCGCGACACCACGGTGGCGCTCGAAGCTTTCAGGGGCGGCACGGTCGATTGGCGCGAGGAAAACAGCGCCAAGGACTGGGCCACCGCTTACGACTTTCCGGCGGTCAAGGAAAAGCGCGTGGTGCTCGAGCAATTTCCGATCACCGACCTCGGCATCATGCAGGCATTCGCCTTCAACATCCGCCGCGACAAGTTCAAGGACCCGCGGGTGCGGCTCGCCTTCAATTACGCGTTCGATTTCGAAGAAATGAACCGGCAGATTTTCTACGGCCAATACCAACGCATCGCCAGCTATTTCGACCGCACCGAACTGGCCGCGACCGGATTGCCCACCGGCCGCGAGCTCGAAATTCTGCAGCCGCTGCGCGACAAGGTTCCGCCCGAGGTCTTTACCAAGCCCTACACCAATCCGGTCGGCGGCACTGCCGAGGCGGAGCGCAACAATCTGCGCCAGGCCATGCTGCTCCTGCGCGAGGCCGGCTACGAAATACGCAACGGCAGGCTCGCCAACGCCAAGACCGGCGAACCCTATGCGGTCGAGTTTTTGATCGACGACCCGAGCTTCGAGCGTATTGTCCTGCTCTACAAACCCTCGCTTGACCGGCTCGGCATTGCCGCGACGGCGCGCACAGTCGACGATGCCCAGTATCAGAACCGGCTGCGCACGTTCGATTTCGACATCATCACCAACAGCTGGCCGGAATCGCTGTCCCCCGGCAACGAGCAGCGCGGCTATTGGGGCTCGCAAGCCGCCGACCTGCCGGGCTCGTTCAACCTGATCGGCATCAAAAATGCCGCGGTCGACGCATTGATCAATCAGGTGATATTCGCCAAGAGCCGCGCCGATCTGGTCGCCGCCACCAAGGCGCTCGACCGCGTGCTGCTGTGGAACCATTACGTCGTGCCGCAATGGACCTATCCCTACATACGCAGCGCGCGCTGGGACCGCTTCGACCATCCCGGCCTGATGCCGAAATACGGCATGGCCGCGTTTCCAACGGTGTGGTGGTGGGACGCGGCCAAGGCGGCGAAGACGGAAACCAAATCGTGACGCCGACCGCCGTACCTGTTTGGTCCACGAAAGCGGACCATCCAATAAACACCGCAACATTGGTGATTACTGGATCATCCGCTGGCGCGGATGCTGACATGCACTGGAGACGACATGCACTGGATCAGTGCTTGGAGCGGTTGGCATGGACCGCATGACTGATTTACGGCATCCGACGCGCCGGCGCGTGCTTACGATAGCGGCGGGCGCCGCTGTTGCCGGCTCCGTGCGCGGCGGCATGTCGGCCGCGCGCGCCGCGCCGGACATCGAGTCGCACGGCCTTTCGGCGTTCGGCGACCTCGCCTACCCGCCGGATTTTCCGCACTTCAGCTATGTCGACCCGGGCGCGCCCAAGGGCGGCGTGTTTTCGCAGATCGGGCCCGATCGGCTCTACAATCAGAATTTCCTCACCTTCAACTCGCTCAACAGCTTTATTCTCAAAGGCGACGCGGCGCAGGGCATGCAGCTCACCTTCGCCACGCTCATGGTGCCCTCCGGCGACGAGCCGGACGCCATGTATGGCCTCGCCGCCGCCAAGGTGCGCCGCTCGGCCGACGGGCTGACCTATGAATTTTTCCTCCGCCCCGAGGCCAAATTCCACGACGGCACCAGGCTTACGGCGCAAGACGTCGCCTTCTCGCTGAACATCCTGAAAGCAAAAGGTCATCCGCTGATCAGCCAATCGCTGCGCGATTTTTTGGGCGCCAAGGCCAACGGCGACGGCTCCGTGGTCGTGACCTTCGCGCCGAAGCGCGCCCGCGACGTGCCGTTGTTCGTTGCCGGCCTGCCGATTTTTTCCCGCGCCTACTACGCGCAAAAGCCGTTCGACCAGTCGACGCTCGACGTGCCCCTCGGCTCCGGCGCCTACAAGGTCGGCCGCTTCGAGGTCGGACGTTATATCGAATACGACCGCGTCAAGGACTGGTGGGGCGCCGATCTGCCGGTGAGCCGCGGCCAGAACAATTTCGACACGCAGCGCTTCGAATATTACCGCGACCGCGAAGTCGGCTTCGAAGGCTTTACCGCGCAGAATTATCTGTTCCGCGAGGAATTCACGTCGCGGACCTGGAAGACGCGCTACGATTTCCCGGCAGTGCAGGACGGCCGCGTCAGGCTCGATACCATCGCGGACGCTACGCCGTCGGGCGCGCAGGGCTGGTTCATCAACACGCGGCGGTCGAAATTCGCCGATCCCCGCCTGCGCGAGGCGCTCGACGACGCCTTCGATTTCGAATGGACCAACAAGACCATCATGTACGGCTGCTATGAACGCACCGTTTCGGTGTTCCAGAACTCCGACATGATGGCGGTGGGCAAGCCGAGCGCCGCCGAGCTGAAGCTGCTCCAGCCGTTCCGCGGCCGCGTTGCCGACGAAGTGTTCGGCGAGCCGTACGTGCCGCCGGTCAGCGACGGCTCCGGCAACGACCGCAAAGAGCTGCGCAAGGCGGCGGAGCTTTTGCAGGCGGTGGGCTGTACGGTCAAGGACGGCAAGCGCGCGCTGCCGAACGGCGAGCCGATCACGATCGAGTTTCTGCTCGACGAGCCGACATTCGAGCCGCACCACCTGGCGCTGATCAAAAATCTCGGCATCCTCGGCATCGCCGCCAACATCCGGCTGGTCGACCCGGTGCAATACCGCGCGCGGCTCGACGATTTCGATTTCGACATCACGACCGACCGGCTCAGCTTCTCGCCGACGCCCGGCGACTCGCTGCGCTCGTTCTTTTCCGCGCAGGCCGCCGCGCTGAAAGGCTCGAACAATCTCGCCGGCATCGCCGACCCGGTGGTCGATGCCCTGATCGAGGCCGTGATCGCTGCCGACACGCGGCCGGCCCTGGTCGCCGCCTGCCGCGCGCTCGACCGCGTGATCCGCGCCGGCCGCTACTGGATCCCGCAATGGTACAAGCCGTCGCACTGGATCGCCTATTGGGACGTATTCGGCCGGCCGCCGGCGCAGCCGCGCTACTTCCGCGGCATTCCGGACACCTGGTGGTACGACAGCGCCAAGGCGGCGAAGCTCAAGACGACGGGATAAACTGATAAACTAAGGAGCCGTCATCCTGAGGTGCGAACGAAGCGAGCCTCGAAGGATGATCGGCCCGGGCCGTCGCCCTTCGAGGCTCGGCCTTCGGCCGAGCACCTCAGGGTGACGGACTAAACGCAAAGCAGATGAAATGGCCGCCTACATCATCCGCCGCCTCTTGTTCATGATCCCGACCATCTTCGGCATCATGCTGGTGGCGTTCGTGGTCGTGCAATTCGCGCCCGGCGGCCCGGTCGAGCGCGTCATCGCGCAACTGTCCGGCACCGACACCGGCGCCACTTCGCGCATTTCCGGCTCGCCCGGCGGCGATTTCGGCGCCCGCGCCCTGACCCGGCCCGGCGCCGCCGGCGACATCACCTCCAGATACCGCGGCGCGCAGGGCCTCGATCCGGCCTTCATCAAGAGCCTGCAAAAGCAGTTCGGCTTCGACAAGCCGGCCTACCAGCGCTTTTTCATCATGCTGTGGAACTACATCCGC
>JASHQS010000219.1 GCA_030038995.1 Xanthobacteraceae bacterium
TAGGCGTCGGACAACAGCGTTGCCATCGGCACTTTGACGAAGTCGGGATCGCCGTAAAACACCTCGCGGTCCGCATAGGCGAGCTTCGAACTTTCGACGATGACATGAATGAAATCCGCACCCGTCGGGTCGAGCCCGTCCAGGTCAAAACCTTTGAGCAGCGCAAGCTGCTGCAGGGTGACGGGGCCCTGGCCCCATGGCCCGGTCTTGCACACCGTGTAGCCGCGATAGTCGTAGGTCAGCGGCGCCTCGACGTGCGGCGTCCATGCCGCCATGTCGTCGGCGGTCAGCACGCCGCGATGCGGCCGGCCGCTGGTGTCCATGACCTCCTGGGTGCGGCAGAAGCGATCGAGCGCCGCGGCGACGAACCCTTTCGACCACGATTGGCGTGCGCGTTCGATCTGCGCGACGCGGTCGCCGCCGGCGCTTTCGGCTTCCTTGACGATGCGGCTATAGGTGGCGGCGAGCGTCTTGTTGGCGAACAGCGAGCCGGCTTCCGGCACCGCGTTGTTCGGCAGATAGACCGCCGCCGAAGTCGGCCAATACCGGCGGAACAGATCGGCCACGGTGCGGATCGTGGCGTTGGCGCGCTCGAGCAGCGGATAGCCGTTCTGCGCGTAGCCGATCGCCGGCGCCAGCACGTCGGCGACGCGCACGGTGCCGTAATCGCGCAGCAGCAGCATCCAGGTCTCGAACGTGCCGGGCACGCAGGCGGCAAGCAGCCCGGTGCCGGGCACCAGATCGAGGCCCTCGCTGCGATAATGGGCGATGGTGGCGCCGGCCGGCGCCACGCCCTGGCCGCAGATCACTTCCGGCTTGCCGCGGCGCACGTCGTAGACAATGACCGGCACGTCGCCGCCCGGCCCGTTGAGATGCGGCTCGACCACCTGCAGCGTGAACGCCGTCGCCGCCGCGGCATCGAACGCATTGCCGCCGCGCTCCAATATGCCCATGCCGACCGCGGTGGCGATCCAATGGGTCGACGCCACGACGCCGAAAGTGCCTTCGATTTCCGGCCGAGTCGTAAAAGAATTGGGGTTGACGTTGGTCATGAACGATCTTGGGGTTTTGCTGGTCATGGCGTCGTCGCGCTGGCGTGGGCGGGCGGCCTGTGGCGCCGGCCTTGTTGCGCAAATTTCTGCCGGCGCATAGAGACTCTATTCTACCGAGCAGGCTTGGCGGCTGCCAAGCGAGAGGAAACACGTGGCGCGCGAACCGTTGAAAATCGGCTTGGCCGGGCTCGGCGCCGTCGGGCTCGACGTGGCGCAGCGCATCGAGACCGGCATTCCGGGGCTCATGCTCGCGGCGGTTTCGGTGCGCGACGGCGAAAAGGCGCGGCGCCACCTGCCGGGGGCCGGCAGCCGCATTCCGGTGCTCGCGCCTGAGGCGCTGGCGCAGTCCTGCGATCTCGTCGTCGAATGTTTGCCGCCGGCGCTGTTTCGGACGGTGGCCGCGGCAACGATCGAGCGCGGCAAGCTGTTGATGCCGCTCTCGGTCGGCAAGCTCTTGGACAACTGGGATTTGGTCGAGCGGGCCAAACAAAGCGGGGCGCGCATCCTGGTGCCGACCGGCGCCCTGATCGGCCTCGACGCGGTGCGTGCCGCCGCCGAAGGCACCATCCGCTCGGTCACCATGATCACGCGCAAGCCGCCGAACGGGCTCGACGGGGCGCCGTATCTGGTCGAGCGCGGCATTTCGCTGAAAAATCTCAAGGCGCCGCTGAAAGTGTTCGACGGCACTGCGCGCGACGGCGCGCGCGGCTTTCCGGCCAACGTCAACGTCGCGGCGGCGCTCAGCCTTGCCGGCATCGGGCCGGACCGTACGCGGCTCGAAATCTGGGCCGATCCGGCAGTCGACCGCAACACCCACCGCATCGAGGTTGATGCCGATACCGCACGTTTTTCCATGGCGATCGAGAACGTGCCGAGCGCGAACCCGCGCACCGGCCGCATCGTCGCGCTCTCTACCGTCGCGGCGTTGCGGGGACTGGTGGCGGAGCTGAAAGTCGGGACGTGATCTCGTCATTCCGGGGTCGCGCGAAGCGAGGAATCCGCAATCCACGATCACGGCGCGCGAAGGAAAACCCTCACGTTGTGTGGTTATGGATTGCGGATTCGCGGCCGTTGGCGCGCCCCGCAATGACGAGGCGTATCAGCTCGCCCCCGCAGGCGCCGGCACGAACCTCAGCGCCAGGCCGTTCATGCAATAGCGCAAGCCGGTCGGCTTCGGCCCGTCGGGAAAGACGTGGCCGAGATGGCCGCCGCAGCGATGGCACGACACCGCGGTGCGGACCATGCCGAATGAGCGGTCGTCGGTTTCATCGACCGCGCCAGGCAGCGCTGCCCAAAAGCTCGGCCAGCCGGTGCCGCTCTCAAATTTCGTCTTCGACGAGAACAGCGACAAGTCGCAGCCGGCGCAGGCAAAGGTGCCGGCGCGGTGTTCGGCAAGCAGCGGACTGGTGAACGGACGCTCGGTGCCCGCTTCGCGCAAGATCTCGTACTGCGCGGGCGTGAGCAGCTTGCGCCATTCGGCGTCGGTGTGGGTCACCTCATAGGGATGCGTGGCCGCATTGACCGCATGCGGCCGCGCCAGCCGGCTGAGCGCGAGCGCCGCCAGTCCGGCCGCGCCGGCGTAAGCGGCGCCTCTGCGTGTAAGCATGTCTTCCGTCCCTTTCCTGCCCGACCGCGATGGCCGCGCGAATTGCATGAGCTCCTTTTACCTCAATTTCGCTCGTGCGGCGCAGGGGGGTGCGGCATTTGATTGCGGACCGCGCCAAATTCACAGATAGTTGATAGATATGCGAATGGGCCGCGACGGCGAGGCTGCAGAGGCGCGGGTGAAACGGCGATGAATAATGCGAACGGCGCTTCAGCCGCCGGTCTTCGACCGAAAGCCGGCCGGCGGGCCGGCATCCGGCGCCGGCTGCGGAGCACGCCGGTGCGCAGCTTCGCGATCTATCCGGTCATGGTCATCGCCTTCGAGCTGGTCCGTCAGGGCGGCACGCTGCGGGTGATGCCCTGGGGCGCGCCGCTTGCGCACTATTGCCGGCGCGTCAAACGCTGGATACCGGGAATCGTGTAAAGGAGCACGGCAATGAGCGACGTGAAAGTGCTGTCCACGACCGCGATGAAAACCTCGTTCGATGAGCTGGCGCCGCAATTCGAGCGCGCCACCGGCCATCGCCTCGATCTCAGCTTCGGCCCGTCGCTGCAGCTGGAAAAGCGGCTTGGCGAGGACGAAGCGGCCGACGTGGCGATCGTCAGCGCCGCCGGCGTCGACGACCTTGTGGCGCGCGGCAAGCTGGTGGCGGCAAGCGTGACCGCGATCGCCAGTTCGGCGTTGGGCGTAGCCGTGCCGACCGGCGCGGCGACGCCGGATATCTCCTCGGCGGACGCATTCAAAGAGGCGCTGCTCGGGGCGAAATCGGTCGCGGTCAGCAAGCCGGCGGGCGGCGGCAAGAGCGGCGTGCACATGGCCAAGGTGTTTGCGCAGCTCGGCATCGCCGACAAGATCACCGCCAAGGCCAAATACGGCAGCGGCGGCGTTTCCGGCCTGGTCGGGCTGATCGTCGAACGCGGCGACGCCGAGATCGGCGTGCAGCAAATCGCCGAATTGCTGGCCGTGCCCGGCGTGCATTTCGTCGGCCCGCTGCCGGACGAGTTGCAGAGCGTCACGCCGTTCGTCGCCGCGATTCCCGCCACCGCGCAAAACGCCGGTGGCGGGCGTCAACTGATCGATTTTCTGACTTCGCCCGAGGCCAAGCGTGTCATCAAGGCCAAGGGGCTTGAGCTGGAGTGATGTTGCGGGCGTCGCCGGCCCAGCGGTTGCGACCTATGTGGGCGCCGCCGGCAGCCGCCAGCGCAAACCCGGAAACCGCGCATAGTCGTGGTCGAGCGTAATCCATTCGCAATCCCACTCGATGGCGAGCGCGGCGTACCAGGCGTCGCTGACGCGCGGCCCACGCGTGTCGGTTTCGATGCATAGCCGTTTAAATATCTCCCAATGGCGTGGGCCAGGCTCGACGATCTGGCAGTGTGGCTGATTCAGAAGGTTCTCGGAAAAAGCAAACACTTCAGCGAAGGAACTGGGCTGGATATAAATGCGCCGGTTTGTGGTTACTCTTGCAAGCGCAGCCAAGCTCAATGGCGAGAGCCCGAAGCGCCGATCGCCCAATACCACGCTGTCGAGCCAAGCCTTGCAAACTGCATGCTGTGCGACGTCAGCGCGGAAGGCGTAAACCAGCGCGTTCACGTCCGGCAAGATCATTTGAAGCCGCTGTTCAGCCGTTCCGCATATTCCAGATCCTCCATTTCCTGCAGTGCGGCCGAATCGGAAATATCGATTCCCGGGAGCGGCCCCCCGGTCGCCGTACTGACGGGCGGGAGCAAGCGTTTCGTTTTGGCGATAGTTCGCTTTTTGGTTACAACGAACCGTAATCCCTCCTCGATCAGGGAGGTCAACGTGCGGTGCTCAGCCACCGCCTTGCGCTTGGCGCGGGCGAGCAGCTCCCGTGGCAGTCTGACGGTGGTTCGCTCGATCATATGTCAAAGCATATCCATGATATGTCTATATGTCAACAAGCTGTGCGGCGTTGTCACCCTTGTTCGGCCATCCGTCCCCCGCTTCTGCCAGTGCGCAAAAGAAAACCGGGCCGCAACGGCCCGGTTGAGTTCGCCGGCGTGGGGGCGCCGACGATTACCTTCCAGAGGGGAACAGCTGCCTGCATTATGGTTGCCATCTGGGAGGATGGGGCAACCGAATCGCCTCGCAGCACTCTTGACTATGCGAGCGGGGTGCCGGCCGCACAACGCAAGGCTTCACATGCCAGCCATGCGAAAAGCGGTAACGTTTTCGCGTCGTTTATGCGGCCTGCCGGAGAACAGCTCGCTCTTTGCGCGGCGCAACCAGCCTAAAAATTCCAGCGTTGCGCATTGGCGACGAGAAAATCGCGGAACGCCTGCACGCGCGCCACCGACTTCAACTCTTCGGGAAAGACGAAATAGGCGTCGAGCGCCTGCGCTTCGGCCTCGCCGAACAGTTGCACCAGCCCGCCGTTCTCCTCGACCAGGTAATCCGGCAGCATGGCGATGCCGAGGCCGCGCTGGCAGGCGCGCAGGATGCCCAGGATGTTGTTGATGACAAGATGCGGCGTGCGCGGCCCCTTGCCGTCGCGCGCGACTTCGATCAGCCAGCGCGAGC
>JASHQS010000220.1 GCA_030038995.1 Xanthobacteraceae bacterium
GGCGACGGACAGGCCCTGGCCCATGTCCATCTTGCCGAAGAACGCCGACACCGTGCCATCGGCATTCACCGCGATGTAGGAGGAGAGCTGATCGGGCGTCAGCGGCGGTTTTGTTGCTGCGGCCGCACCGCTTTCGGCGGCGCGAACGGAGGTCAATGTCATCGGCGCGCCGATCGAGACGACGAGGGCGCCGGTCGCCTGTAAGAGCGTGCGGCGCGAAAAGCTTTGCGGTTTGTCCATTCGAGTCATCGTTTGACGCATTGGCGGCCTCCTTCAGCCCATCATCGCGGCGGCGCGCTTGACGGCGCGCAGGATCGCCATGTGGGTGCCGCAGCGGCATTTGAGGCCGTGCAGCGCGGTGCGGATGTCGGCGTCGGTCGGCTTCTTCCTGTCGCGCAGCAAGGCCGCTGCGGTCATGATCCAGCCGTTGATGCAATAGGCGCATTGCGGCACTTGTTCCTGGACGTAGGCGGTCTGCAGCGGATGCGGATGCTCGGGCGTGCCGAGCCCGGCCAAGGTCACGACCTTGCGGTCGCCGACCTCCGCAAGCGGCGTCACGCAGGAGCGCGTCGGCTTGCCGTCGAGATGCACCGTGCAGGCGCCGCACTGCGCGAGCCCGCAGCCGAAATGCGGATTGTTGAGCTTGAGCTCGCCGCGCAGCGCGTAGAGCAGCGGCATCTTTTCGTCGGCCTCGATACTGTGCACCTGGCCGTTGACGTTGAGCAAGAATTGTTTGGTCATGACGAGAGGCCTCTTGGGGATTCGGAAATCAGAAATCAGAACTCTCATGGTTGCGAATCGTCTTTCTGACTTCCGATTTCTGATTTCCGACTTCTGACTTCCGACTTCCGATTCCGTCGTGCTGCCGCGGCGCCAGACCGCCGCTGCGGGCCAACGCAAGATTATTCCCAAAACCGCCGCGGGTGAACATGCTTTGCGCGGGCGGTTCCGCTTGGTTCCGGGGCGTGCTACGCAGCGCTTGGTTCGGCCGCCTCGGTGACCAAAAGCTGCGCGTCTCCGGCGCGCTCCTTGAGGAACACGGCCGCCAATAGCCCCACCGCCGCGCCGAACATCAGATAATAGGCCGGCGCGATCGGCGTGCCGGTCGCCGCGATCAGCCAGGTCACGAAGAATTGCGCGAAGCCGCCGAACAGCATGACGGCGATGTTGTAGGAGATGGCGAGCGCGGTCGAGCGGACGCGGGTCGGAAACTGCTCGGCCAAGGCCGTCGATACCGGGCCGTTGAACACGCCGAACAGGCTGCAGAGGACGATCTGCATCGTCAGCAACGTGCCGAACGATGGATTGGCATTGAGCCAAGCGAACAGCGGGTAGGTGGCCACGAGATCGAGCACGAGCGCGGCGATCATAACCGGCTTGCGTCCGATGCGGTCGGACAGCGCGCCGCATATCGGTATCAGCACGACCATGCAGGCGAGCCCGATCGACTGTGCCAAAAACGCCTGGTCGAGCGGCAGGTGCAATTGGATGCGGGCGAATGTCGGAATGTAGATGAGCACCACATAGAAGGTGATCGTGGCTGTCACGATCATTCCCCAAGACGTCAGCATTTCCTTGACATGGGACGCCAGCAGGCTGCCGGAATCCTGCCGGCCGGCCGAACTTTGGCTCGATTGCAGGAAGGCCGACGTCTCATCGAGGCCGCCGCGGATATAAAGTCCCAACGGACCGATGATCAGACCGAACAGGAACGGAATGCGCCAGCCCCAGCTATCGAGCGCTGCGGGCGTGAGCGTGCGGGTGAGCACCGTGCCCAAGATCGCGCCGATCAGCACGGCGAGGCCTTGGCCAACCATCTGCCAGGAGCCGTAATAGCCGCGACTCGGCGCCGGCGCGCTTTCGGTGAGGAAAGCGGTGGCGCTGGCGAACTCGCCGCCGGCCGAAAAGCCCTGGATCAGCCGCGCCAGCACGATGATGAGCGGAGCGCCGACCCCGATCGCCGCATAGGTCGGCGCCAACGCGATGATCGCGATCGCGAGCGTCATGAGCGCGATGACCAGGAGCAGCGCCGCCTTGCGGCCGCGGCGATCGGCATAGATGCCGAGCAAAACGCCGCCGACCGGGCGCATGAAAAAGCCGACCCCGAAGGTCGCGGTGGTGAGCAACAGCGAAGCGTATTGGCTGCCGCTGGGAAAGAACAATCGCGCAATGATCACCGTGAAGAAGCCGAAGACCACGAAGTCATACCATTCGAGCGCATTGCCGATCACCGCCGCAGCGATCTGGAAAGGCTTTGGTGCGGACTTGATGGCTGACATCGTCTCCCCTGTCGCCGTGCGTGCGATGCGAAAGCGCTGGCGTGATCGGGAGTTTGCCGCAAAGCGTACCGCTTGTCATGCGCGGTTCGTCATTCCGGCGCAGGGATTATGGATTCCGGACGCGCCGCTTCGCGGCGATCCGGAATGACAAGAAATACGTCAGCCGAATTACTCGTCGCCCTTCGCCAGCGCCGCGACGGCGGCAAACAAATCGCGCACCTGGTGCTCGGGAATGGCTCGGGTGATGAAGACGATGCGGCTCGTGCGGTTCTCGTCCGGCCAAGCCTCGAGCTCGACCGGCGGGTGGGCCAGATGTTGGACGTATTGCACGACCACCGGCCCGCGGCACCCGGCGACGTTGAGGAGACCCTTGGCGCGCAACAGGTCGGCGCCGCGCAAGGCGGTCAACGTCTCCATGGCGCGCGCAAAGGTCGGCCAGGCGATCGGTTCGGCCGCTTCGATGACGAAGCTTAAAATGCCATCGGAATGCGCGGCCTCGGCGACGAAGCCGGAGCGCTCGGTGCTCGCTGGCGCTGCGATGCGCTCCGGATCGAGCGCGCCGGCGATCGCCACGTCGATCGTTGCGCGCGGATTGAGCGCGCGCAGCCGCTCCTTCAGTCGCGCGACCGCGGCGGCATCGGCGAGATCGGTTTTCGAGATCACGATGCGGTCGGCGAGGATGACCTGCTTGCGCGCCTCGGCGGCGGCGAGATTGGCGGCGCCGTTGACGGCATCGACCACGGCGAGCACGGCGTCGAGGTGAAATTCGCCGCCGAGCGCGCGGTCGGTCGAGAAGGTCTGCAGGATCGGGCCGGGATCGGCGAGACCGCTCGTCTCGATCAGCACGCGGAAAAACGGCGGCGCCGTGCCGTGGTCGCGGTCGAAGATGAGGCGCCGCAGCGTAAGCTGCAGGTCGCTGCGCGCGATGCAGCACAGGCAGCCATTGCCGAGCAGAACGGTCTCGTCGGCGCTTGCGCGCAAGAGCGCATCGTCGATGCCGACGGCGCCGAACTCGTTGACGATCACCGCGGTGCCGGCGCCCTGCGGCGAGGCGAGAAAGCGACGAACCAGCGTCGTCTTGCCGGCGCCCAAAAAGCCGGTGACGACACTGACCGGAATCTTGGCGCCGCGCTCGCGCTTCCGCCGCCGCCCGAACGGCCCGGCCTCGCGCGAGGGAAAGAGTTCGAGCATGGCACGCTTGAGCGCCGCGTCTCCATCCGCTCATTCCCGCGTAAGCGGGAATCCAGCCTGGGTCCCCGCTTTCGCGGGAACGAGCGGAAGTGGGACGCGTCGATTCAACCGCATCAAAAGTCCATCTCCAAAATGTACAGCCCGCCGACGTGGCGGTCGACGGTGTAGACCACGGCGCGCTCATCGACGAACACGTCGTTCATCTGGATGGTGCCGGTCGGCGCGCCGGACGGCGCCGGCGGCATGAAGATGCCGACTTCCTTCGGCTGATACGGATTGGCGATGTCGTAGGCGCGCAGCCCGCCGTTGAAGAACGTGCCGAGCACGATCTGGTCGGACTGCCACGCCGTCGGCAGCGGCACGTTCTCGTGGATGTTGTGGGCGCCGAAGCGGCCGGCCTTGGCGTAGATGGTGTGGTCGGGCAGCGGGCAGGTCGCGATCGGCACCAGATTGGTCTCCTCGCGCGCGTCCAACACCCAGATCAGCTTCGGCCAGTCCTTGGCGTTGTTCTCGGTCGACTCGTCGGTCACCAGCATCAGGCCGCGGTCGAACAGCGGCACCACCGTGTGCATGAAGCCCGTATAGGGCGGCGAATTGGTCCACTGCGAGATTTTCTTCGGGTTCGCCTTGTCGGCGATGTCGAGCACGAACATGCCGCCGTCGATATAGGCGAGATAGCAGCGGTCGCCGCGTTGCGGATAGACGTTGGTGTTGTGGGCGCGGAAACCCTTGTCGAGCGGATGGCGCGCCGGCGGCCTGACATTGTCGCCCTGCCGCGTGCCGGGCATCCACCAGCGGCCGACCTCGACCGGTTTCGACGGATTGCGCACGTCGACGCAGCGGTAGAACTGATCGTCGTTCGGGTGCGTCGGCACGAAATCGCGCGAGCCGGACGCGCAGTGCACGTATTCGCCGTCGCAGAACCACAACTGATGCACGCCGCGCGAATGCGGCCCCGAGCAGTCGAAGAACGAGATCGACTTCGGATTCTCCGGCTTGGAAATGTCGAACAGCTCGAAACCGGCCGGCGTCATGTCCTTCTTCTGGGTCTGATACGCCACCGCCATCAGGTTGCCGCAGGTCTCCAGTGAATTGGAGCGCATATTGGCGTGCGGCAAATCGGTCTGGCACACCACCTTGGGCTGGCGCGCATCGGACACGTCGACCGCGGTGAAATTCTTCGGCGCGCTCTCGTGGGCGAGCCAGATGATGCGCCGCCCGTCGGGCGCGATCTGCACCGACATGCCTTCGCCCATGCCGCCGAAGCCCGCCAGCCGATCGTGCGCCAGAAGCTTGAAATTCCAGGTGACGGGTTGATAGCCCGTGCTCAGCGGGCTTTTGTCTGCAACAGCCATTCAGCGTCTCCTTCCGCGTCGTGCTTCTCCCTGCCCCTGAAAGGGGAGGAAGAGTTTATAGCCGCACACGAAGTTCAGCTCTCCAGCCCGGTCGGCACGTTCTTGTTCTCGCTGGTGAGCTTCATGCCGGCGGCGAGCGCCATGGTCTCGGCGAGCGCGGCGAAATCCTTGTGTAGGTAGTCCTGCGGATTTTTTTGCAAGATCGCGGCGCCGAAATGGCTCTGCAGCACTTCGCGCGCCGCCGCCGTCACCGGCATCGGCACGTCCATGTCGCGGCCGAGTTCGAGGCCGAGGTCGAGGTCCTTGCGCAGGAGCTCGGGCGTGAACGTGGTGGTCCAGTCGAGATTGACCAGAGCCGGCGATTTGTAGCGCGTGAACATCGAGCCCATCACGCCGTTGTTGAGGAACGCCAAAAAGGCATGGCGCGGCACGCCCATCTTGTTGGTCAGAAGCGTGATCTCGATCAAATTCTCGATCACCACGCCGAGCATGACGTTGTGGGCGATCTTGCAGACGCGCGCCAACTCGCCCTCGCCGACGTACGACACGCCCTGCGGCGCGAACACCTCGATCAGCGGCATCGCCGCCTGGCAGGCGGCCTCGGTGCCCGACACCACGGCGGAGAGCTTGCCGGCCTTGATGACTTTGGCGTTGCCGCTTACCGGCGCGGCGACGAAATCCGAGCCGAGCACTTTGAGCCGCTCGCGGATCGCCTTGGATTCCTCGACCGCGATGGTCGAGCAATCGACCACGACCGGCGGCACCTTGCCGCCGCGGCGGCCGCCGCCGGCGCCGCCGGCGCCGCCCGTGCCGCTGCACACGCCGTCCTTGCCGAGCAACACTTCCTCGACATCCTTGCCGGTAGCGACGATGGAAAATAGAATGTCGACGTCTTTGAGCTCGGCGAGCCGGTCGACCACCTTGGCGCCGCGTTTTCCGAGCGGCTCGGCCTTGGCGCGGGTGCGATTCCAGACCGAGACGTCGTGGCCGGCCTTGACCAGCCGTTCGGCCATCGGCGCGCCCATGCGGCCCATGCCGATCCAGCCGATTGTTTTCTTTGCGCTGTTTTGCGTCGCCATCATGAACTCCCTGGCTACCGGCCTCTCCTAGCACAGCGTGCGACTGCTGCAACGTTGTGACCTGTATCCGTCACCCCGAGGTGCTCGGCGCCAACGGGTCCGGCCTTCGGCCGGCCCGATGACAAGCTCCGCGCCGCGCCTCGAAGGGCGACGGCCGAGGCGCATCCGAAATCGGGCTTGCCCGATTTCGGCAAGTTTTGATGTCCAAATCGGCTAAGGCCGATTTGGATGCCGCATCCTTCGAGGCCCGCGCTGCGCGCGGGCACCTCAGGATGACGGTTAACATTGAGCGCCGCTGGTACGATTGCGGTCGACCTTGTGTGTGGCCGAAGTGCAGCACTATTCTCATCGCATGGCCTACGTCGCCCAAGCTTACGACATTGCACCGCATGCCACCGCCGAGCGGCGGTTGCTTGAACAGGTGCTGCGCAACGCGCTGCCGTTCGTCGTGGTCGGCGCGATCTGGGAGGCGGTGGCGCATCTGAACGTGGTTCCGGCGCAGTTTTTTCCGCCGCTGGAGACGATCGGCGCCACGTTCGTGCGGCTCACGCTGAGCGGCGCGCTGCCGCATCACGCGCTCGACACGCTGCTGCGCCTCCTCGCCGGCTTCGCGCTCGCCGCATTGGTCGGCCTCGCGATCGGCGTCGCCATGGGCCGCTCGCGCCGCGCCGAGGATTATTTGCTGCCGCTCGTCGCCATCGGCGCGCCGATTCCCGGCCTCGCCTATGCGCCGCTGTTTCTGTTGTGGTTCGGCCCCGGCAACGTGCCGTCGGTGTTGCTGGTCGCGTTCGTCTCGGCGTTCCCCATCGTCTACAATTCCTGGACCGGCGTCAAAGCGGTGAAGGAAATCTGGCTGCGCTCGGCGCAAGCCATGGGCGCCGACCACCGGGCGCTGTTCCGCCACGTCATCCTGCCCGGCGCGCTGCCTTACATCATGACCGGGCTGCGCCTCGGGCTGGCGCAGGCCTGGCGCATCCTGGTCGCGGTCGAAATGCTCGCCGCGGTGCCGTGGGGCCTCGGCTGGCTCATTTTCGGCGCCCAGCAATTTCTCAACACCGACGTCATGCTGGCCGGCATCGCGGTGATCGCCGCGATCGGGCTCGCGCTCGAGAAGCTGGTGTTCCAAAAACTCGAAAATTTCACCCTGGTGCGCTGGGGCATGGTGACGACATGAACGCCGAGCGCATCCGATCATGGCGGCGCGGCTTGACCAGCATCGTGGTGGTGGCTGCCATCTACGAGGCGGTGGCGCGGAGCGGCGCCTTTGCGCCGGCGCTGATGCCGACGCTGCCGACCGTGGCGCAAACCTTCGCCGGCATGCTCGCTGACGGCAGCATGCTGCACCATGCGGCGGCGACGCTCGCCCGCGTGCTGCTCGGCTTTTCGTTCGCGGTTGCGGCCGGGCTGATCGTCGGCGTGCTGATGGGCCGCTTCCGCCCGGTCGAGCACTT
>JASHQS010000221.1 GCA_030038995.1 Xanthobacteraceae bacterium
GCCCAATATTCGCCGGAGAACAAGTCATTTTCCGGACCATTGAGTTTGGTTCCGCGTCGCGACTTCACCAGCGCGATGAAACTGTCGTGAATTTCGCGCTGCAGCCGTTTGAGCCGCTCCACGTCGCCCGGATTTTCCGGCAGGAACGGATCGAGCATCGCCTTGTGCTCGCCCGAGGTGTAGAGCCGCCGCTCGACGCCGAGCTTGGCGATCGCCTTGTCGAAGCCGAACGAACCGCCGACCACCCCGATCGAGCCGACGATCGAATTCGCATCGGCGACGATCTCGTCGGCCGCGCAGGCGATCATGTAGCCGCCCGACGCGGCGGCATCCTCGACGAAGGCGATGACGCGGCGGCTTTTTTCCGCCGCCAATTCGCGGATGCGGCGAAACATCAGGTGCGATTGCGCCGCCGAGCCGCCGGGCGAATTGATGACGATCGCCACCGCAGCCGCGCGGCGCGGCGCAAAGGCGCGATCGAGCATCCGCGCGGTGCCGGCAAGCGACAGGCCGGGGCGGAGCGGCGTCGAAAAACCGATCACGCCAGCGAGCCGCACCACCGGCACCAGCGGCGTGTCGCCGCGCCAGCGCCGCGGCACGAGCGGCCGCAATGGCGCCATGGCTCGCCTTGAAAAATCCGTGAAGCGGTCCATCGATCACAACTCTGTCATGCGAACTACATAGGACGCGGCGCGCAACCACTCAAGTAACCGTACGTTAGGGCTTGGAATGCTTCTTGCTGAACACAATGCTGCCGGATCGATGAGCTAAATGGCCGAACCATGAAAATTTACATGCTGTTGATGCTCATCGCCGTCTTTGTCGGCTTTTCCTACGCCCCGGTCCGCTCCTATGCTCCAGTCCGCAGCCGCGCGGAGCCGCCCGATCCGGCGCCGCCCGATTCGCTGGCGGCCTGATGCCCAACGGATGAGCAGCGGCCGAACTCATACGGAATTCGGCTGATTAATTCCTCGTCATTCCGGATCGCCGCGAAGCGGCGAGCCCGGAATCCATAAGCCCGGCGCCCGTGGTTATGGATTGCGGGTTCCTCGCTGCGCTTGTCATCGGGCCGGCCACTTCCGACTGGACCCGTTGGTTCGGGCCC
Organism: Xanthobacteraceae bacterium; assembly: GCA_030038995.1. Taxonomy (GTDB): domain Bacteria; phylum Pseudomonadota; class Alphaproteobacteria; order Rhizobiales; family Xanthobacteraceae; genus BOG-931. Next base: position 1,106 of record JASHQS010000221.1, read on the forward strand.
CGGAATGACGAACCAATTATCCGCATTCCGTATCAGCTTTCGGCCAACGGCAGGCTCGCACCGCCGCGCAATACGGCTTCGGCTGGCATCGTCGGTTTGCCCGCGGCGTCGGCGAGCACAAGGCCGGGAAGAAGCGCAAGCGGCGCGCGGCTCGCCTTGATCGCGCGCGCCAGGATGCGAATCGCCGGCGCGCCCGGCTTCGGATAAATCGGCAACAGCGTCACGGCGCCGAAATCGGCGGCGAAGCTCGACAACACCTCGGTAAGACCGTCGGCGCGCCAGATCAGCGTCAGCACGCCGGACGGGCGCAAGAGCGGCGACGCGGCGGCGAGCCATTTGTCGAGCGTGCCCGCGCTGCCGGCATGGGCAGCGCGGCGCTGCGGCTCGGGCGACGGATTTTGCAAATCATTGAACGGCGGGTTCATCAGCACGCAATCGGCCGATCCGGCCGCGAGGCCGGCCGCCGCGAACGCTGCGGCTGGCGCGGCGACATCGAGGCACGTCGCGCGCACCAGCGCCGCCATGCCGTTGCGCGCCGCATTGTTGCGCGCCAGCGCCACCAGCATGGGATCGATATCGACGAGCGTGACCGTCACGCCCGCGATCCGTTTTGCCAGCGCCAGCCCGGCCGCGCCGACGCCGGCGCCGAGATCCACGGCGTGGTCGCCCGGCCGTGCGGCCGTCGCCGCCGCCAAGAGGATCGCGTCGTGACCGACCCGATGGCCGCGCAACGGCTGGCGCAGGACGAGGCGGCCGCCGAGCACGGCGTCGTCGCTGGTTGCCTCGAGCGAATGCGGCGCGACCATCGGGATTTTGCTGCAGTCGTTGCCTTTACGTACAGTCGTTCGCTAAGGTGAAGGGGGTGGCCTCGTCTTGTTGCGCGCTCGCGAGGAATTCATCGATCAATGGCCGGCACCGCTCGCCTGATGCAGGCGATCCGCATTCGCGACACCACGCAGCCGTTCGATCGGCTGGTCAGGTTCAACTGGCCGGGCCAATTCGTCGTCACTTTCGCCGGCATGACCGTGTCGTTTCTGGTCGCCGGCTTCTGGTATCCGTATTGGCGCATTGCCGATATGGATTTCTTCGTCGTTTATAACGCGTTTCTGCTCAATGCGCATCTGCCGCAGGAATATCTCGCCCATCCGGCCTATCTGCCGATCCTGCTGCTGAGCTATTGGCTGCGCGCGCTGCACGCGATCCGGCTCATTCCCGTCGATTCGTTTGCCGCGGTGCCGCCGATCGGCGATTTGCGCGCGTTCGGCGCGGCGTGGATGCCGGCGACGCAGGCCGGCCGCGTGCTCTCGCTCATCACCGCGATGGCGATCGTCGCGGCGTTCACGTATCTCCTGCGCGCGCTGGTGCGCGACTGGCGCATCGCCGGCTTCGGCGGCTTTCTCTTGGCGTTTTCCGGCGGCATGGCGATGGCGATGCGCGTCATGCGCGCCGAGCTTCTCGCCGCCGGGCTGTTCATGATCGCGCTGGTCATGCTGCTCGTTGCCGCCAAGCGCGGCGAGCGGCCGTGGCGCCCGGCCATCGTCGGGATTGCGGGCCTGCTGATAACGCTCGGGATGCAGAGCAAGGTGCAAATCTTTTTTCTGATCTGCGCGCTGCCGATCCTGCTCTTGCCGTTCGGTCCCGATGCGACGGCCAAGGCGGATACGCATGTCGGCCTTTTTTGGCGCTCGCGCAAAGCATGGGCGGCCGTCGCCGCCGCCGCCGTGGCGACCGCCGTCGCCGTCTATCTGGCGAAGGATCTGCTCAGCCTCGGCTTTGCGCCCACGGACCACGCCGATGTGCCGCTGTTGTCGGTCGGCGTCAGCGCCGCAACATATTGGTCGCTGGTCGCGGCGTGGCTCGCGCTCGGCATGGCCGCATATTGTTTGATCTGGCGGATTGCAACGCTCGAAGCGCTTGCCGCGGCCTTGGCGGCCGTCGCCGGCTGCATGATCGGACTATTGGCGCTATACGCGCGGTTTCACCCCGACAACGTCGTCGTCGTCTTCCATCCGCTGGAGACGATGTTCGCCTGGGGCGCGGCATCCGATCCGCGGCTGGCGGCCGGCAGCTCGCTGTTCAGCGCCGCGCGCGTCCAATTTCTGCTCCAGGCGATCGCCGGCGTGATCGCGCGCCGCACGTTCTTTCTGCATTCGTCGCCGCGGCCGACGATCTTTCTCGAATGGTTCGTCATCGTCGCGACGATCATCGCCGCGCGACGGCGGCAATGGCGACTCGTCGCCTGCGTCGCGGTTTTGATGCTCACCGACTGGGGCGTCGATTTATTGGACATGGGCCGCCGCCTGCAGCAGGGCTATTTTTTATTCACCGACCCGTTGGCGATCATCGCCGCCGCGCTCTTGATCGCCGCACTCAAAGACCTGCAGCAGCATCGCTGGACTTATCCGGCCGGCATTGCGCTCGTTGTCGCCCACGTCGTCGTCAGCCAAGCCGAGCCGATCAAGGACGCCTTTCGCAGCGACGGCCCGCAAGTGCTGTGCAATGAGGATTACCTGTACTTTTACCGCCGGCTCGGCTGGCCGCCATTCTGTCCGCCGCGACCAACATCGCAGCACCATTCTACCGCCAGCGACGCAATGCAACTGCCCTGAACGGCATTTTCCCCGAGATGGCAATCCGCAAAGCTATTGGGGAACCCTGGCAATGACGTTGATGCTTTCTCCGTCATGAACCATGCGCGAGACGGCAGCATGATCGGTACGCAGTTCCTTTTCCGATTTCAGATCAAAGAACCGATAGCCGCGCGACAGCAGAAACGCAATCAGTTCCTCAGCCGAGCGTCCCCTTTCGGCGAGGATGTACGGACTCAACTCCATGACGAGAATGGGTTTGTGGCGGGACAGGATCGCATCGGCGCCCGAGAGAACGTCACACTCGAAGCCATCAACATCGATCTTGATGACATGAATGGCGGGATCGCCGTTCTCGATCATGATCTGATCAAGCGTTTTCGCCCGTGCTCCGCTCGTGCTCTTCGGCTGAGCAAGCAGTTTCGGATGCACGTCGGGTCGGGTCACGAGAGGCCAGCTTGAATACACGTTCTCCGGAACACCATTCGCGCCTTCCCGCGTCAGAAAGCACTGGTACGTTGCGACGCGCGAGGCAAGTTCGGGATTCAGCGACAGATTGCGCAATAATTTCGCATACGCGAACGCGGTCGGCTCGAACGCGTGCACGCGCCCGGCGGCTCCGACCAGACGCGCGAGATGAAGCGTGTGGCTGCCGATGTTCGCTCCCAGGTCCAAAACCGTCATGCCGGGCTTGACGTGAGCAGCCAAGGCACGACACGTCGATGGTTCAAAAGCGCCAAATAAATAGATCGCCAGGTCAAACCCTTCGCCGAGATCAAGCTCGTAGCAAAGACCCTTCCGGCGGGTGACGACTTTGTCAGAACGGCCGACGGCTTTGCGTGCGGTGCTCACCGCAAGATAAAGTGCTTTTGCGATAGCCACCTTCTGGGCCGTCCTCATGGCAAAGCTTTAGTTCGCTTTACAGCAGCGGACAAGAGTTTCTCGCATTGCGCGCAAGCGGCAAATTCCGCCGCAACAGCAGAGAGGGCCACGAGCGGCCGCAGACCGGGTCGACGCGGTTTTGGCCTTGCCTTTTCCAATCTTGGCAAACGGAGAGTCCGCTTGCTGGCACCGTCGAGCTTGCGTAAGTTGCCGGCGCGACGCGGGAGTTTCCTGGAGTTCCCCTTTACCAACGTAGTACTCTTGCTACCAACGTACTCTTGGCGTTGCGGGCTGCGGAAATCATGGCGGAGCTAGGCGTTCGAGAATCGAGCAATTTCGCGGTGCCGCCGCTTGCTTCGGCCGAGGCCCGCGCTGTCACCGAGGCGATGGCCGCCGGCCAGTTCGGACCGTCGGCGCTCAAGCGCCGCGCCGCAGAGGTGCGGGCGCATTACGACCGCTTGTGCGCCGGGCGCAGCGCCTACATCGCCGCGCATGCGTATTACTACGAACAGATAAACCGGCTGCTACGCTTCATCGTCGAGCCCGGGAAGCGGGTGTTGCTGGTCGGCTGCCTGACACCCGACTTTCTCGAAGCGGTGCGGCCCAGCGCCGGCCTCGGCATCGATTGCAGCGCGCAGCACGTCGAGGCTGCGCATGAGCGTTTTCCGCATTGGCAATTCCGCCGGCACGACGACTACCGCATCGGCGGCGGCGACGAAGCCTTCGACTACGTCATCATCACCGACGTCAACGATCAGGTCGACCCGATCGCCACATTGCGGGCGCTGCGCTCGGCGATGCACAAGGAGACCCGCGTGATCATCGAAAACTACAATCACCTGTGGGAGCCGATCATCCACGCAGCCGAATATTTCGGCCTCAAATACTCCCGTCCGTTGCAAAATTGGCTGACGATCGACGACCTGCGCAACATCCTGGAACTGTGCGACTTCGAGCCGCTGCAGGTGCACCGCACGGTTCTGTTGCCGAAAAAAATCCCGCTGCTGTCGCGGTTGATCAACGGTTTTTTCGCCCGGCTTCCCGGCATCCGGCGCCTGAACATGGTCAACCTGATCGTGGCGCGGCCGGTGGCCCCGCGGCTGGCGCCGCGCGACTACAGCGTCTCGATCGTCGTTCCATGCCGCAACGAGGTCGGCAACGTGGCGGCTGCGGTCGAGCGCATCCCCGATATCGGCAGCCACACCGAGATCATCTTTTGCGACGACAAATCCACCGACGGCACCGCCGACGAGGTGCGACGGCTGCAGCGGCTTCATCCCGAGCGCGATATCAAGCTCTATGAAGGGCCCGGCATCTGCAAGGCACTCAACGTGCGCGCCGGCTTTGACCGCGCCGGCGGCGACATCCTGATGATCCTCGACGCCGATCTCACCACGATGCCGGAGGAGCTGCATTATTTCTACGAGGTCATCGCCAGCGGCAGGGCGGAATTCGTCAACGGCACGCGATTCATCTTCCCCATGGAAGGGGTGGCGATGGCGCCGCTGAACGTCATCGGCAACCGTTTCTTCAGCTGGCTGGTTTCGACCGCCATCGGCCAGCACGTCAGCGATACGCTGTGCGGCACCAAGGTGCTGTGGCGGCGCCACTGGCCGGCCATCCTCGCACTGACCAGCTTGTGGGGCACCAACGACCGCTGGGGCGATTACGACCTGCTGTTCGGAGCCGCCAAGCTGCACTTGCGCATCGTCGACCTGCCGGTGCATTACCAGGAACGCGTCAGCGGCGTGACCAAAATGACCGGCCGCTTCCGCAACGGCTTGATCATGCTGCGCATGTGCCGGGCCGCGTTCTTGAAATTCAGGTTGTACTAGGTGCCGTCGGTGCGGATTCTCATTACCGGCTCCAGTGGATTGATCGGCTCCGAGGCGGTCGAGTATTTCGGGCGGCGCGGCCATGCCGTGCACGGCATCGACAACAACATGCGGGCGGATTTCTTCGGTCCGCAGGGCGACACTGGCTGGCGCCTCAAGCAGCTCCTCGAGCGGGTGCCGAATTACATGCATCGTTCACTCGATATCCGCGACCGCGGCGCGGTCATGGATGTGTTTGCCACGCTCCGGGTCGGCGCCGTCATCCACTGCGCCGCGCAGCCGTCGCACGATCTGGCCAAGGATCGCCCGTTCGACGATTTCGACGTCAACGCCGTCGGCACGCTCAACCTGCTCGAAGCGGCGCGCCGGCATTGCCCGCAAGCGCCGTTCGTCTTCATGAGCACCAACAAGGTTTACGGCGACGCGCCGAACGAGCTGCCGCTCGTCGAACTGGCGAAACGCTGGGATTATGCCGATGCAGCCGATCACCAGGGCATCAAGGAAACCTTGCGCATCGACCGGAGCAAGCACAGTCTGTTCGGCGCGTCGAAGGCCGCCGCCGATCTCATGGTGCAGGAATACGGCCGCTACTTCGGCATGCCGACCGCATGTTTCCGCGGCGGCTGCTTGACCGGCCCCAACCACAGCGGCGTCGAGCTGCACGGATTTCTCAGCTTCCTGGTCAAGACTGCGCTGAACGGCAAGACGTTCACGATCTTCGGCTACAAGGGCAAGCAGGTGCGCGACCAGATTCACAGCCTGGACGTGGTGCGCGCCTTCGAGGCTTTCATCAACGCGCCCAGGGCGGGCGAAGTGTATAATCTCGGCGGCGGGCGCGAGAGCAACGCCTCGATCCTCGAATGCTTCGAGATGATCGAAGCCGTCTCCAACCGCAGGATCTCCTGGCGCTACGACGAGCGAAACCGGGAAGGCGACCACATCTGCTACATCAGCGACATGACGAAGTTCCGCTCGCACTACCCGGGTTGGTCATTGACTCGGCGCGTTCCCGATATCGTCGAGGAAATGGTTCGCGCCGAAGCGCTGGCGAACTAGCGCAAATTCTGTTCACGTGGAATCGCACGCGCTGTTGCTGCATCAATCATTGTCATGAATCATTGTCGTGCCGCGCGAAAGCGGGGCATCCAATAACCCCCCCGAATCTTTTGCGATTACTGGATCGCCCGCCTTTGCGGGCGACGACAGGGAAGGTCCGGCGTCCCTTCAGCCCTTGTCGGGGCGCAGCTCGTGGCCGTATCCGGCCTCGACCAACAGCCGCCGCGCCGCCGCCGCCTCGTCCTCATCGACCAGGATGCGCCGCGGGAAAATGCCGATCGAGCCCTCCAGCACGCTCATGTTCTGATCGACCACGAGGTGGCCGATGCGCGCCGCCTTCAACAGCGCTTCGATCGCCGATATCAGCACGGCATCGTTGGTGCGGACAAGTTCGCGCACGGTTTTCAGCTCCGCCGCTCTTCGCCCGGCGCCCGCAGCGCCAGATAGGCGATGAGCTTTGCTTCGCGGCGCCCGCGCGTGACGGTGTCGAGGATCAGACCGCAGGCGATCGCCAGAAACGTCAGCAGCATCAGCCCGGTGGAGAGCACCGCGGTCGGCAGCCGCGGCACCAGGCCCTGCTGCACGTAGGTGATGAAAATCGGGATGGCGAGGCCGATGGCGATCAGCGCCAAGGCGATGCCGAACGAGCCGAACAGGGCAAGCGGCCGCTCGGCGCGGTAGAGCTTGCACACCGTCCAGAAAATACGGAAGCCGTCGTGCCAGGTCGACAGTTTTGACGCCGAGCCGCTCGGCCGCGAATAATACGGCGTCGCCACCTCGCCGACCGGCAACTCGAGCTCGAGCGCGTGCACGGACAGTTCGGTCTCGATCTCGAAGCCGCCGGAGAGAATCGGAAACGATTTGACGAAGCGGCGGGAGAACACCCGATAGCCGGACAGAATGTCGGTGAAGGCGCGGCCGAAAATGTGGGTGACGAAGCCGGTCAGCAGCCGGTTGCCGGCGCGATGGCCGCGGCGGTAGGCCTTGTCGTCGCGGTCGACGCGGCTCGCCACCACCATGTCGAGCCGATCCGCCAAGAGTTTGGCGATCATGCTCGGCGCGCTGGGCGCGTCATAGGTGGCGTCGCCATCGACCAGCACGTAGATGTCGGCCTCGATGTCGTTGAACATGCGCCGCACCACGTAGCCCTTGCCCTGATGGGTCTCGCGGCGGACCACGGCGCCGGCGCGCTTGGCGGCTTCGACCGTGCCGTCGGTGGAATTGTTGTCGTAAGCGTAGATCGTCGCGCCGGGCAATGCGGCGCGGAAATCCGCCACCACCTTGGCGATCGCCCGCGCCTCGTTGTAGCACGGCACCAGGACCGCCACCTCGTAGCGGCCCGCGGCGGCAGCTTCGACGAGCACCTGACTGCTTGACATTGCTCCCCTCCGCCGCCACGTCAAACCGGCAGGCCGACGGCGACGAGCGCTGGAAGACGCGATCTCGAAATGCGGCGTTTTCGGCTGCCGCGGCGGCGTACTTGCCGCCTCACCATAGCGTTTCTATGCTCGCGCGTCCTTAGTGTAGTCGATTGGCATGGAGAAAATTTCAGTGGCCGTCATCCTTCCGTTCGAGAGCCGGGCCGAACCCTCGATTGATCCCCTGGTCGATCTGGTTGCCGCCGACATGGAGCGCGTCAACGGCGCCATCTTGGCGCGCACCGGCTCCGAAGTGGCGATGATTCCCGAGGTCGCCAATCATCTCATCAATTCCGGCGGCAAGCGGTTGCGGCCGATGCTGACCTTGGCGCTGGCGCGGCTGACCGGCTATGGCGGCGACGGCCATATCAAGCTCGCCGCCGCCGTCGAGTTCATGCACACGGCGACGCTGTTGCATGACGACGTGGTCGACGAAAGCGAGCTGCGCCGCGGCCGGCTTGCCGCGCGCATGCTGTGGGGCAACGAGGCGAGCGTCCTGGTCGGCGATTTTCTGCTCGGCCAGGCGTTCAAGATGATGGTCGAGGTCGGCAGCCTCAAGGCGCTGGAAATCCTGTCGTCGGCCGCCGCAGTGATCGCCGAAGGCGAAGTCATGCAGCTTGCCGCGGCCAAGAACACCGCGACCACCGAGGACGAGTACATCGCGGTGATCCGCGCCAAGACCGCCGAGTTGTTCGCCGCGGCCTGCGAGGTCGGCCCGGCGCTGTCCGGCCGCGACAAGGCCGAGCAGGCGGCCTGCCGCTCGTTCGGCATGAATCTCGGCATCGCCTTTCAGCTCGTCGACGACGTGCTCGACTACGGCGGCACCGCACAGAAACTAGGCAAGAACATCGGCGACGATTTTCGCGAGGGCAAGATCACGCTGCCGGTGGTTTTGACATTCCGCCGCGGCGGCGAAGCCGAGCGCGCGTTCTGGCGGCGGACGCTGGAACGCGGCGAAAGCAACGCCGCCGATCTCGAGCGCGCCATCGGCATGATGGCGAAGCACCGCGCGCTCGAAGACACGCTGCGCCGCGCCCAGCATTACGGCGCAATCGCGCGCGACGCCCTGGCGCTGTTTCCGGATTCGCCGATGAAAGCCGCGCTCGCCGAGACCGTCGATTTCTGCATCGCGCGCACGCATTGAAGCGGGTGACGTCAGGGCGCCTGGAAAGCCCGGGAGCGCGTCTTGCGTTCGTCTTGAGCTGAGGCCGTTTCCCTCCACCGGCGTTTTGCGCCGCGGTGGCCCTGAGCACCGCGGTGGGCGACGTCATTTTGCTGCTCGGCTGCCGCGGCGTGTTGCTGCTCGACATGATGCAGGCACGCCGGCGCTGAGTTGCCGGCATCTGCCGATGCGCGCCGACCTCACCCGAAGCTGTTTCGGCACAAAGCTGACTGAGGAACATGGCCGGCATCGCCGGCGGATCCGACGTGCTCCACCTCAGCCAAAGGCCGGCGCTCGCGGCTTCTGCGTGAAATCGAGGCCGTCAAGCAGGTTGTAGGCCGCGGCATCACGCGTGTGCAGCGGCGAAAAACCAAACCGTGCCTCGATCAGCGCCAGAACCGACGTGGTGTCGGCGACGTTGTGATCGATATAGCCGCGCCGCGCCCACGGGCTGATCAACAGAGCCGGAATGCGGGTGCCGCAGCCATAAGGATCGGGGCGCGGCGGCGCCACGTGATCCCAGAAACCACCGCCTTCGTCGTAGGCGATGATGACAGCGGTTTTCTCCCAGGCACTGCTTTCGCCGAGCGCCTTCAACAGGCCCATGACCCATTGCTCGCCCCAGCGCGGCGCCGAATTGGCCGGGTGCTCGTCCCGACCGCCGGTCGCTTTGAGGAACGAGACGCGCGGCAGCTTGCCGGACTTGAGGTCTTCGAAGAAATCCGTGCTGTCGCGCATGCGGCCGGCTTTCACGTTCAAAAACCAACTGGGCAGATACTGGAATGGATTGTGGTGCGGCAGATAGGTTTCGGGCGTGTCGACCACGACCGAGCCGTCGCCGGCGTCGAATGCCGTCTTCAGCGCCCAGGGTTTCACCGTGTTCCAGCCCTCGTTGTACCAGGCCCACGACAGCGAAGCGGCATCGAGCCGGTCGGCGATCGTCGGATAAGTCTGCTCCTCGGGCGGCGGCGACAGATCGATCGAACCCATGAAGGTTTCGCTCGGGCCGTTGATCGGCGGCAGGTCGTTGATGAGGATGCCGCTCTTGTCGTACGGCCGATCGAACACCGGCGGCGTCAGGCTGCCGATCTTGTCGGGCGGGGCTTTCGACGACACGGCGGACCGCGCCGCGATGAGGTAGAGCGCATTGCCGGTCGATCCGCCCGACATCGCCTGGAAGAAATTGTCGAACAGGACGTACGCGTCGGCCAGGCGATAGTAGTCCGGCAGATCGTCGCGCGTGTAATAGCCGAGCACGGCCCCCGAGGGCGTGGACTCCGCCAGCATCATCTGCCCGGGACTGAGCTTGTGCGATTTGTCGAAGAACACATGCGGCCCCGGCAAGGCCAGCGCCACGAAGTAATCCATCTTGCCGCCATCGACCTGCGCGAACATGCGGAAGAAATGATGCATCGGGTCCCAGGGCACGTTGTCCGCGGACGGAATGTAGGGATTAAGGGGGAACGGCTTGTTTTCCAGCACCGCGTTGGCAAAGCCGGGAATCTGATAGGGCACCGGCAAATAGGTGTAAGGCGCGCCGGTCGCGCTCTTTTGCAGGCCGACAAAGCGCGCATCGATCCGGCCATCGCGATCGAAGAGGCCGTCAACAGCGGCGCCGCCGGGCGACTGATAGGCGCCGAAATAATGATCGAAGCTGCGGTTTTCCTGATAGATGACGACGATATGGTCGATCTTGGCGCGCAGGCCATCGAGGTCGGCAGCGGCCGGCGTTTGCGCCCGCAGCAGCGGCACAAAACCCTGCGGCAGCAGCGTGGCGGCGCCGGTGGCGGCGACCGATTTGAGAAATTTGCGGCGGTCCGTCCGAACGATCGTCATCGCTAGTCCCTTGCAGCATCACGGTAGCACTGAGCGGAGATCCCGGCCGGTAGCAGGCTTTGATTGCAGTTTTAAGAACGAATGCGGAGCGCGCTGCACTGCCCCTGGTCGGTTTCACGCGGCGACCTGGCGGTTGCGCGCCAGCAGGTAGAACGCGGTCGAGCCCAAAGTCATCGGCGCGATCCGGACCACGCCCATCGAGGCGAGTTCGTTCACCTGGCCGTTCTGCCACAGCTCGAACAGCGTCACCGCCATGACCTGCGAGCCGGGACCGACCGGAAGCAGCGGCACGACGGCAAAGCGTTCTCACACGGCCTGTTTCGCGGGGTGATGACATGAGTAGATCATCAGGACGCGGGCTTCGCCCGCGCCCCCGAATGAACGTTACTGCAAGCCTTCGGCCTTGAGCGCTTCCTGCACCTTCGGCCGGGCGGCGGCTTCATGAGCCGAGTCGACTTCCTAGTTCGCCATGGCGCGTTCGCGCTCGAGTTTCTGACAGCCGGCAGCTGCCGCAGCCGGGGTCACGCCGTTCCCCATCTTGCGCTTCATGCACACATTGAAGTTGAACTTCTGCTTGGCGCTGGCGGAGGTGGCTGGAGCCGCAAAGATCGAAAAAGCGATCGCTGCGACCAAAAAAGTCAGAACGTTGGTTTTCATGGGAATCTCCCTGATTCGGATCGCGGAAGCACCCGCGATTTGCCCCCGAATGAACGTTACTGCAAGCCTTCGGCCTTGAGCGCCTCCTGCACCTTCGGCCGGGCAGCGACGCGGTCCATGTAGGCCTTGATGTTCGGCCATTTGGCAACGTCGATGTCGATGCGCGGCGACCAGCGCAGCACCGTGAACAGGTAGGCGTCGGCGACGGTGAACTTGTCGCCCATCAGGTACTGCTTGCCGGCGAGCTGCTTGTCGATCCAGTCGAACCGCTTGCCGAGATTGTCCTTGGAGATTTTCTTGTATTCGTCGGGCGTGGTCGGCCGGAAGATCGGGCCATAGGTCTTGTGCAGCTCGGAGGTGACGAAGTTGAGCCATTCCTGCACGCGGTAGCGATCAAGCGACCCTGCCGGCGGCAACAGCCCGGCGGCCGGCTTCTGCTCGGCCAGATACTGCACGATGACCGGGCCCTCGGTGAGCCGCTCGCCGTTGTCGAGCTCGAGCACCGGCACCTGGCCTTTCGGGTTGATGGTCCAATAATCCTTGCCGCTTTTGGTCTTCTTTTCGCGGTTGTCGACCTGTTCGAAATCGAGCGGGATGCCGGCTTCACGCGAGACGATGTGCGGCGACAGCGAGCAAGCGCCGGGCGCATAATAAAGTTTCATGACACTGGTCTCCTTCCTGAACGGGCGCTTGAGCGCCCGTCATACGCGTGCAATGCGGCCCGGCTATAGCATACGGCGAAAAACCCGGACAACGGGGCCAAGCATCTCATCTGCCCATGGAACCAACCGCTGTCGCGAGCGTTGCCTTGCGCTTTTGCCGCAATGGAGTTCGTCATGGCCGCCCGCCGCATCATCCGCGTCCTATCTCCGGTCCCGCTCGGCGAGGTTATAGTCGTGCCGGCCGCCCTATCCGGTCGTGCCGAGGCGGAGACGGCGCGCGCCTTGGCCGCCGCGGCCGCCGCACACGAGGTGCCGACCGCAACCGATGTGTTGCGCCGGGTGCGGTGGGCAGCGCGGCTCGCCCGAAGTGGCGGCGTCGCCGCGGAGCGAGGCCGGGGAATCGGATGAGACGGATTGTTGTCCGGAATCGGGATGATCGGTGGTCCTTCCGCTCGTCCCCGCGAAAGCGCATAGGCGCTCACATAGGCCAGTTTCCCGGATGCGGTGCAGCGCGCAGCGGTGCACCGCTGATCCGGGACCGTCCCGGACTCCGCAACTTGTTACGATCCCGGGTCTGCAGCGCACCACTTCGCTGCGCTTCGTGCTGCGCTGCGCCCGGGAAACGCAGCTATGTTAGCGCCTATGCGCGAAAGCGGGGACCCAGCTCTGGATTCCCGCTTGCGCGGGAATGAGCGGAATCCATCAAGCGGACACCGCGTTACAGCCCGAGATAGGCGCTGCGCACCCGATCGTCGGCCAAAAGCTCGCTGCCGCTGCCGGCAAGCGTGATGCGGCCGTTTTCCAGAACGTAAGCGCGGCTCGCGAGTTTCAGCGACAGCGCCACGTTCTGCTCCACCAGCAGGCAAGTCAGCCCGTCGCGGTTGAGCGCGCGAATGGTGCCGAGCAGTTGATGCGCAACGGTGGGCGCAAGGCCGAGCGACGGCTCGTCGAACATGATCAGTTCCGGCGCGCCCATCAGGCAGCGGCCGATCGCCAGCATCTGCTGCTCGCCGCCCGACAGCGTGCCGGCGGCCTGGCGGCTCCTCTCGGCGAGTACAGGAAACAACGCCAGCACGCGCTTGCGGTTGTCGTCGCGCCGCGCCCGCGCGCGCGGCAACAGCGCGCCCATCTCCAGATTTTCGGCGACCGAGAGGGTGGGAAAGATCTGGCGGCCTTCGGCGACCTGGCCGATGCCGAGATTGCAGACGCGATGGCTCGGCCAGCCGGCAATATCGGTCGCGCCGAACAGGATGCGCCCGCGCGCCGGCTTGTGCATGCCGGCGATGGCCCGGATCAGCGAGGTCTTGCCGGCGCCGTTGGCGCCGATGATGGCGACGATGGCGCCCTCACCAACCTCGAGCGATACGGCATCGAGCGCCTGGGCGTCGCCGTAGAACACGTCGAGGTTTTCGACGCGCAGCATCACACTGCCTCGGCGCCGAGATAGGATTGCACCACGGCCGGATCGCGCACCACGTCGTCCGGCGTGCCTTCGGCGATCGCGGTGCCGTGATCGAGCACGAGCACGCGCGCGGCGAGCGCCATCACCGCGCGCATGACGTGCTCGATCATCAAAATGGTCAGGCCGCTGTCGCGGTTGAGCTCGCGCAGCACCGCGACCAGGCGATCGACCTCGGTCGGCCGCAGGCCGGCGACCACCTCGTCGAGCAGCAGCAGTTTCGGCTCGGTGGCGAGCGCGCGCACCACTTCGAGCCGCTTGCGGTCCGGCAAGGTCAAAGCCGAAGCCGGGCGGTGCCGGCGGTCGAACAGATCGAAGCGCCGTAACAGCGCCTGCGCGCGCTGGCGCGCTTCGCCGACGCCGTGGCGGTGCAGAAGCGCGCCGACCACGACATTGTCCTCGACGCTGAGCGCCGGGAACGGCCGCACCAGCTGAAAGGTGCGGGCGATGCCGCGCCGGCACACCACGTCGGGAGAAAGACCGTGGATCGGCCGGCCGTCGAAGACGATGCTGCCCTGGTCCGGCTTGAGCGCGCCGGCGATCATGTTGAACAGCGTGGTCTTGCCGGCGCCGTTCGGCCCGATCACCGCAAAAATCTCGCCTTCTTTCACCTCGAAGCCGACGCCGTCGACAGCGACGAGGCCGCGGAAGCGCTTGCTGATCCGCTGCAGCGACAACAGCGCGGTCATGGCCGTCCCTTGGTGAGGCCAAGCCGGCGCGCCAGCGGCGGCCAGACGCCTTCCGGCAGCGCCACGATCACGACCAGGAGGCAGACGCCGTAAAACACCTGCTTGGCGCCGGGCATGTCGAGCCCGAAGGCGCCCATGACCGAGTTGAGCGATTCGGCGAGGCCGGTCAGCACGAACGCGCCGAGGATCGGGCCGAACAAGGTGCCGATGCCGCCGATCACCGGCCCGAGAATCATCTCGATCGAGCGGCCGATGTTGAAGACCTGCTCGGGGAAAAGATTGTTGTAGAAGAACGCGTAGAACACGCCGGCAAACGACGTCAGGCCTGCGGAAATCATCACCGCATACATCTTGCAGCGGAATGTCGGCACGCCGGCGGCGCGCGCCGCCTCTTCGTCCTCGCGGAT
>JASHQS010000222.1 GCA_030038995.1 Xanthobacteraceae bacterium
ACGGCGCCGAAGCGATCAATCCGTATCTGGCGTTCGAGACGCTGGTCGCCATGAAGCGCGAGCTGCCGCAAAAGCTCGACGACAAGGAAATCGTCAAGCGCTACATCAAGTCGATCGACAAGGGACTGCTCAAGGTGATGTCGAAGATGGGCATCTCCACCTATCAGTCCTATTGCGGCGCGCAGATTTTTGACGCCGTCGGCCTGAAATCGGATTTCGTCGCCAAATATTTCACCGGCACCGCCACCCGCATCGAGGGCGTCGGGCTTGCCGAGATCGCCGAAGAGGCGGTGCGCCGGCATCGCGATGCGTTCTCCGACGCGCCGATCTATCGCGCCATGCTCGACGTCGGCGGCGAATATGCGTTCCGGGTGCGCGGCGAGGAGCACGTTTGGAACGCAGCGAGCGTTTCGGCCCTGCAGCACGCTGTGCGCGGCAACTCGTACGAAAAATACCGGCACTACGCCAAGCTCATCAACGAGCAGACCGAGCATTTGTTCACCATCCGCGGCCTGTTCCGCATCAAGTCGGCGGCAGAGGACGGCCGCGCCCCAGTGCCGCTCGACGAGGTCGAGCCGGCCAAGAACATCGTCAAGCGCTTCTCCACCGGCGCCATGTCGTTCGGCTCGATCTCGCGCGAGGCCCACACCACGCTCGCCATCGCCATGAACCGCATCGGCGGCAAGTCGAACACCGGCGAGGGCGGCGAGGAGGCCGACCGCTTCAAGCCGCTGCCGAACGGCGATTCGATGCGCTCGGCGATCAAGCAGGTGGCGTCCGGCCGCTTCGGCGTCACCGCCGAGTATCTCGTCAACTCGGATATGATGCAGATCAAGATCGCGCAGGGCGCCAAGCCCGGCGAAGGCGGCCAATTGCCCGGCCACAAGGTCGAGAAGATCATCGCCAAGGTGCGGCACTCGACGCCAGGCGTCGGCCTGATCTCGCCGCCGCCGCACCACGACATCTATTCAATCGAGGACTTGGCGCAGCTGATCTTCGACTTGAAGAACGTCAATCCGGACGGCAACGTTTCGGTCAAGCTCGTCTCCGAAGTCGGCGTCGGCACCGTCGCCGCCGGCGTGTCGAAGGCGCGTTCCGACCACGTCACCATCGCCGGCTACGAGGGCGGCACCGGCGCCTCGCCGCTGACCTCGATCAAGCATGCCGGCTCGCCGTGGGAGATCGGGCTTGCCGAGACGCACCAGACGCTGGTCGCCAACCGGCTGCGCGGGCGCATCGCCGTGCAGGTCGACGGCGGCATCCGCACCGGCCGCGACGTGGTCATCGGCGCGCTCCTTGGTGCCGACGAGTTCGGCTGCGCCACCGCGCCGCTGATCGCGGCCGGCTGCATCATGATGCGCAAATGCCACCTCAACACCTGCCCGGTCGGCGTCGCCACCCAGGACCCGGTGCTGCGCAAGCGCTTCAAGGGCCAGCCCGAGTACGTCATCAATTACTTCTTCTTCGTCGCCGAAGAGGTGCGCGAGCTGATGGCGGCGATGGGCTACCGCAGCTTCGACGAGATGATCGGGCAGATGCAGATGCTCGACCGCGTCAGGCTGATCGCCCACGCCAAGGCCAACGGGCTCGATTTCTCGAAACTGTTCACCAAGCCGGACGTGCCGGAAAGCGTCGCGATCTACAATTGCGAGCGGCAGGACCACAAGATCCACCGCATCATCGACCGCAAGCTGATCGCACAGTCGCAAGCCGCGCTGGAGCACGGCACGCCGGTGCGCATCGCGCTGCCGATCAAGAACACCGACCGCACCACCGGCGCCATGCTGTCCGGCGAGATCGCCAAGCGCTACGGCCATAACGGCCTGCCCAACGACACCATCGTGGCGCAATTCACCGGCACGGCCGGGCAGAGCTTCGGCGCGTTTCTCGCCCGCGGCGTCACCTTCAACCTCATCGGCGACGCCAACGACTATGTCGGCAAGGGTCTTTCCGGCGGCCGCCTCATCGTGCGCCCGCCGGCCGATGCCGGCATCGTTCCGGAGCAATCCATCATCGTCGGCAACACCGTGCTGTACGGCGCCATCGAGGGCGAGTGCTATTTCCGTGGCGTCGCCGGCGAGCGCTTCGCGGTGCGCAATTCCGGCGCCATCGCGGTGATCGAGGGCGCCGGCGACCATTGCTGCGAGTATATGACCGGCGGCGTGGTGGTGGTGCTCGGCCGCACCGGGCGCAATTTCGCCGCCGGCATGTCGGGCGGCGTCGCCTATGTGCTCGACGAAGACGGCACGTTCGCCTCGCGCTGCAACCTCGCCATGGTCGAGCTCGAGCCGATGCCCGGCGAGGAGGACGTCAACTCCCGCATCTTCCACCATTCGCACGATCTCGAGGCGCACGGCCGGGTCGACGTGCTCGGCGACTTGGGCACCTACGACGCGCAGCGCCTGCATCACCTGATCGCGCGCCACGCCCGCTTTACCGGCTCCGCCATCGCGGCCAAAATCCTGGCCGGCTGGGGCGCCTGGTATCCGAAATTCCGCAAGGTCATGCCGGTCGAATATCGCCGCGCTCTCAACGAACTGAAGGCCGCTGCCATCGCGGCGGAGTAGAGCAGCGCGTGGGCAAGATCACCGGCTTTCTCGAATACGAACGCGAGGACCGCGACTACGAGCCGGTCGCCGAGCGCGTGCGCCATTGGCGCGAGTTCGTCCGCCCGATGGCCGAGCAGGAATACGTGACGCAGGCGGCGCGCTGCATGAATTGCGGCGTGCCCTATTGCATGGGCACCGGCTCGCTCATGCCCGGCACGCCGGGCTGTCCGGTCAACAACCAGATCCCGGACTGGAACGACCTCGTCTACAACGGCGATTGGGACGAGGCCGCGCGCAACCTGCATTCGACCAACAATTTTCCCGAGGTCACTGGAAGAATCTGCCCGGCACCGTGCGAGGCCTCGTGCACGCTCAACATCGACGAGAACCCGGTCACCATCAAATCGATCGAATGCGCCATCGCCGACCGCGCCATCGCCCAGGCCCTCAAGCCCGAGCTGCCGGCGGCAAAGACCGGCAAGAAAGTCGCGATCGTCGGCTCAGGCCCGGCCGGCCTTGCCTGCGCGCAGCAATTGGCGCGCGCCGGCCACGAGGTGCACGTCTACGAGAAGTACGCCAAGGCCGGCGGGCTTTTGCGCTACGGCATTCCCGACTTCAAGATGGAAAAGCATCACGTCGACCGCCGCGTCGCGCAGATGCAGGCCGAAGGCGTGATCTTTCATTATGGCGCGCATGTCGGCGTCAGCGTCGCCGCACAAAAGCTCGTCGCCGCGCACGATGCGGTGGTGCTGACCGGCGGCGCCGAAGCGGGCCGCGACCTGCCGATTCCCGGCCGCGAGCTCAAGGGTATTCATTTCGCCATGGACTATCTGCCGCAGCAGAACCGGCGCCTCTCGGGCGAACACGGCGACGGCAGCGAGCCGATCCTGGCCGACGGCAAGCGCGTCGTCGTCATCGGCGGCGGCGATACCGGCTCCGACTGCATCGGCACCGCATTCCGCCAGGGCGCGGTCTCGGTGGTGAATTTCGAAATTCTGCCGCAGCCGCCGCTGCGCGAGAACAAGATGCTGACCTGGCCCGACTGGCCGCTCAAGCTGCGCACATCGTCGAGCCACGAAGAAGGCGCCGAGCGCGATTTTGCCGTGCTGACGACGCGCTTCTCCGGCACCAACGGCGCGGTGGCGAAGCTGCATTGCGCGCGCGTCGACGACAAATTCAAGCCGATGCCGGGCACCGAGTTCGAGATCGACGCCGACCTGGTGCTGCTCGCCATGGGCTTCGTGCATCCGGTGCACGAAGGCATGATCAGGGATTTGGGCCTCGCGCTCGACCGCCGCGGCAATGTCGCCGCCTCGACCGCCGACTACAAAACCTCGCTCGACAAAGTGTTTGCCGCCGGCGACATGCGCCGCGGCCAATCGCTCGTGGTCTGGGCGATCCGCGAAGGCCGCCAGGCCGCGCACGCGGTCGATAAATTTTTGATGGGCACGACGCTGCTGCCGCGGTGAGGAGCAATCGGCCGGCGGCGCGTCGCTTCAGCAGCAGCGAAAAGCTCAGTGCGCGGCCGGCGGCGCCGCTGTAGCGGGCGCAGGCGCAGCCGCCGGCAGATTCGCCGCGGCGCCGTGCGGTGGCCAGGCGAAATCGTCGGCGCGGCCGGGCGGGGCCGGAGGCGGATCGCCGCGCACGAGCACGCTGGCGGCAAGCGGGTCCTCGGGCGCCGGCCTTGCGCTTTTGGCGCCTAAGAGATCGCCGGCCTGGCCGCCGCCATTCGCGGTGAGCGGCAGCACCGGACCGATGGCGGGGCGGGCCGCGCCCGGCTTCGCCGTCGCCGATGCTGCGGGTGCCGGCAGCGGCGCCGCCACCGCCGGATTGGTCAGCACGCGGCTCAAATCCTGATCGACCAGGTGCGCGAGCTTGAGTGCGCCGTATTTGGTGAAATGCACGCCATCGCCGGTGCGCAGCCGGCGGATCTGGCCTTCGAAATCCGGGCCCTGCACGCTGTAGCGGCCGTTCTCGTCGACAAAGCCGTCCCAGATATCGACGTAGCGGATGCCGGCCTTGTCGGCGGCGGCATGATAGAGATCGTCGAGGTAGCTCATGTCGGCGGTCGAGCGCGGGCCGCGGACGGCCGGCAGCCCGACCCACAGCACCGGCACGCCCTTGGCTTTGAGCGCCGCGATCATGTCGTCGATGCGCTTGCGATAAGCTTGCGCCCATTGATCGGAGCGGAATTCGACCAGGCCGCCGGGACGCGGCGCCGCGGCTGCGGCGGGGGCTTGCCCGCCCGGCGGATTGGCGGCCCGCGCCGCGGCTTCCGCGGCGGGCGCGGCGGGCTTCTGCTCCTTGTTTTGCGGCGGCTCCTTGTTATTGCCGGCGCGCGCCGCCGGCGCGCCCTTCTCGCCCTTGCGCGGCGCGGTCTCGCGCGGCGGCACCGGGATGCGCAGCGGCACGCGATCGTTGAGCCCGAGCATGACCACGATCGCGCTCGGCTTCTCGTCAGTCAGTATGTCCTTGACGGCCTGCGACCATTCCAGCGTGTCGTTGCGCGGCTCGTAATGGATGAGGCCGGAATTCGGCCGGATTTTGCGCACCACGCCGAGGTCCGTCTGGTCGGCATAGATTTCTTCAAGCCCGTAGGCGAGCCAATCGGCCATTGAATCGCCGATGACCACGATGGTACGCGCCGGCTGCGTCTCCAGCTTGCGCGGCGGCGGCGGCCGTGACGACTCGATGGGCGCTCCATACGGCGCACCGTAAGGCGAGCGGTACCCCCGCTGGAAAAACGGAAAAGAGAAGAACCCACCCGAACGCTGCGCCGGCTGCCCGGAACCGAAGCCCCAGAACTGCGCCTGCGCCGGCACGGGAAAGGCCGCGCCTGCGCTCAACAGCGCAAACACAACAGCCAGAAACCGGGGCCGCAGCCGCAGTCTTTTACGCATTGCTCCAATGTAGCCCGAACGGGCGCCAAGTGAAATGACCGCCGGAGGCACCTGGGGCAGCGCGCGGTCAGGATGATCGAGGACCCGTGTGGGACTGTTCGTTCTCGCCCGTTGGTGCGGTAATCTTCTGCATCAGCGACGCGAGGGAGAATGCGATGGAAAAGAGCGTTGGCGTGCTTGATCACTACAATGTGTCGACCCGGAAACTGCCGGAGACCATACGGTTCTACGAGGAGGTGCTGGGATTCGTGAACGGTCCGCGTCCGGCCTTCAACTTTCCCGGCGCCTGGCTGTACAGCGCCGGCCATCCGGTGCTGCATCTTAACGATATTTCGCAGACCGACCGGCAGCAGCGGCCGGATTCCGGCGTGATCGATCACATTGCCTTCGGCAGCCGCGGCTTTGCGGCGATGAAGCAGCATCTCACCGGCAAAGCCGTGCCGTACCGCGTCAATCAGGTGCCCTACAGCACGCGCTGGCAGATCTTTTTGCGCGATCCCAACAACGTCGAGATCGAGCTTAATTTCGAAACCAAGAACGAGATGGCGGGCTGAGCTTAACCCGGATGCGAATGGCGAGTAGCGAATAGCGAATGGTTTATGCTGTACCATTCGCCATTCGCCATTCGCGGGCCGGCCCGAGCACTGCTATCGCTGCCGCAGCCGGTCGAGCACTTCGCTGGAAGCGAACCCGTCCGGAATTTCGCCGATCTCGGTCTGGAAATCGCGGATGGCGAGCCGGGTCTGCGGGCCGATCAGGCCGTCGGGCGCGCCGATGCGGAAGCCGCGCTGCGCCAGCAATTGTTGCAGCTCGTAGCGTTGCTCCAGCGTGAGCACGCGCTCGTCGCGCGGCCATGAATGCACCAGCGGCGCGCCGCCGCGCAGCCGGTCGGCGAGACGGCCGATGGCGAGCGCATAGGCTTCGGCCGGATTGTATTTCAGGATGACGCGGAAATTGGCGAGCGTCAGGAAGGCCGGGCCGCGGGCGCCGGCCGGCAACAGCAGGCTGGCGCGGTCGGCGGGGCGCGGCAACGGCTTGCCGTCGGCGCGGCGCACGCCGAGGCTTTGCCATTGCCGCACGGTCATCTGCCGCGGCGAATCCGCCAACAGATAATCGAAGCGCTGCGGCAGCACGGCTTCGTAACCCCAGTTCTGGCCGCGGACCCAGCCGTCGGTTTTCAGATTGTTGGCCGTCGAGGCGATGACGTCGCCAATGGAATCGACGACATCGCGCCGGCCGTTGCCGTCGAAATCGACCGCGTAGCGCAGGAACGAGGTCGGCATGAATTGGGTCGGGCCGAACGCGCCGGCCCACGAGCCGACCAAGCGGTCGGGCGGAATGTCGCCGCGCTGCAGGATTTCGAGCGCCGCCAAAAACTCGCCGCGGAAAAACTCTTGGCGACGGCCGACGCAGGCGAGCGTCGCGGTCGAGCGCAGCACCGGCCGCTCGCCACCCGCGGTCCCGTAGTCCGATTCGACGCCCCAGATCGCCGCAATGATGGATCTGTCGACGCCATAGGCGCGCTCGACCGCGGCGAAAATCGGCGCGTATTGCGCCAACAATTCGCGGCCGCGCGCGATGCGGTCGTCGCTGACCAACAGATCGAGATAGTCCCAGGGCGCCTTGACGAATTCCGGCTGCGCGTCGAGCTTGTCCATGATCGACAGGTCCGGCACCAGCCCGGCGGTGAAGCGCCGGTACGCGGCACGGCTGATGCCGCGCCGCGCGGCCTCCGGCCACAGCGCGGCGATGCAGTTGGGAAAATCGGCGGCAGCCGCGCGGATCGCGTCGGCCGTCATGCGCGGATCGCCCGAGGCGCCCGATTGGCCGCTCCATTGCGGCTCGCCCTCGCCCGGCGCCGGAACCGGGGCAGCGGCGGGGGGTTGAAACAACCGGATCATCCAGGCGGCCGGATTGTCCTGGGTGCTGTTTTGCGCGCTGTTCTGGGCATGGGCACAGGGGCCGAGCCCCATGCCGAACAGCAATGCCAAGGCGGCACGCAGGCTAGGCCGCAAGAACACCATGACCAGCAGGCTCGGTTGTTTGCCGTCGCAGCAGCACTTGCGCTTCGCTCTATGCAGAAGAAGACTTAATACACGGTTCGTTTGCCATAGCCGACCAACGGCCGGGCGCGGCGGGGTTGCGTTCATGCTCGGGCAACGTGAAGCGGCCTATGCTCGACAGCGATGGATTTTGTGCGCGTTTCGTGCTTCGCTCCGGCTTGGACCAGCAATTAGGCAAGAGTTTGGATGCAGGCCCCGGCCGGATGGCCGGGCTGGCCCTGCCGACGCAGCATGATGACAAGCCGCCGGCAATCCTAGCCGGTGCAGGGGACTTTCGGGGACAACGGAAACGATGAACCAACCCGTTCGCAAAGCGGTGTTTCCGGTGGCCGGGCTCGGCACCCGCTTTCTGCCGGCGACCAAGGCCATGCCCAAGGAGATGCTGCCGGTGGTCGACCGGCCGCTCATCCAGCACGTGGTCGACGAGGCGCGCGAAGCGGGCATCGAGCATTTCATCTTCGTCACCGGGCGCAACAAGGGCGTCATCGAGGATCATTTCGACCGCCAGTTCGAGCTGGAAATGGCGCTGTTGGAACGGCAGAAGCACGCCGCGCTCGAATTCATGAGCCAGGACCTGCCGATCCCCGGCTCGACCAGCTTCACCCGCCAGCAGGAGCCGCTCGGATTGGGCCACGCGGTGTGGTGCGCGCGCGAGCTGATCGGCCGCGAGCCGTTCGCGCTGCTCTTGCCCGACGTGCTGGTCCAGCACTCGCCGGGGTGTCTGGCGCAGATGCTCGCGGCCGCGCGCGAGCTCGACGACAAGGTCAACGTGGTCGCGGTCGAGGAAGTGCCGCGCGAGCGCATCGATCAGTACGGCGTGGTCGGCGTCGGCGCAACCAAGGGCAAGACCTTCGTCATCACCAGCATGGTGGAAAAGCCGCCCGCCGCCCGCGCGCCGTCGAACCTCATCCTGACCGGCCGCTACATCCTGCAGCCGGAAATCCTCGACGTTCTGCAGAACCAGGAGCGCGGCGCCGGCGGCGAGATTCAGCTTACCGACGCCATGATCCAGCTGTCGCGCACGCAAAAGTTCTACGGTCTGCAGTTCGCCGGCCGCAGCTTCGACTGCGGCTCGAAAATCGGCTTTCTCGCCGCCAACGTGTCTTACGCGCTCGCCCGCAAGGACATCGCGCCGGGCTTCCGCGCCGAGATCAAGAAAATCCTCGACGAGATCAACGGCGGCTGAATCATCGTCATAGCGCAAGCCAAGCCACGCAGCGGCCGTGTTCAGCGCTGCAGCCGCACGCCGGCGAGAAACGACGTGGCCGCATAGGCGACGCCGCTCACGTTCGAGGTGAGCCAGTCTTGGCGCACCGTGCCCTTGAGCTGCATCTCGCGGTTGAGCTTGTAGGTCAAGCCGGTCGCCGCGAAGTAGCGATTGTCCTCACGCCCGAGCCCGACATAGTCGTCATGGCCGTAGCCGGCCTGAACCGTGCCGATCAGCCGCCACAAGAACGCATGGTCGACCTGCAGGTTGACGTCGCGGCTGAAGCTGCCCGACGTGCCGGGCAGGATCGACTCGTTCACCGTCGAGGCGGCGGAGAGCTTGGCGGTGGTCAACGCGGTAGCCTGCCAGATCAACGAACCGTCGACGATGACGCCGTCGATGTTCGGCAAGGTCGGGTCCTTGTAGGTCCGCTCCAAATAGCCGACCGCCATTTCGCCGGTCAGCGAGCCGAACAGGTCGATGGTGGCGCCGGCCTTGCCGCTGAAGCCGGTTGAATCGCGCTGCAGACCGTTGCGATCGAACGGTTCGTCGTGAATGCGTTCGTCCGCGTCGATTTCCACGAACGGCTTGAGCCCGGGATTGAGCTCGTAGCCGAAGCGCGCGCTGCCGCCGTACTGATTGAAATCGCGGTCGGCGTTGCTGACGCTCTCGCCGTTGGTCAGGAGCGAATTGTCGTAGACCGAACGGTCGAACGTGCCCTTCACGGTGATCTGAAAGCGGTTGAACTCCTGGGCCACGCCGAGCGTGCCGCCGACGGTGGTGAAGATCGGCAGCTTGGCCAGCCCGGCGATGAGGTTCGGGCTGCCCGGATTGTCGGTGGACACCAGGACTCGATTCTCGAGCAGCACTTGGGTGTCGCGCAGCACGTCGATGCGGCCGTCGATCGTGCTGTTGAAATAGGGCCGGTCCAGCGACGGGCTGAGAGCGTCGTTGCTGTAATCGGTGTAGGTGCCGATGATATTGGCGGTGAGCGAGTGGCGGTCCCAGTCGGACTGGACCTGCAACTCCGGCGCGACGACGAACAACGGCGACGCCGGGCCGCCCGGCACATGGCCCGGATTGGTGTCGTAGCCGGTCGACAGTTCGACTGCCGGATAGAGCAGAAAAGAGCCGGCGCGCAGCCCGAGCGGGGCGTAAGGATCGCCGGCGGCGATCGGCAGCGGCCGCAGCGCCGCGGTGCCGAGCGGCAATGTGTTGAGCGGCGGCGCGCCGGGCGGCGGGCCGCTCGATGACGGCTCGAACAGGATTGGCGGCGGTATTGGCAGGGTGGCGCCCGGCCGCTTCGCGGCGGCTTCCGGATAGACTTCGGCCGGCGGATTGCTTACCGGCAGCGGCTCGGGCAGCGGTGGTATGACGGCGCCGCGGCGGTTGGCCGCTTTGAGCGGCTCGACTTCGGCGGCTGGCGGCGCCCCTGTGGCCGGCGCCGCTGCGACCGGCGGCGCGAGTTTGGCGGCTGCAGGCGCGCCGGAAAGGGTAGGCACCGGAAGAAACGTACTCTCGGGCTGCGCTTGCGCCGGAGCGGCGCCGGCCGGGGCCTGCACCAGCCGCTTGCGCCGTCCGGTATTGGTCGAGTCGAAGCCGGTATTGCCGGCGCCGAACGCCGGCGGACTGCCGTAGATTGGCGTGGCGCCGACGCGCGACGGCGCGGTGAACAGGTCCGGCGGCGGCGCCTGCTGCTGCGGCGAGCCCTGTTCGTTGGGGCGGCGAAAACGCGGCGGATTGTTTTGCTCGCCTTGCAGCGGCGGCGCCAGAAGATCGGTGCTGGAATCAAAAGCCGGCGTCTGGGCAAAAGCCGCGGCCGCGCCAAGCGCGAGCGTCGCAAAGGCCAAAGGCGCGAGGCCGGTACCGCTGAGCAGTCGGCGACGGCGCGGCACCTGCGACCTCCTCGTCCCACCGAGCAGCGGCCTTAAAAATCCGCACCACCTCGGCAATCGCCACAGCAAAGCAACGACGCGCCGGAACGGCAGCCGACGCGAGCCGACACGCGCCGCCTCGCGGCGGCGCGATGGTTAACGGAGTTAAAACGGATATGGTTAACGAGACGTTGCCGGCCTTATGCCGGGCCGGCCCACGCAGTCATCACGTCAGCTATGTTTCCCGGGCGCAGCGCAGCAAAAGCGCGTTCACGCGCGTCTTCGATGCGCTATGGCGTAGCGAAGTGGTGCGCTGCAGACCCGGGATCGTTACAAGCTCGGAATTTGATACGATCCCGGATCAGCGGTGCACCGCTTCGCTACGCTACGCGCTGCACCGCATCCGGGAAACGGCCACCAGCGGCTTATATTACACCCAGCCCTTGAGCTCGCGCATGGCGAGCTGCCAGATCATCAGCATGCCGGCTTTGCTGTCGTTGAGGCACGGGATGGCGGCGAAATTCTTGCCGCCGTAGCGCTTGAACACGTGGGCGTTGTCGACGGCGATTTCCTCCAGCGTCTCCAGGCAATCGGCGGCAAATCCGGGCGTCACGACGACGAGATTCTTCACGCCCTTCTTGGCCAGCGCCTTGACGGTCTTGATGGTATAGGGCTCGAGCCACCGGCCGCGACCGAAACGCGATTGGTAAGTCATGATCAGCTTCGTGTCGTCGAAGCCGAGCTGCTCGCGAAAGAGCTGCGTGGTGCGCTCGCATTGCGCCTGGTACGGGTCGCCCTTGGCGACGTATTCCTTGGGCATGCCGTGATACGAAGCCAGGATCACGTCGGGCTCGAACGGCAGCGCCTTGAGCTCGGCCTTCAGCGACGACGCCAGCACCTCGATGTAATACGGATCGTCGTAATAGGCCGGCAGCATGCGCAGCGCCGGTTGGCGGCGCTGCCGCAGCATGAACTTAAAAACCTCGTCGGCGACCGTCGCGGTGGTCGCCGCGGCGTATTGCGGATAAAGCGGCATGACCAGGATGCGGTCGCAGCCGCGCTTGACCAGCGCCTCGAGCCGCGAGCCGATCGACGGGCCGGCATAGCGCATGGCCCAATCGACCATGACGTGCTTGCCGAGCGGCTGCAGCGTGCCGGCGAGCTTTTCCGCCTGCGAGCGGGTAATGGTCTTGAACGGCGATTCGTTCTTCTCGCGATTCCAGATTTTCTGATAATCGCGCGCCCGCCGCCGCGAGCGCAGCGGCAGGATGACGCCGTGGAGCACCAGCTTCCAAAGAAGCGAGTCCTTCTCGATGACGCGGCGATCGGTGAGGAACTCTTTCAGATAGCGGCGCACCGCCTTCGACTCGGCCGCTTCCGGGGTTCCGAGATTGACCAGAAGCACGCCGATGCCGTGCTCGACCGGAGCCGCGTCGGCGGGTATCGCCGCATCGAGCGCTGCCGGCGCGACGGAAGCCGCCGGCGCGGCGCCCGCGGCCGGCGGCAGATCATCTTTTGCCGGCGCCGGCGCCGCCGCATCATGCCCGGGCTCGGGTTCGGGCTCGACCAGCGCGGCGGTCCGCGCCTCGACATGGGACTCATCCGCGGGCCCGGCGTCGGCGGCGTGAACGGGGAACGTTTCGTTCATCGGCTTAGCCTCCATGGCAGGCTCGCTACTCACGAACAAATCTCACTTAGGTGCCGTTTCTATTAACTTAAAGCTCACGCCATCAATCCGCGTGTGACGGCGTCGACCGGTATCCACCGCGATCCGACGCGACAAAGCCACGGTCCAATTCGCTCCGGGAGCGGGAAAGGCCCTATTCGGCGGCCTTGAGCAGCACCGGAGTGCCGGCGCGCAATTGCTCGAACAAAGCCGCCTCGTCGGCCTTGGCGGCAGCGAGATGCCGCTCTTTGACGTGGCCGAAGCCGCGGATTTTTTCCGGAATCGCTGCAAGCCCGACCGCGATGTGGTGGTTCTCGGGGTTGAGCGCCGCCAGCACCTCGTCGAGCATCGCCTCGTAATCGGCGATCAGCTTGCGCTCGGTGCGGCGTTCGGCCGTGCGTCCGAACGGATCGAACGGCGTGCCGCGTAAACCTTTGAACTTCGCGAGCATGCCGAACACCCGCAGCATCCATGGACCAAAGCTCATCTTGCGCGGCAACCCGGTCGTCTTGTCGCGCCGCGCCAACAAGGGCGGCGCCAGATGAAATTCGAAGCGCAGACCCTCGCCGTCGAACTCGGCTTCGACCTGCTTTTTGAACGCGCCGTCGGTGTAGAGCCGCGCCACCTCGTACTCGTCCTTGTAGGCCATCAGCTTGAACAAATAGCGCGCCACCGCTTCGGCAAGCCCGCATTTGCCGGGCGCGCGCGCCGCCTCGGCGGCTTTCGCCTTGTCGACCCATTGCCGATAGCGCGCCGCATAGGCGGCGCTCTGATAGGCGGTGAGAGATGCCGCGCGTCGCTCCACCATCTCGTCGAACGATTCAGAAAGACGCCGCGCGTCGCTCGACATCGCCGGCGCCGGCTTCGTCAGGTTTGCGACCGCGTCCGGATTGGCTGCGGCGTGGCGTCCCCAATGGAAGGCGGCTTTGTTCATCGCCACCGCCTCGCCGTTGAGCTCGATCGCCCGCTCGATGGCAGCGGCCGAGAGCGGAATCGCACCGAGCTGATAAGCGTAGCCAACCAGAAACATGTTGGCGCCGATCGACTGGCCGAACAATGCGGTGGCGATGCCGGAAGCGTCGATGAAATGCGTCTTTTCGCGCCCGGCGTCGGCCACGATAGCGCGCTTGAGCCGCTCGGTGGGCAGCGAGAAATCGGCGTTGCGGGTGAATTCGCCGGGCAGGAACTCGGCGGTATTGACCACGACTTCGGTTGAGCCGTGCTTGACGGCGGCGAGCACCTTGCGAGTGCCGGCGACCACGATGTCGCCGCCGAGCACGAGGTCGGCGCGGCCGGCCGCGACCCGGATCGCGTGGATCATGTCCGGGCTTTCGGCAATGCGGATATGGCTGAACACCGCGCCGCCCTTCTGCGCCAGCCCGGCCATGTCGAGCACGCCGATGCCGTGGCCCTCGAGATGCGCGGCCATGCCCAAAATGCCGCCGGTGGTGACGATTCCGGCGCCGCCGACCCCGGTGACGATGATGTTGTAGGTCTGCGTAATCGCCGGCAGCTTCGGCTCCGGCAGCGGCGGCAGATCGTGATCGGCGGCGACGCCGACGCCCTTTTTCAGCTTGGCGCCGTGCACCGTGACGAATGACGGACAAAAACCTTTGACGCAGGAAAAGTCCTTGTTGCAGGTCGATTGATCGATGGTGCGCTTGCGGCCCCATTCGGTCTCGAGCGGTTGCACCGAGACGCAGTTCG
Source organism: Xanthobacteraceae bacterium (assembly GCA_030038995.1). GTDB lineage: Bacteria > Pseudomonadota > Alphaproteobacteria > Rhizobiales > Xanthobacteraceae > BOG-931. Next base: position 13,967 of record JASHQS010000222.1, read on the forward strand.
ACTGCACGCCGCAATCGCCGCAGCCCTCGCATACCAGCTCGTTGATGATGACGCGCTTGTCGGGATCGGGGAACGTGCCGCGCTTGCGGCGGCGGCGCTTTTCCGTCGCGCAGGTCTGATCGTAGATCAGCACCGTCACGCCCGGGATTTCGGCCAGCTCCTTCTGCACCGCGATCAGTTCGTCGCGGTGATGGATGGCGAGCCCCGCCGGCCACTCGATGCCGCGCCGATATTTGTGCGGCTCGTCGGTGACGACGACGACGCGCCTGGCGCCCTCGGCGGCGACCTGGCGCGCGATCTGCGGCACGGTCAACCCGCCGTCATTGGCCTGGCCGCCGGTCATCGCCACCGCGTCGTTGAACAGGATCTTGTAGGTGATGTTGGTGTTGGCGGCGATCGCGGCGCGGATCGCCATGTAGCCGGAATGATTGTAAGTGCCGTCGCCGAGATTCTGGAACACATGCGGGCGCTTGGAGAACGGCGCCTCGCCGATCCAGTTGGCGCCCTCGCCGCCCATCTGGGTGTAGCCGAGCGTCGAGCGGTCCATCCACTGCGCCATGTAATGACAGCCGATGCCGGCATAGGCGCGCATGCCTTCCGGCACTACGGTCGAAGTGTTGTGCGGGCAGCCCGAGCAGAAATACGGAATGCGCTGCGCCACGTCCTTGGTCTCGGCGGCGACGCGCTGGTACTCCTGGAGCCGCGCCACGCGCTGCGCGATGTCGTCATTGCCGCGGCGCAGTTTTAACAACCGCTCGCCGATGCAGATCGCAACGTCGTTGGGATCGAGCGCGCCCTTTACGGGAAACAGCCAATTGCCCGCTTCGTCCTTCTTGCCGATGCACAGCGGCTGATTGGCGGTGCCGTACAGCTCCTCGCGCACCTGCACCTCGATCAGCGAGCGCTTCTCCTCGACCACGACGATCAGGTCGAGTCCCGCGGCGAACTCCTGCAATTCGCGCCGGCTCAGCGGCCATGGGCAGGCGACCTTGTAGAGGCGGATGCCGAATTCGTTGCACTTGACCTCGTCGATGTCGAGCTCGTCGAGCGCCTGGCGCACGTCGAGATAGCTCTTGCCGGTGGTGATGATGCCGAGCTTGGCGTCGCGGCCGCCCGAGGTGATGGTGCGGTTGAGCCGGTTGGCGCGCACGAAGGCCAGCATGGCGTCGCGCTTGAAATCGTGCAGGCGCGCTTCCTGGGCCAGGATCGGATCGTTCAGCCGGATGTTGAGCCCGCCCTCAGGCATGGCGAAATCGCTCGGCGTGACGATGTTGACGCGTTCGAGACTGGCGTCGATGGCAGCGGTCGACTCGATCGTCTCGTGCATGGTCTTGAGCGCCACCCAGGCGCCAGTGAAGCGCGACATCGCCCAGCCGTAGAGGCCGTAGTCCAAAACCTCCTGCACGCCGGCGGGATTGAGCACCGGGATCATCACGTCGATGAAGTGGTATTCGGATTGGTGCGCGGTGGTCGAGGATTCGGCGGTATGATCGTCGCCCATCAGCGCCAGCACGCCGCCGTATTTCGAAGTGCCGGCGAGATTGGCGTGGCGGAATACGTCGCCGGTGCGGTCGACGCCGGGGCCCTTGCCGTACCACATGGCGAACACGCCGTCGTACTTGCCCTCGCCGCGCAGCTCGGCCTGCTGCGAGCCCCACACCGCGGTCGCGGCGAGGTCCTCGTTGAGGCCGCCCTGGAAGCGGACCTCGCTCGCCTCGAGAAATTTGCGCGCTCGCAAGAACTGCGTGTCGAGGCCGGCGAGCGGCGAGCCGCGATAGCCGGTGACGAAGCCCGCCGTGTTGCGGCCGTTGCGGCGGTCCAGTTCCTTCTGCATCAGGCAGAGCCGGACCAGGGCGTGAAAACCGGTAGCGAAAATCCGCGTCTGGGAAAGATCGTACTTGTCGTCGAGGGTGACGGAGCGCAGCTTCATGCGGCGGGGCCTCCCACGGCCAGTTTGCCCTCACGGAGGCGATATTGCCAGGGGGAGCAGACGAGATGGGCAAAGCACATATAGGTCGGCGGCGCCATCCGACAATGCTAGCGAGTTGAAGTGCCACACGATTTCGACCCGGTCGCGCTGCATTGCGAAAAGGCCCGGATTGCGCGATCGCGGCGCAATGCGATCGCGTGTAAAAGGGCAAGCGCAATCCGGCAGCGGCGCCGCGGGCTTCACCCGGATTGCGCTTTGCACAATCGGTGCTGCGGCCTAAACTGCGCCGCAACACCGGAGACCGATTCATGAACACCCGCGTAAAACTCGCAACCGCAGCGCAGACCGACATCGCGCCGGCGGAATGGCAGGCGCGCGTCGATCTCGCCGCCGTCTATCGGCTGATCGCCCATTACGGCTGGGGCGACGTCATCTACAATCATTCCTCGCTGCGCGTGCCGGGCGAACAGCGCACGTTTTTGCTCAAGCGCCACGAACTGCTCTACGAAGAGGTCACGCCCGCCAATCTCGTCAAGGTCAGCATGGACGACGACCTCGACGAATCCGCGGGCGTCAACCGGCCCGGCTTCACGCTGCATGGCGGCGTGCTCGCGGCGCGGCCCGACGTGAACTGCGCGGTGCACGTCCACACCGAAACCGGCATGGCGATCGCCGGCTTGAAACACGGCCTGCGCATGGTCTCGCAGGCGGCGGTGCGTTTTTACGACCGCGTCGGCTATCATGACTACGAAGGCATTACCGAGGATTTCGGCGAGCGCGAACGCATCAACGCGGCGCTCGGTCAAAAAAACCGGGCGTTGATCATGCGCAATCACGGCCTGCTCACCGTCGGCCGTACCGCGCGCGAGGCCTTCGTGCTGATGAAGACGCTGATCGAGGCGGCCGCTATCCAGCTGCGCATGGAAGCGACCGGCGGCGCGCTGGTCGAGATCCCGCCGCAGATCTGCGACAAGACCGCACGCCAATACGAGCACCACGATTCCGGCCGCGGCTCGGCCGATTGGCCGGCCTATCTGCGCATGCTCGACGCCATCGATCCGAAATGGCGGGGGTAGAACGCGCGTGTTTCCCGGATGCGGTGCCGCGCGAAGCGGTGCACCGCTGATCCGGGATCGTCAAAGACTGTGCCTGTTAAGGTCCCGGGTCTGCAGCGCACCACGCTCCGCTACGTGCTGCGCCGCGCCCGGGAAACATTTTCAAGATCCGGCACCGCTCCCTGATGTCACTTCGCGTATTTGCCGCCGGTCTGCTTGGTGTGCACGCCCTCGGCGCCGCTCTGCTTGTGCTGCAAGCGCGTGATGCGCGCCCAGCTGCGCTTGAGATCGTCGCGCACGCTGATGTGCAGCGTGCCGCAGCCTACGCAGCTAAGCTCGATCTTGTCGCCGTCCATGAACGGATTAAGCCCGCGGTGGTTGGTGCCGGTCGCCAAAATGTCGCCCGGCTCGAGCGCGTGGATCGAGCTGACCCATTCGATGCAGCGCGGGATCTTGTGCGCCATGTCGTCGGTGTTGAAGTTCTGATAGACCACGCCGTTATTGGTGAGCTTGATCTGCAGCTTCTGCGGGTCCTTGATCTCGTCGGCGGTGACGATGTAGGGCCCGATCGGCGCGAACGTGTAGCGCGACTTCATCTGATAGAACGTGTTGCCCGGCGGCAGCACGCCGCGCGCCGAGCCGTCGATGAAGTTCGTGTAGCCGAACACGTACGACATCGCGTCAGCCGCCTTGACGTGCCGGGCGCGCTTGCCGATGACCACCGCCAGCTCCGCCTCGCCCTCGAAGATCGTCGCCGCGAGGTCGGGCAGCACCATGGTGTCGCCGTCGCCGATGACCGCGCTCGGCGATTTCATGAAGGCATTGATCGGCGCCGGCTCCGGCAAGGTGCCGTCCTCCATGTAGTTCACCGCCATGCAGACGATGTTTTCCGGCTTCGGCAGCGGCGGCCGGAATTTGACCTGGCTGACCGGCTTGCCCTGTCCCTTGGCGGCCGCGTCGGCGAGCTTGGTCTTGAACGTGTCGAACCGCTCGATCACGCCGCGCACGATGTCCTGCGGATGCAGATGCGGAATGCCGCTGACCACGTCGGTTGCGTCGACGACCTTGTCGCCGCTCACCACGCCGAAACGGAAATCATCGAAGAACGCGAGTTTCATGGCTGCTCCCTGGGTGTCATAGGCGGGTTAGTTAGCCAAAGGCGTAACCCGCCGTAGCAATGCGATCAATGGCATCCATGCCGGCGCCTACTTGCCGCTTCGCTGCTCAAACCTTATGTCACGGTGCCGACATTGGTAGCCGATCGCACGGCCTCGACAAACCGGCCGTGCGGCAATTGATTTTCGGTCATCGCACAACAGCTTGGGCGAATAGCGAATGGCCCGCGGTGTTCATCGTAACGAAATGATCGCTGAGGTGACAGTCATGACCCGGATCGCACTGGCCCTCGCGCCTTTGGCGGCAATCGTCTTTTTCACTGTCGCGCCGGCGAAAGCGCAGACTTATGGCGACGCACCCTGGTGTGCGGTGCGCGAGCTCGGCACCGGCGAGGTGCAGTGGGACTGCGAATATTACTCGGCCGCCGAATGCGCACCGACGGTCATCGCCGGCAATCGCGGCTTCTGCAACGTCAATCCATATCTGCCGTACGCCGCCGGCCCCGGGCCGCGGCCGCTGCGGGCAAGGCCACACCACCGCCGCCACCGCCGGCATTATTGAGGTTGGCTGACCCAACCCTCCTGGGCATTTCGCCACACGATCGCTGAGCTTCCGCTCGTCCCCGCGAAAGCGGATAGGCGCTAACATAGCTGCGTTTCCCGGGCGCAGCGCAGCACGCAGCGCAGCGAAGTGGTGCGCTGCAGACCCGGGATCGTAACAAGTTGCGGAGTCTGGGACGGTCCCGGATCAGCGGTGCACCGCTTCGCGCTGCACCGCATCCGGGAAACAGAGGCCTATGTTAGCGCCTATGCGCGAAAGCGGGGACCCAGTTCTGGATTCCCGCGTTCGCGGGAATGTGCGGGAAGAATTTATCGGCCGGATTCGCTATAACGGCGCCATGCTTGATCCCGGCACGAGTAGACCGGCGCAATTTGCGCTCGATGCGGAGCAGATCGCGTTGCGCGACACGGCGCGCGCCTTCGCGGACGAATGTTTTGCGCCGAACGCCGTGGCCTGGGACGAGGCCAAGCACTTTCCCGTGGCCGAGATGCGCAAGGCGGCCGCGCTCGGCATGGCCGGCGTTTACGTCGCCGAGGACGTCGGCGGCTCGGGCCTGTCGCGGCTTGGTGCGGCGCTGATCTTCGAGGCGCTCGCCACCGGCTGCCCGACTGTCGCGGCCTACATGTCGATCCATAACATGATCGCCTGGATGATCGACGCCTATGGCAGCGGCGCGCAGCGGCACCAATGGCTGCCGCGTTTGTGCCGCATGGAACTGTTCGGCAGCTATTGCCTGACCGAGCCGGGCTCCGGCTCCGACGCCGCGGCGCTCAAGACCCGAGCGGTGCGCGATGGCGGCGATTACCTGCTCAACGGGCAAAAGCTCTTCATCTCCGGCGCGGGCTCAAGCGACCTCTACGCCGTGATGGCGCGAACCGGCGGCGGCGGACCCAAAGGCATCTCGACGCTGCTCGTGCCGGGCGACGCGCCCGGCCTTTCGCTCGGCGCCAGCGAGCGCAAGATGGGCTGGAACGCGCAACCGACCCGCGCCGTCACGTTCGAGAACGTGCGCGTGCCGGTCGAGAACCGCCTTGGCGACGAGGGCGAAGGTTTCAAGATCGCCATGGCCGGCCTCGACGGCGGGCGGCTCAACATCGCCGCCTGCTCGCTCGGCGGCGCCCAGGCGGCGCTGGAAAAGTCGCTGCGCTACATGAAGGAGCGTACGGCGTTCGGCAAACGCCTCGATGAATTTCAAGCGCTGCAGTTCCGCCTCGCCGACATGGCCACCGCGCTCGAAGCCTCGCGCGCGCTGCTCTGGCGCGCCGCCGCGGCGCTCGACGCCAAGGAGGCGGACGCCACCGTGCTTTGCGCCATGGCCAAGCGCTTCGTCACCGACGCCTGCTTCGAGGCCGCCAACCAGGCGCTGCAACTGCACGGCGGCTACGGCTATTTGGCCGAGTTCGGCATCGAGAAGATCGTGCGCGATCTGCGCGTGCACCAGATTCTCGAGGGCACCAACGAGATCATGCGCCTGATCGTGGCGCGCAGCCTCGTCGGCCGATGAGCGACGTCGTCGTTTTGCAAGGCGGCGACGTTCTGGTCCGCGAATGCGGCGCACTGCGGCGGCTGACGCTCAACCGGCCGAAAGCGTTGAACGCGCTGACGCTCGATATGGCCGTGACGATGACGCAATGGCTGCGCGCCTGGGCCGGCGACGACGCGGCCGGTGCGGTGCTGATCGACGGCGCCGGCGAGCGCGGACTGTGCGCCGGCGGCGACCTGCGCGCGCTCTACGACGCGGCGAAGAATAGCGATCCGCTGCCGCAAACATTCTGGGCGGCCGAATACCGGCTCGACGTGCTGATCGCGCGCTATCGCAAGCCGGTCGTCGTTGTCATGGACGGCCTGACGATGGGCGGCGGCGTCGGCATTTCCGCACACGCGGCGCACCGCGTTGTGACCGAGCGCTCCGCCATCGCCATGCCGGAAGTGAGCATCGGCTATTTTCCGGATGTCGGCGTTTCGTTTTTGCTGGCGCGGACGCCCGGCCTCGTCGGCACGCATTTGGCCCTGACCGGCGAGCGCATCGGCGCCGCCGATGCGATTTATTGCGGGCTCGCCGACATTCATGTTCCAGCCGCAAGGCTGGCCGAGCTTTCGCAGCGGCTTTCTGATTGCCGGAACGCGGGTGAGGTGCGGGCGCGCCTTGATGAATTGGCGACGCCAGCCGCTGCCGGCAAATTGGCTGACGCGCGGCAATGGATCGATGCCTGCTACGCCGGCAACAGCGTCGAAGGGATCATCGCGCGGCTGCAGAGCAATCCGCATAAGGCGGCGGGCACGGCGGCGGCGACGCTTCTGACAATGTCGCCGACCTCGCTGAAGATCACGTTGCGCAACATTCGCGCGGCGCTATTATTTGCGGCAGTCGAGGACAGCTTCCGCCAGGATTATCGGATTTCGCTCGCCTGCATCGCCGCGCATGATTTCATCGAGGGCATTCGCGCCGCCATCGTCGACAAGGACCGCCGTCCGGTATGGCGGCCGGACCGACTCGAAGGCGTCACGCCCGAGATCGTCGAGCGCCACTTCCGGCCGGTCGGCGCTTGGGAGCTGACCTTCACCGATTGAAAAATTGAAAGAGGACACCATGGCGACCATCGGCTTCATCGGTCTCGGCAACATGGGCGCGCCGATGGCGGCCAATCTGGTCAAAGCCGGCGAAGCAGTTGCTGCATTCGACGTGACCGCGGCGGCAATGCAGGCCGCGGCGCAAAGCGGCGTGCCGATTGCCACGAATGCCGCCGCCACTGCCGCCAATGCGGACGTCGTCATCACCATGCTGCCGGGTGGGCAAGAAGTGCTGGCGGTATGGCGCGAGGTGCTGCCTGCCGCCAAAGCAGGCACGCTGTTCATCGATTGCTCGACCATCGACGTTAAGAGCGCGCGCGCCGCCCACGCGCTCGCCGCCGCGCGCGGCGTTGCCTCGCTCGATGCGCCGGTGTCGGGTGGCGTCGGCGGCGCCAGGGCGGCGACGCTCACGTTCATGGTCGGCGGCGCGGCCGAGGCCTTCGCGCGCGGCAAGCCGGTGCTCGAGCGCATGGGCAAGCGCATCGTGCATTGCGGCGCCGCCGGCAACGGCCAGGTGGCGAAAATCTGCAACAACCTCATGCTCGGCACCTCGATGATCGCGGTCAGCGAGGCATTCGTGCTCGGCGAAAAGCTCGGCCTGTCGCATCAGGCGCTGTTCGACGTCGCCTCGGCTTCATCCGGCCAATGCTGGTCGCTGACCAGCTATTGTCCGGTGCCCGGCCCGGTGCCGGCGAGCCCGGCCAATAATGAATACAAGGCGGGCTTCACCGCGGCGCTGATGCTCAAAGACCTCAAGCTCGCCAAAGCGGCCGCCGATTCGGTCGGCGCCCAAACCGCGCTCGGCGGCCATGCAGCAGACATTTATCAATCGTTCGCCGAGCGTGGCGAGGCCGCGAAGGATTTTTCGGCGATCATCAATTTCGTGCGCGAACAGTCAAAAGGACGTTGACCTGCAAAACAGTATATTGCGCCCCATAACCGTCGCGTTATGCCGTCGATCGACGACTTTCTTTGATCGACAACAAATCGAGACGAAGCAAGCTGTCGGATAAGGGATTGCGCTGTTCACCGCTTCAGCAGCGCCTTGTCCAGCATGACGTGGACGCCCTTTGCGCCGTCGACCACCTGGGTGACGCGCAGGTCGGCGGCCGGGCTGCACAGCGTGTAGGCGTCCTCGCGCGAGATGCCGGTGCGCGCGCAAATGAGCTTGATCATGTCGCGCAGCGCGATCACCACCGCGTCGTCGAGATCGGGGTCGAACGCCATGGTGACGGCGTGCCGCGAATGCGGGGGCCCAGTTCTGGATTGCCGCTTTTCGCGGGGATGAGCGGAAGAGACGGCCGCGCTCACCAGCTTGTCCACAGCAGCGCCGCGCCCGAGGCGATCAGCAGCAGCATCACGGCGCGTTGATAGCCGCGGTCGGCAAGGCGCCGGTAGATGAAGGCGCCGAGCCATGCTCCTCCGATCGTGCCCGGCAGAGCGACGATCGCCTCGATGCCCACTTGGCGTGTCAACAATCCGGTGGCGGCATGCGTGAGCAGTGCCAGCGACAGGATCGCCATGTTGAACGATTGCAGGACGGCGCGGCGCTCGTCCTTGCCCCAGCCGCGGATATCGGTCCAGACCACCGGCAAGACGCCGGAGAGACCGGTTAGGCCGCCGAGAAAACCGCCGCCGAAGCCGATGGCGCCGTCCGCCGCGTTGCCGCCGAAGGCGGACGCGATCGGGCGGCTGCGCGCCAGCACATAGGCCGGGTAGACGACGAGAAAGCAGCCTAACCCGAGCTTGAAAACCATCGGGTCGATGTGCGGCAGCACCAGGGTGCCGAGCGGAACGCCGACCACGCCCGGGACGACAAAAACCGCAACCCGCTTCCAGCGAATGTTGCGCCAGATCAGATGCAGCGTCTGGGCTTGCGACGCCACCGAGCAGATGATCGCCAGCGACGCCGCCGCGGCCGGCGGCATGGCATGGACCCAGATGCCGAGCGTCGTGATCGCGGTGCCGAAGCCGGTCAGCCCGTTGACGATGCCGCCCGCCAGCGCGCCGAAAAAGACGATAGCGATCTGAGCTGCCCCCATCGTGCCCCGCGCAAGCGCCGGCGCGCCAATCCGCAACCGCTATCACAAACGGCCGCGGGCGAGGCAATGGAGTTGAGAGGACGGCAGGGCGCGAACGCGCCAAGGACTGCGCTTAAGTCCGGCGAATGGCCGCGCCAATGAGGATGCCGACGCCGATGGCGACGGCCAGCATCAGCATCGAGCGCTGCTTGGCCTGGCCGGCAATACGCTCGACCGCGTCGCCACCGACCTTGCCGCCGATCTTGACGGCCTGATTGCCGAGAGTGGCGGCCTGGTCGAACGCGGCGTGCTGGCCGTGACGGAAGCGCTCGGCGATGTCGTTGAGGATCGGGCCGATCGTCTCGGCGATGCGATCTCCCGCGACTGCGGCCTCGGCGGATGCGCGCCGGCCCGAGCTTTTGCCAAAGTTCCGCAATTCTTTTTCGATGGCGCGTAAATGATCGACGATCGCGCCCAGGCGCGGATCGAAGTCCTTGAGACGAGGCTGGAACATCGCTGCTGTCCCTTTCGTGCGCCGGCGCGGCGTTGTGGCGGAGCGATGGCGCGCGCCTGTCCCGCGCTCGGTTCCATCGGCACCCGCGCCTCCTGCCAATTCGACACGACAACAGAGCCGCAAACCAATGGTTCCGCCGACTGAACCTTCGCGCACATTCGCGCGTTGTCGGGCGAATCCCCTCCTCAAGGAGCCGCTCATGCCCGACACTCGCCCGCAAAACTCCGATTTCAACCGCGCCTTTACGGAGGCCAAGAACAACGCCTCGAAGGTCGCCGGCACAGCATCCGAGGCTGCGCAAGACGTTTATGACCAAGCGCGCGACAGCGCCGGCAAAGTTGCGGATGCCACCGGCAACGCCGCCCGCAGCACCGCCGGTACGTTCGAGCAGGCGCTGCGCAACACCATCGAGAACCAGCCCTATACGGCGGTCGCCATTGCGCTCGGCATCGGCTGGCTGTTCGGCAGGATGCACCGGCCGATTTAACAGGGATCAGGAAATGCCAATGTCTGATGTCTGATGTCTGATCCCTGATGTCTGATGTCTGATACCTGATCCCTGATCCCTGCCAACCTGATCCCTGTCATCCTCGCAAAGCCACCGATTGGCCGCCATCGGCGACGATCGTTGCGCCGTTGATGAAGCGGCCGGCGTCCGAGACGAGCAGCAGCAGCGGACCGTCGAGATCGCGCTCCTCGCCGAAGCGGCCGAGCGGGACTTCGCGCGTCAGCGCCTTGCCGGCTTCGCCACTGAGATACTCGCGGTTGAGATCGGTGACGATCCAGCCGGGCGCGATGGCATTGACGCGAATGCCCTTGAAACCGAGCTCGAGCGCCAG
>JASHQS010000223.1 GCA_030038995.1 Xanthobacteraceae bacterium
GAAATGTAGAGAAATGAGCGTGTCTGCCGGCCGTCGCCCCAAATCTCGACGCTGCCGGCGTCGGGCGCCGCCGCGATCTTGCGGCACAGCGCCGCCGGCACTTTCTCGCGGCCGCCCTGCCAAGCGCCCTCGGGGCCGAAGATGTTGTGATAGCGCGCAATCCGGACATCCATGCCATGACAGCGCGCGTAGCTCAAATAAAGCCGTTCACTGAACAGCTTTTCCCAGCCGTATTCGCTGTCGGGCGCCGCCGGGTAGACCGAATCCTCCGCGCAGTTCGGGCGGTCGGGATTCTCCTGGTTATAAGCCGGATAGATGCATGCCGAAGACGAATAAAACAGCCGCCGGACGCAACGCCTGTAGCAGGCATCGAGCACATTGAGATTGATCGCCGCCGAATTGTGCATGATCTCGGCGTCGTTCTGGCCCGTGAAGATGAAGCCGGCACCGCCCATGTCGGCGGCAAGCTGATAGATCTCGTCAAAGCGCCGATCGATCATCTGCCGGCAAAAATACCGGTCGCGCAGATCGCCGAGCGCGAAATCATCGGCCGCGCTGTCGGAAAATTCATGATGCCTGAGATCGACGCCGCGAACCCAAAAGCCTTCCGCCTTGAGCCGCTTCACCAGATGGCCGCCGATGAAGCCGCCGGCGCCGCACACCAATGCCGATTTCATCAGCGCCCTCGCGATATTCGGACGGCACGGACCGGCCTGGTCACAGCGTAATCCAATTGCGGTAAACCAGCCCGAGGGCGGCGGTCGCGTCTTTTGGCGTCCATTGGGCTGGAAGGACGCATATTTTTTCGTCGTCGAGCGCCATCCACGCCGCCCACCACGAATAGCTGCTGTTTGTCAGGATATGATGCCGGCAATTGCTCATCAACAAGAGATCGATAGCGGGATTTTCGCCAAATCCATTGGTGGCGACAAATTCGCAATCCTTGCGAAAGATCGCCGCCCGTTTGCACCATTCGATGTCATCGGAAAATACAAAAAAGGTCGGACGAACGAGCTTCTTGCGCATCAGCTGCATGGCATTCTCGAAATACGCGACATGGCCGGGTTGCCAGTCGGGCAGCCTATCGGCGTGATTCACCAAAGCGTCGCCTCTACGCACATGCACCGATACGCTCGTTTGCAGCGCCATCTCCCGTGCGCTGGCTTTGATCTGCGGTGTGGCCACGTGCCACGGACTGAGCTCATCCATAATCTCCTCGTCGCGCGGCACCAAATAGAACAGCGATTGAAAATATCCTGAGACGACCGTCCACGGCCGGATGGCGAAAAACGCGCTGTCCTGCTGCCACATCGGCTGTGCGTAGTACTGCCAGAACAGCGGGCGGATGAGCTTTCGATAGCCCTTCTGCAGCATGCTGCCGGCCGAACCGGGACCAGACGCGGGATAGTCGATGACGCGGGCCTTGATCGGCAGGCTATTGAGCCAGAACGAAAAGGAATCGCGGGCTGAACCGCAGTTGCAGAACTGAAGGTCGATTTCCAGGCCGACGCCAAGCCGCTTCGCCTGAGCGCGCAGGGCGGCGTATTGAAACAGCTGATTGCCGAATCGACCGGCGATGACGAGGCGTATCAATGCGCGGTCCTGCTCGGGAACCAGATCGGCAGCCGCTGCGGCTCGGCAAAGCCAAACCGTTCGGCCAGCGCGGCGAGACGCTCGGCGCCGCCGTCGACGTGCCATTCGATGCACATCGCATCGACCCGATCGAGCCAATCGCAATCGCGCGCGAACAGCGCGGCCTCGTGACCTTCGATGTCGACCTTGAGCAAACCTATCCGCTCCCAGCATAGCCGCCGTAAAATGGTCGGCACGCTGATCGCTTCGACCTCCAGGACGGATCGCGAAGCGCTGGACGACTGCTCGACAACACGATGACCATGGTAGCGCTCGCCAAGCTCGAGCAGAACGCAGCCGTCGTCGGCGTCCACGGCGGCGGGAATGATGGCGGCACGCACGCTGTTCAGTTTGAGATTTTTGCTGAGCCCGCGCAGATTGCCCGGAGCCGGCTCGACGCAGGCCAATTCGGCATCCGGAAACAGCCGGGCGAAATAGATCGCCGATAATCCGATATTGGCGCCCAGATCGAGGATTGTCCCGGGCGCGTCCGGCAACGGCAGACGGTAGCATGCATGTTCGAAAGTCTCGGAATGAACGAACGCCTCGGCGCCGTCATTCGAGCGCAGGAAGAGTTGCCGGCGACCGATCGGCGGCGGGTAATTGCAGCCGATGATCCACTCGCGTCGAGCAAGGACCGACGGCAGGCGGCCGGAGTAAACCCACATCATCCGACGGATGAAGTCGCCTGCGCTGGTCCGCCTGACCCATGCGGTTTTTGCATTCGCGGCGAGGCTTCGGATATCCATGTCCGCCCCCTAACGGACCCTGCGAAAGCCGCCGCCAGAGTTCATGGCCGCTGCGCGTTCACCTGCCACGGCAGTCGCAACGACAGAAATCCGTTGCGGCGATTGCCGCGCCGGGTGCTGGTGTCGTCGAGGGTGAATTCGCCCACCACGCCAGGAACATCGATGATGCGTCCATACGCATCGAAATCCGCATAGAAGCTCAGATAAATCTGGTAAGTGGCCGGGCCAAGAATACGTTCCGGGACCTTTATGGCGATGGTGCCGCGGCCGGCCGTCAGCCCGTCGAACGGATTGCATCCCATATCGTCGCTGTCGGCGTCGAAAACGATGGTGCCGTCGAGCCGTTGTAGCTGCAGATGGCCATGCAGACCGCCGACCGGCCGGCCGGCACTGTAATCGATCGCGATGAAGACCGGCCGATCGCAGTCGAATCGCGCGGTCGGGTCGCCGCACATTTCGCGGCGCGTGGTGACGCGTTCGACATAGAAAGGCCGGTCGTCCGGCCGTGGCGCGGCGCGGATGAAACATCCCTCGGCGATGCCGTCGCTCGATTCCTTCAGATAATATTCGATCGCCTCCTGCGGCGGCGCGTCGAGCTTGACGCGGCCGTGATCGAGCACGATGCAGCGCTGGGTCAGGCGGCGGATCGCCGCCATGTTGTGGCTGACGAAGAGAACCGTGCGGCCGCCACGCGCCACCTCGGACATCCGGCCCAGGCATTTTCGCTGAAACTCGGCATCGCCGACCGCCAGCACCTCGTCGATGATCAGAATTTCGGTGTGCAGATGCGCGGCGACGGCGAAGGCGAGCCGCACGTACATGCCGGACGAAAACCGCTTGACCGGCGTGTCGAGGAAATCTTCGACCTCGGAGAAGGCGACGATCTCGTCGAACCGGCGCTTGATCTCGGCGTGCCGCATGCCGAGGATGGCGCCATTGAGAAAGATGTTCTCGCGCCCGGTCAGCTCCGGATGAAAACCGGTACCGACCTCGAGCATGCTGGCGACACGTCCGGTCAGCTCGATGCGGCCCGTGCTCGGCTCGGTGATGCGGCTGAGCAGTTTGAGCAGCGTCGACTTGCCGGCGCCGTTGCGGCCGATGACGCCGGCAACCTCGCCGCGCTTGACCTCGAACGAGACGTCCTCGAGCGCCCAAAAATCCTCGATCATCGGCCGCCGGTATTTTCGCGTGCGGCGAAACAAGTCGCGAACCCCATCAGAGAGTACGTCGCGCAGCGCAACGTAGCGTTCGCGGTGCTGGTGACGAATGCGGTATTTCTTGCCGAGTCGGACGACCCTGATAGCCACGTCGGAGGTCATGGTTCAGTACTTCAGCCGATAATAGACGTACTTGATGACTTCGTTCTGAAACGTGACGACGCCGTTCTCGTTCTGCCACCAGTCGTTCCGGGTATAGTCCGGCGGATCGACTGCCGGCACCAAAATGACGGCGTCGTTGCCGAAGACGTGGTGCATGATCCAGCGCAGCCGGCGCGCGGCGAAAATGTCGGTCGGCACCAGGATGGCGTGGGCGCCGGTCTGCTTGGCCCAGTCGTGCAGCGCGACCGCCTCGGCGTAAGTGTCCTTGAGATTGCTGCCAAACGGCTCGATCGCGGCGGCCGGCACGCCGAGCTTCTCCAGTACCTCGGTATTTTCGCGCACGTGCGAGCGCAATACGCCGAGCCGTTCGGCCGGACTGGCGCCGATATTCGAGACCAAAATCTTCGGCACCAGGCCGCGGCGATAGAACTCGGCTGCCGCGAACGGCCGGTATTCGAGGCCGCCGCCGAGAACCGCCGCCGCGTCCGCCCGAGCCGGCGCGTCGGACACGATCCAAAGCGCCGCCGCCTCGCGCAACAAACCGCGCCGTGCGGTCCAGCCGGCCGCCGCAAGCACCGCGACAACGAGCAAACATCCGACAAGTACGCGTAGCGCCCGCCCGGGTCGGCCCTGCGCCGCAACCTTGATGCCGTTCCGTTCGCTAGACGCCGTCATATGCGGTCGGCGAAACCGTGTTCCATGCGGCGGAAATACCACAGCCCGAGCATCAGCGCTGCGGCGGTGACGGCGACGGAGATCGTCACGCTTTGCGGATCGAGTCTGGCGCGGCCGCCGAGCAGCGACCAGCGAAAGCCGTCGATGATGCCGACCATCGGATTGAGCGCATAAAGCGCCCGCCATTGCCCCGGCACGTCGGCGGTCGAGAACGCGATCGGCGAGACGAACAGGCCGAATTGCACCATGAAGGGGACGATGTAGCGGAAGTCGCGGTATTCGACGTTGAGCGCGGCAAACAGCAATCCGAGGCCAAGCGACAGGCCAAAGGCGAGAAGCAAAAAAATCGGCAGCGCCGCGATCTGCCATCCCGGCAGGAAGCGGTACCAGAGCATGAGCGCCAACAAAAGCGCGAGCGTGATGGCGAAGTCGATGACCGTCGTCGCCACCGCGGCCAGCGGAATAAGCAGGCGCGGGAAATAGATTTTGGCGATGAGGTTGGCGTTGCCGATCAGACTCGAGGCCGATTCCGAAAGCGCGCTGGAGAAGAACTGCCAGGGCAGCACGGCGGCGAAGACCAGGATCGGCTCCGGCACGCTGCCCGGCGGAAAGCCGATCAGGCGGCGGAAGCCGACGAAAACCAGCATGGTGAGCGCCGGCCGGATCAACGCCCAGGCCACGCCGACACCGGTCTGCTTGTAGCGCACCGCGGTATCGCGCCAGGCCAGAAAGTAGATCAACTCGCGATAATGCCAGAGATCGCGCCAGTAATTCTTCGCCGTCATGCCCGGCTCGATGACGAGCGTCACCGTCGCCGCGGGCGAGGGTTGCGGCGCTGAAAGATTTTCGGAGTTCAAACTCACGGGCCTGGGTCGCTTCGCGCCGTCATATCGCCGCCGCCGGCGCGGCGGAAAGCAAGTGGCGTCCGAGCAGCTGCTCCACATGCCGTGCGAAATTCGCAAAGCCAAATCGCGCCACGCCGGCCGGCTCGGCAGCGTCGCCCGCAAGCCCCGCGGTGACGGCGCGGACAAGCGCGGAACTATCGGCCGGATCGACCGCCGTGCCGATGGCGCCATCGGCCAACGCATCCAGGCTGCCGTCGGCATTGCCGCCGATCACGCGCAGGCCCGATGCCGCCGCTTCCAGAAACACGATGCCAAAACCCTCCTGGGTGCTGGGCATGACGAACACGTCGGCCAGGCGGTAGAGCTGCGGCAGTTCGTCGGACGACACGGTGCCGGCAAACACGACGTGGTCGGCGACCGCCAAGTCGTGCGCCAACGCCTCGAGCCGCGTCTTGTCGTCACCGCCGCCGACGATCAGATAAACGATGTCGGGAAACGCCGCGATGATGTTCGGCAAGGCGCCAATGATCCGGTCCTGGCCTTTGCGGCGCTCATCGGCATCGAGCCGGCCGACGGTCAGGAGCACGCGCTTGCCGGAGAGGCCGTAGCGCTCGGCCAATGCGGCGGCCTTCGGTCCGCGGCCAAAGCACGGCGCTACGGTCGGCGGCAGAACACGCACGCGCGCCGGATCGACGCCGCAGGAGGCGAGAAAGCGGCTTCGCGTGTAGCGGCTGACCGCGGTGATCAGGTCGGCGCCCTCGGCTGCCCGGCGCTCGATACGGCGCGGCACACGCCACGCCTCCCAGCCGTGCAGCTGCAGCCAGAGCGGGACCCCGAGCAGAATGGATAACAGCCGCGCCAGCGGCGCCAGATGCAGATGACCGCAGAACACCAGGTCGAACGGTCCCAACGTCAGCGCCGCCTTGACGGCGGCCAGCGAATAGACCGCCGCATTGCGCCGCGGCTTGAGCTGGCGCACGCCGGCCGGCGGCGCAGCGCCGGCCTCGCCGAGCCGCGGCAGCACGACGATGCGTCCGGTGCCGCGACAAGCCGCCAGCGCCGTGATGAGATCGCGGTTATATTGCGCGATGCCGCCGGAGCCGCCGAACCCGTCGGTGATCAACGCCAGGATGCCAGTCATCGGATCAACAAAAAAGGCCTAGGCGCGCGCGATCTGATAGGCCCAGCGGCGCGCCCAGGGGCAATTGGCCGAGCGCAGCCGCGGCACCTCCTGCCAGGCGCGCACCTGCTCGTCCTGCTGCAGCCATTGCGCAATCGGGGTTGCGAAGCCGGTCTTGAATCCGCTCTTGGCACGGTCTTGAATTTCCGCCGGCACCGCAACGCTCGGGCTGTTGGCGACGACCTCCTTGCCGGCTCCCGGCGGCAACGCGGCGAAATCCGCCGCCACATTCTGCACCAGCGGGGCGTCGACAAACGGCACGCGCACTTCGAGCGAATGCGCCATGCCGGCCCAGTCGGTGTCGCGCAACAGCTGATTGCGCAGGTAGAGGCCGGCCTCGAGCGCCGCCACTTTGCTCCAGGCGCTTTTCGGCTTCGGCTCGAGCACCGCGGCGATATGTTTGAGCGGATCGAGGCGGCGCAAACCTTCGCGCATGAAATCGCGGTCCATCAGGCCGGCAAGCTCCCACGGCATGAACACGCCGCGCCGCAGCAAATAAGCGCCCGAATAGCTGCCGGCGTACTGCAAAAAGCCGGCGGCTTTGGGGTGCACGAGCGGCATCATGCCGTTCAGGGCCGCGATCGCGTGGCGGACCAAGGCGCTGAGAAACGGAACGAACGAGCCAGGCCGCGCCAGCCGCACCCAGCGCGGAATGTCGCTGAACGACGGATAGCCGCCGGCCAGTTCGTCGCCGCCGAGGCCGGACAGCGCGGCTTTCAGCCCGCGCTCGCGCGCCGCCTTGGCGACGAACCATGTGTTGATGCCGTCGATCGTCGGCTGGTCCATCGCCGCAAAAATTTTCGGCAGATCGGCGCCAAATTCCTCACGCGTGACCGTGCGGATCGTGTGCCGGGCGCCAAAATGCCGCGCCGTGAGCGCGGCGAGCGGCGCCTCGTCGTCGCTGTGGCCGCGGAATTCGTCGTAGCGCAGCGTGATGGCCTCGACGTCGCGTTGCCCGGCATCGCGCATCAAGCCGAGCAGCGCCCCGGAATCCACTCCGGAGGACAAAAAAATGCCGACCGGAACGTCGGCGACCAGATGATGGCGCACGCTGTCGAAGAGGGCAGCGCGGATGCGGCCGCGCGCCGGCGCAACCGCAATGCGCGCCGGTTTTATTTCCGCCGCGGCAAACGGGCGCGACACCGAAAAGTAGCGCGTCGGCCGGCCGGGACCGCAGCGGTCGATCCACACCGTGGTGCCGGCCTCGACGGCGCGAACGGCGCGGTGGACCGTATAGGGCTCGGGCACGCTGCCGAACAGAAAGAAGCCGGCCCAGCCGGCCGGATCCGGATCGCGGCCGACGCGGCCGCCGGCAACAAGCGCCTTGACCTGCGAGGCAAAGCGCAAGGTCCAGCCGTCGTCGGCGTAATAAAGCGGCTTCACGCCGTAAGGATCGCGCGCGAGCAACAGGCCGTGCTTGGCGGCGTCCCACAGCGCGAAGGCGAACATGCCGCGCAGGTCGAAGACCATGGCCGCGCCCTTGAGCGCATAGAGCTGCAGCAGCACCTCGGTGTCCGACCGGGTGCGGAACGCCCTCCCCTTCGCCTCCAGCGCCGCGCGCAGGGCTTGGTAATTGTAGATTTCGCCGTTGAACGCGATGACCGCACTGCCGTCGGGGCTCACCATCGGCTGCGCTGCCTCTTCGGATAAATCGATGATGGCGAGCCGACGGTGGCCGAAGCCGACGCGACCGTCGGCCGAAACCCATTCGCCGCGGCCGTCCGGGCCGCGCGCCGCCATATGATCGCGCATGGCGCACAGCTCGGTCACCTCGACCGGATTGGCCGCGTAATGATAGGCGTAGATGCCGGCAATGCCGCACATGATCGCTGCGCAGCCTAATAAAGCACCGGCGACGTGATCATCGTGCCGCCGGCTTCGCCATGGTGGCGACGAGGAACGAGCCCATGCGCAAGTGCCTGGTCAACAGGCGCGCGGCGGCATCCGGAATTGCGCGCAGCACGCATTGCTTCAGTCGGCCATGCGGCAGCGGCACCAGATCGCTCTTCATGCCGTACAGCCGGATCGACTGCACCGCCAGAAAGTCCTTGGTCTCGGCGCGCCATTCCGCCGGCTTGTAATAGCGCGCGATCGCGCCGTCGGTGCCGCTCTGGCTGGCATGATGCACGCTGCGCCAGCGGCGGCCGCGACCCAAGAACAGCCAGCGCAGCAAGCCGCAGACGTGATAATTCCACCACGACCGATAATAGATCATGACGGTGCAAACGCCGCCCGGCCGTAGCACGCGATTGATCTCGGCCAAAACGCGCCGCGTGTCGGCGGATTGATGAACGACGCCCCAGCTCCAGACGTAATCGAAGCTGCCGTCGCGAAACGCCATGCGCTCGGCGTCCATTTGCACGATCGAGCCGGCCAGCTCGAGCAACGCGAACCGCTTTTTGGTCATCCGCGTCGCGGTCGTCGTCAGGTCGATGCCGACGAACGAGCGGCAGTGCGGCGCCAGCAATTGGGCATGCGTGCCGTGGCCGACGCCGATTTCCAGCACGTCCTTGCCGGCAAGCTCGGCAAACGGAATGACCGCGTCGAACGGCAGCGCGCGCCACGGCATGAATTGCCGGACCGACGAGAGAAAGCGGCGATCGATTTCGGCGAAATAGGCGGCGCTGCCAGGCACAGCATCCAATTTGGCGCGCCAGTCGTAACGCATCGGCGCGGCTTCCCACCAGGTACGGTTGGCGACCTGCCAGCGCTGGCGCTCCGCTTCGTCGCGCGGATGCTGAATCGGCCGGTCGAATCCGGGCGCCTTGGCGGAAAACCCGCGCGACGTCACGTCATTCATGCTGGTGCAATAATCGAAGGCAGGCGGCTGCAAGCATGACGCCGCTGCAAGCTACCGCACCACGGGTGAAAACCCGCGGTCGTCAGCCGTCGCGCCCGGCAATGGGTTTACCCTTTGTGGTCGGTCCTGTGCAAGGGTCGGCGTTGCGCGATTAGTGAATGTGAATCAATATCTTGACGGTCTTTTTCCGACCCATCGCCGGCGCTGTGGCTCATTTCATCTCCGACTTGTCCTGCAGGCTCGGTTTCTTGCCGGTTGCCCCCGCGGCCGGCTTGCGCCATGCCTCGGGCCACTCGACGCCTTCGCCCCAGCGTTTTCCCGGCTTGGGCGCCGACGGCGACGGCGGCGCGACTGCCGTGCCCTGCGCCGGCCGCGGCAAGGCGGCGGCACTTACCAGCACCGGAGGCGCCGTCGCGGCGCTCCTGCCGCTTCGCGCCGGCACTGTTCGCGCCGCCGCGCGCGCGGCGAGCTTCACCGGCTCGACCATGAGACCGCATACAAAGACGACGACCGCCATCATCGCCGCGGTGCGCAGCGGGTAATCGACCAGCGAATGCGCCAGCAGCAGCGCCATGACGAGCGTCGCGGCGCGCGCCAGCAAGCGGTCGAGATCGCTGCCCGCGGACGCCGAACCCCGCCAGACTTTCACCGTCCGCGCCACAAACCACAGCAAGAACACGCCGACGAGGCCGATGCCGAGAACCCCGGATTCCAGCCACAGCTCGACGAAGTCGTTGTGCGCATGGTTGACGTATTGCACAAAGAGGTCCGCGGGCTTCTCGAATAGCGCATAGACCGGAACGAACGTGCCGATGCCCGTGCCGAACGGCATGTAGGCCTTGGCCGCCGCCACGCTGTTGCGCAGAAGCAGCCAGCGCGCATCCTCCAGCGGGTTGTTGGCAAGCGTCTGCATGATGCGGTAAAAGCCGAACTGCAGCACCAAAATCATGGCGATCGTCGTCGCGGCGAGGATCAGTCCCGCTGGGGTCTCTTTGAGCGAGCGCCGCCGGTCGGCAAGCACGAGCGCGCAAATGCCGACGAGGCACGCCATGGTCAGCGCCATGCCGGCGCGTGAGCGCGCCATGGCTTCGGCCGCAATCAGAACGACGATGGCGAGCAGGCTCAGCGTGACCGGCAGGACCGGGCCGGCCGCGAACCAATTGTGGCTGCGCCG
Organism: Xanthobacteraceae bacterium; assembly: GCA_030038995.1. Lineage (GTDB taxonomy): Bacteria > Pseudomonadota > Alphaproteobacteria > Rhizobiales > Xanthobacteraceae > BOG-931. The sequence goes on from JASHQS010000223.1 coordinate 10,375, forward strand.
AAGCCGAACCGCCGACCCGGCATCGAACGCGAAAACCGCGGCAAACGGCAAGGCCGCATAGAGCAGAGCCGCGAAATGATCTTTGTTGGCAAAGAAACCGACCGCCTCCGAGGCATTGTTGGTCGCGAAGAACCGCAGCGGACTCGAAGGACCCTGCGAAAGCTGCAACAGGCCGAGGAATGAGCTGATCACGCCGAGCGCGACGAGCAAGAGGCTCAACAGCCGACGCTCCCGATAGCCGAGCAGCATGACGCAGAACAGCAAGGCAAACGGCGGCAACAGCGCCAACGCGCTCAACGTCGTCGCGTTCGGCGACACGCTGATCGGCAACCAGCCGGGACTGCGCCCCACCGCCTCGTACGCGGCGACGATCGGCGCGCGGCCGGGCAGCAGCGTCCAAAGCGCCGGCGGCAGCGGAACGAGCTGGATCAACGGCACCAGCGCGGCTGCGGCGGCAAACAGCAAGGCGGGCCGGATTTGCCGAAACGCCTTGGGATCGTTGCGCGCCAGATCGGCGAACTGCCAGATCGCGATCAGAAGCGGCGGAATCGAGGCGAGCTGCAACAGCACGTCCGACAAGTAGCCGCTGCGCGCGCCGCCGCCCAACGCGACGGAAAGCGACAGCATGCCGGCGGCAAGCCAGAACGTCGCGCCCGACGGCAAGGCGCGGCATTGCTCGGCGACAAGCGCCAGCAGCGGCGACCGCCGCATTCGCGCCGCGACTGCGCCCAGCACGATCGCGCGCGGGCCGCGCCGCATCGGCCGCGCCGGATTCGGCACGTGTCGCGCGCTACTCACCTGACGCGCTCGCCAGACGTTGCAGGCGCAGATCGGCGAACCAGATCGTGCCGGTGATGAATTGTTCGGACGGCATGCGCGCATCGAGATCGAGCGACAGATATTGGGCGCGGCAGTCGGCGGCCGGAACGGCGAAATCGAAGCCGGTGTCGCTCCACGCCGCCATGCGCCCGCTGATCATCGCACTCTCGGCGAACGGGCGATCGGGATGCTCGGCGCAAGCCAGCCGCCATTTCAGCCCGCGCGGCCCGACCAGCTCGCCTTTGTAGCGGCCGCCCAGATGGTAGCGGCCGGGCGCCAGCATGAGCAACTGCTTGACGCTGTGATATTCGACACGCCCCGATTCGAAATCGAGCGACAACGCATGGTCGCCGGCTTTGTCGGGCCGTTCCACCATGTCGATGCTAACGCCAAAACCCTGCTTGATGCGCCAATCGAACGGCGCGCCCGACGGCGGCGATGCAAAATTGCCGTTGTAGAGCAATCCGGCGCCGGCCAGCCCCTCGGGACGCAGGAATTGCAGCCAGGTGTAGTAGGCGAGCTCGTACATGCGGTGCGCGACAAGGAAGTTCAGATAGGCGTCGAGCTCCGCAGCCGTGGGCGGATGCCGGCTCTCGCGCAACGCCAGCAGCAAACCGAGGAGGCTGCGTTCGTCGACCACCGCGCCCGGCAGCTCCTCCAGCACGATGCTGCGCCACGGCGGATCGCCGGCAAGCTCGGTTTTGAGCAAATTCGCGGCATTGCGGTCCTCGGCGATGCGCGCCATCACGGGCATCACGTAAGCGTCGAAGCCGGGCAGCGTGCGCAGAATGACGTCGGCGTAAGACAGCGCGGCCTTGTAGTCCTTGCTCTCGGCGCTGCGCACGAGCAGCCAGTACACGGCGATGCTTTGATGCAGCGAAAACCGCGCCGCCATTTGCATGAAACGCGCCGTGTCGGCGTCGTTGCCGACCGCCGCGGCCGCCTGGCCGAGGATTCGCAACGCGCGCGCGTTGAGCGGGGCGCTCAGCACGGCGGCGTCGGCCCAGGCGCGCACGGCCGGCAGATCGATGCCCGCCTTGGGATCGACCATGCCGAATTCGGCAAAATCGCGCCCGGGTCGGCCCGCGCGCGCGGCGTCGACGGGCGCGGGCGGCGCCGCGAT
>JASHQS010000224.1 GCA_030038995.1 Xanthobacteraceae bacterium
TACCCTTCAAATCGCCGTTGCGGCTCACCGTGCCGCCGACTTTGGAAAAGCGGCTGGAGGCGCTCGCCGCGCTGCGTACGCTCCAGGCGCAGGACGAGGCGCTCTACCAACAGCGCCGCGCCGAGATCGCCGCGCTGCGCCGCGATTTCGATCGGGTGCGGCCGAAGGTTGAAGCGCTTATCCGCGAGTTCGAAACGACGCGGCCGGAATTACGGCGCCTCCTGAAATACAATCCCGACGAGCCGCGTGTACCGGCGGGTCAGTCGGGTGGCGGACAATGGACGAAAGAAGGCGAAAGCACTGCTGATCCTCACGTAGCGCAGTTATTCCCGACCCCGCCTTTATTCGAACAACCTCCGCTCTTCTTCGCTCGTCCTCCTTTTGCGGAGTTTCCGAAGGATCCCAAAGTTTCTCCCGGTCCGGGCTATGAATGGCGCGGGGCTCCGGGGAACCAGGGCCTGGAGACCCGTATGGGAACTGGCATAATCCAAAGACCGACGAATCCTTGCATCCAGACATGAATCATCGTCCTCCAATTGGACCGCATTGGGACTACTATGCGCCAGATGGACATAAGTATCGCTGGTTTCCGGATGGCAGGTTCGAACTAGATTCGTAAATCGGAGAATTTCGGGGGTTCCAATGAATTTGAAAGAGATGAACTTAGGCGACGAAGGTCTGGAGTACGTCGCTTCCTGCTTGAGACGGTGGCCGGGGCTATGCTCGAGAATTGCGAGAGAACTGGAGCGGGGCGGAGACGTGTTCGCGCCGTTGCCCGCGGAAACGGCCCGGGAGCGCGCCTTGGAGTTCGAGACGGGCGGATTATTGCCATGGCGCGAGACGTGCGTGTGGTTTGAGCGTGAGATCGAACATTTGAGCGGCCGTGCTGCTAACGGCAGTCTCGTGTTTCAGGATCTTGTGGCCAGGCCGCACGATCCGGTTTTGGGCAAATACGACGGCGTGTTCTTTGATCAGTCCAGCGCCGTTTACCATATTCTCGGCCATCATGATATTAGTGCAGCGGTAATTTCCCGGACAATGCTTCGAATGAGGAGCTTTTTGTTGGTCGCCGTCTTTTGCAATTTTGGTTTTAGTGCGGCAGACGTGCCAACAACGTGCATCCTGGACGAAACTCTCATCGATGAAATGGCGAACAACGCACAAGAGGTCTTCGTAAGTGCATATGACCGAGAGGGTCTGGTCGTTTGGCGGAAAGCTTAGCATCTGCAGCGTTGCCTCCTTGAGGCGGGGACAGCGCACGGTCATGTCGCCCCAGAGAGAAATCCCGCGGCTCCGCTCAGCCGCCTGAACGCTTTCGCACAACCAAAAATGCAATCGCCCCTGGCCACGCCGCACCCCTGGCCGGGATGAGCCGGATATCGCCTAAAAACGCCAACAGGAGTCCATCATGGATGAAGCCACTGCCATTGCCACCACTAAACCCCTGAAGCTGTTCGTGCCGATCATCAAGATCGACGCGGCGAAGCGGCTCGTTTACGGCGTCGTCACCGCCGAAGCGCCGGATGCGCTCGGCGAGGTGTGCGATTACGCCTCGACCAAGCCGCATTATCAGACATGGTCGCAGAAATTCGCCGCCGCGACCGACGGCAAGAGTTTCGGCAACCTGCGCGCCATGCACGGCGCCGTCGCCGCCGGCAAGCTGGTCGACATCGCGTTCAACGACGACGCGCGGCGCATCGAGATCTGCGGCAAGGTGGTCGACGACGCCGAGTGGCAGAAGGTCGAGGAGGGCGTTTATACCGGTTTCTCCCAGGGCGGCCGCTACGTGCGGCGCTGGACCGACCCGGACGATCCGAAGCTGATGCGCTACACGGCCGAGCCGACCGAAGTGTCGCTGGTCGATCATCCGTGCCTGCCGGACGCCACGTTCTCGGTGATCAAGGCCGACGGTTCGACCGAGGCGCGCCGTTTCAAGGGCGCGTCAGCGGGTGAAGACTTCGCCAAGATCGGCGCCCGCCATTCCAAGGCCGACAAGGAGCGCATCAAGCAGAGCCACGATCTTCTGGTGGCGCTCGATCCCGATTGCTGTCCGGGCGCGCACATTCCCGGCGCCAACGTCGAGCCGCGGCCGCAATTCTCGCCGCAAGCCGGCGAGGGCGCAGCGGCAGGCGCGGACGACCGTGAGACGCAGAAGCTCAACAAGCTTGGCGATCAGCGAATGAGCGCGGTCGAAAAAACCGTCCATGGCATGAGCGCGCTTTTCGACGAGGTGCTCGCGCGCATCAAAAAGATCGAGGACCAGCCGATGCCGCTCGGGACCAGCTCGGTGCGTGTCGCCGAGAAGAGCGAGGACTCGCTGATGCCGGAAGCCAAAAATCTGCTCGATCGCCCCGGCGGCCTCGAAGCGCTGGCCGACATGGCGATCCGACGCGCCCAGCAGGCGCCGATGCACACCATCCCCGGCATCAGGCCGCGCCAGCGCTGACGCCGCTTTCGACGTTCACCGTCATCCTGAGGTGCGCGCCGAAGGCGCGCCTCGAAGGATGCGGCCCGAGCGCCTTGACCGTCGCCCTTCGAGGCTCGGCGCTGCGCGCCGAGCACCTCAGGGTGACGGAGTTGAGTCAACACGCAAGCGCACTCCTCAGGAGCGAAAGCCGATGACGTCCTACAAGCCAGGCATTGCCACCGTGCCGCCGCCGACGTTGCAGAAGCAGCTCGAAGTGCTGGCAGCGGCGCGCTCGCTCGCCACGCAGGACGACGAATTTTGGCGCCAACGCCGCGCCGAGATCGCCGCGATTCGCCGCAAACTCGGCGAACTCGTCGTGCTGCGCCTCGAGCTGCAGCGCCAATACGGCGAGTTCGTCGAGTGGGTCCAGGAGGAGCGGCGGCGCCGCGACCCGCGCTTGCGCTCGCATGTCATCAAATACAATCCCGACCAGCCGCGCGTGCCGGCCGGCAATCCGCAGGGCGGGGAGTGGACCAGTGGCGGCACTGGATCGGCGATTGATGCTGGAAGCGCTCCACTGGGGCCGGCTCTGCACCCCGAACAGGCCTGGTGAGGACGAGCATGTCGCAGGAGCGAAAGACATGACGTCCTACAAGCCAGGCATTTCCACCGTGCCGCCGCCGACGTTGGAGAAGCAACTCGAAGTGCTGGCGGCGGCGCGCGCGCTCGCCACGCAGGACGACGAATTTTGGCGCCAACGCCGCGCCGAGATCGCCGCGATTCGTCGCGACGCCGGCAAACTCGTCGTGCTGCACCTCGAGCTGCAGCGCCAATACGGCGAATTCGTCGAGTTCGTCCAGGAGGAGCGGCGGCGACGCGACCCGCGCCGGCGCTCGCATATCATCAGGGACGATTCCGATCAGCCGACGGCCTTGAAGGCAAGTCCCGACGACCCGGAGCACCCGGGCTGGCCTGCAGGCACGCCGGACGGCAGAGGCGGCAAATTTCGACCCAAGGACGGTGACGAGGGCGCGCCGGCAGCCGTCCCGTGCAGTATGGCCTCAACCCGCATTTTCCGCCTGCCCCGCCTGGCTACGATCCGAAAACCTGGAAACAAGGCACATGGCCGAACAATAAATATTACCTAAAAGATCCGGACGGAAACACTTATACGGTTCACCCTGAAGACGGCACGCATTGGCGGCATTGGGATGTACAAGACAATGACGGTAACGATCAAGGGCGATGGCCGCCAAATTCCAGAAAACCGCGGTCTGGACAAAAGAGTCTAAAAGATGATCAGTCGTGGTCTGATCCGAACGGAGATGAGCCGCCGTGGACGCCAAATCCGTTTGCCCCTGTCATTCCAATTCCAATGCCGCTCCCGCCAATCTCCGCTCCAGAGCCGATCATGCCGGAGATGCCGCTGATGATTCCAGACTGAAACAAAAGAGCGGATATGTTGTGATCCCTTTCTACGGCGCATGTGCTATATCGTAAATCGCAAGCATATCCAGGCGTTACGCACGCTGCTTGAGCTTGCACCTGGAGGTTCAGATGCTCAGCTTTGAAATTGTCCACCAACACTCAGCGATTAGGATCAGCTGTGACGAGGAAGGAATGGAAAAGTTGATCAAGGCGCTGGAACGAGTCCGCGCCGACGGCGACCACATCCACCTCCGCATGCCTGCGGATAGCGGACGCGATCTCGACGAGAAAAATCCGTGGGGAGAAAAGACGATCTACGAGGTCATTCTCAACTGGGTTGGCGACTGAGGGCCCGTTATGTCTGCGATTATCGCCATTACACGAACATTGCGTTGAGAATATTCATGGCGGCGGCCGGCGTAAACAGAGAAGATATGCTCACAATCGCGGATTATTACGCTAGCTTGTTTTCTAGTTTTCAAGAAGAGCCAGGCGAGCGCTACACCCACTCGACCAAGCAGGACGCCTCAAGGGATACGAGCTTTACGAATCTGGCCGTATTCGCCTCAAAAATTGAGTTCACAAGTTCGGCAGGGACATGAGGCAAGCAGCCGGCAAGCAAGTTTGGTTACTGAAGCGCCGCCCGTGTGTTGGAGTTGATTGACGGAGTTCATGATATGTTCAATGCTTGGTGACTTTTTCAGCCGGCAACGCAGGTCAAATGATCATCAAAGTACTGGTGTTCGCTGTTTTTGTGGTGCTGCTCGTGGCCGTTCCACTGGTGACTCCGGTTGCCGTGGGGCGGCTGGGCCTGCGGCTTTGGGAGCGGCTGCTGGCCAGGATGACTTCGCCCGTGGCCGACAATCGAATTCTTTATTGGCCGGTCGCCGTCGCGATTGTTTGGCCTCTACTGTTTGTTTTGCTGTTGCAGCTCTGCCAGTTTTTTTGGCTGCCGATCATATCGGAATTTTTCTTCGTAATTGTCGGTTTTGGGCTTGCCGCGATCTGGGTAGGTATGGTCATCGTTGCCTGCAGGCTGATGATCCAGTGGGCGGCTGCGCGACAATGGCGCGCAGTACTCTCGACTGTCATATTGCCATTGACTTTTTTGCTGGTGCTATTGAGCTCACCTTTCGTCATGCCTTTCCTCTGGAAGCAGACCGATACCGCGGCAGAGTACGCGCGCTTCTTTGTGGCTTATCACTCCTACCTGGCGCCGGTCGCAAAGGAACCTGCGACTGGGTCGCGGTTCGTGGTGTGGATGCACGACTACAATGACCGTGGGCTGTTGTACGACGAAACCGACGAGGTCGCGTACGATCATCCATCCGAAGCTTGGGAGATGAAAGCCGAGGTAGACGGCATCGTTCGTTCGTCGCAACGGCATATCATTGGCCATTTTTATTTTGTCCGGCTTTCACATCCGTAAGGGATGGGATCCTGGGGTTTCCGAGGCGGGACAACCCGCCTTTCATGTCCTTTATAAAATCTTGAACCTATAGAGCTGCGCCGACGGTCGAGCCGCGCGCGTAAATGCGTTCGTTCGGTTTACCGCCGCTGTCGTCGTTCAATCAAAAATACCCATCGCCAAGCGTGCAGAACGGCGCGCCGTCATCCGCTCGCCCCGTGCAGGCCACCACCGGCTCCACCACGACAGCAGTGACGAAATTCCCGCCGCCGCGGGAACACTGGATTGTTCGTTGCCAACAATCCGAACGCAACACCAACCAACAGGGACCACGCCATGTATCAAGCCAATCTGCCGGACCTCATTGCCAAGTCGATGCTGCCGCACACGATGCAGGACTACAACGCGGCGCTGAGCAACGCCACGAGCTTCCTCAAGGAGATCGAGAAGGCGCACGCCAATCCGCTGCCCGGCCATCCGCTCGCCAAGAGCACGTTCTCGGAATCGACCTCGCCGATTTCCGGGCTCACCTATTACGACCTGGAGACCGGCGCCAAGTTCGTCTATCCGTTCCTCACGCCGCTGCGCAACGAGACGCCGCGGGTCTCCGGCAAGGGCGGCGTGCAGGCCAACTGGCGCGCCGTCACCGGCGTCAACACCACTGGCCTGCGCATCGGCGTCTCCGGCGGCAATCGCGGCGGCGTGCAGGCGGTGACGACCCAGGATTACAGCGCCGCCTACAAGGGCATCGGCATCGAGACCTCGGTCGATTTCGAGGCGCAATATGCCGGCATGGGTTTCGACGACGTCAAGGCGATCGGCGCCAAGGTCGGGCTCGAAGCCTGCATGATGGGCGAGGAGCTGTTGATCCTCGGCGGCAACACCTCGGTGCCGCTCGGCACCACGCCGACGCCGTCGCTGGCACCGTCGACCAGCGGCGGTGCGCTCACCGCCGCGGCGAGCCCGTACAGCGTCATCTGCGTCGCGCTCTCGCTCGACGGCCTCGTCAACGGCAGCGTCACCACCGGCATTCAGGGCGCCATCACCCGCAGCAATGCCGACGGCTCCTCGGACACGTTCGGCGGCGGCGCGGCGGCGAATTCCGCCAACGCCACCGCCTCGATTTCTTCCGGCACCACCGGATCGGTCGCCGCCACCGTGGCGCCGGTCACCGGCGCGCTCGGCTATGCCTGGTTCTGGGGCGCGGCCGGTTCGGAACTGCTCGGCGCCATCACCACCATCAACTCGGTGGTCATCACCGCCAACGCCGACGGCACGCAGACCGCGGCGTCGCTCGGCGCCAGCGACAATTCGACCAACGCGTTGGTGTTCGATGGCCTGCTCTATCAGGCCTTCAAGAGCGGCTCGAACGCCTACGTCAATTATCTGACGACCGGCACCGCCGGCACCGGCTCGACGCTGACCGGCGACGGCGCCGGCGGCATCGTCGAGATCGACGCGGCATTGAAGGACCGCTGGGACAATTACCGGCTGTCGCCCGACACCATCTGGGTCGGCTCGCAGGTCGCCAACGATCTGTCGAAGAAGATCCTGGCCGGCAACGCCAACGCCGCGCAGCGCTTCGTGTTCGATACCAACCAGGGCGCGCTCGGCGGCGGCGTCATGGTGCGCACCTATCTCAACAAGTTCTCCATGGCCGGCCCAAAGACGCTCGACATCCGCATCCATCCCAACATGCCGGCCGGCACCCTGCTGATGACGGCGAAGACGCTGCCCTATCCGCTGTCCAACGTCGGCAACGTCATGCAGGTGCGCACCCGCCAGGACTATTATCAGATCGAGTGGCCGCCGCGGGCGCGCCGCTACGAATGCGGCGTCTACGCCGACGAGGTGCTGCAGCACTATTTCCCGCCGTCGATGGCGATCATCTCGAACATCGCCGCGGGTTAGTCGCACGTCGCATTGTTCTTAAATCCCCGCGGCGCCGAGCGTCGCGGGGGCTTCCTTCATCGACGGATTTCTCGTGCCGCCGCGTCAACAAGCGCGGACGGTTATCGGCTACGACCCGAACGAGCCGCGCGTCCCCGCCGGCAATCCGCACGGCGGGGAATGGACGAGCAGTGGTGGCGGGAGTGGGAGCAACGGCGATAGTTCAAAGGCAACCGCATCCCCGCCGTCACATTCAGGTGCTAGGTCGATCATTTCCGATGCTGCGCCTGACAATCCTTGGAAACCAGGCGCGCAGTACGCAGAAGTCGTTGCGTCGCCAAAACTTTCAGCACACGATATACCGGCTGACAATCCGAAGCATCCAGTGCCGTTTATGGACAGCAACGGACAGCCGGTCTTCGATGACCAAGGAAATGCCCTCTCGCGACCGGCCGATCTGCCGCCGGAAATGTATGTGCGAGCGGGACTTGCTGCCGGAAAGCAGTTTGCCGCTACTACCGCGACACCAGGGCCGGACGCCGCTTCATTTTACCAGGCTATGCTCGGCATTGCGCATGAACTGCAGCAGTTCGAGCACGCCGGCGCATGGGACGCCGAACGCGTCCAGGGCAGATATGTCACCGAGTACGAGGATTATGCAACAATCGCGATTGGCTTTATTGTGTCGCGGCAGGCATCCCGTTTTACACTGCATTGTTGATCCAGCTTTCCTATACGCTGAAGCAGGGCCGCCTGTTGACTGCACGAGAAATTCGTGACACGCAGATTGGTTATGAGCTCTATCAATCCGGCCGCATTTCGTCCGACCGCTGAGGGAGGCCCGATGATGCCGTCCGTTGAGAGCGACCGCATTGCGCGTTGGCCGTTCTTGTTCACGATCGGTTGTCCAGCCGTCTTTGTTCTGATCTGTGCCGGACCGTTCAAGCTTATGGTGGTTGGCGCGCCGGTAATTGTATTTTACTGGGTGCTCGCCGCCCTGGTAGCCCTGTGCGTCGCTGCTGCGTACGCATACCATCGTTTATGGCGGCGATTTTTGTCAATTGTGGCTTTTCCCCTGAGTACGCTGATCGCTGCCTGGAACTTTGGATTTGTTTGGGGAACCGGCCAGCTATGGGGCGCTTACCTTCATTTTCTCGTTGTGCGCCCAATTTACTTGCAGGAAATTTCCAAGCTGCCGGCCGAAAAACCTCGCTTCAAGGTTTTTTACTGGAACTCTTGGTTCCTGAGTAGCACAGAAGTGGTGTACGATGAGAGCGATGAGTTCACCTTGCCGCCGGAGAGCCGATCTGCAGAGTGGATGAAAAAAGCCGAAACGACCGATGCCGTATGTCCGATCATCGGATATACGTCGATGGGCAGTCATTTTTATCTCGTCACGTTCGGCTGCTAGAGCATTTCCCGATCGGACTGCATCAGCGGCGTCATTGCGAGGCGCCCCGAAGGGGCGACGAAGCAATCCAGAAGCTTGCGCGAGCCGCCCTGGATTGCTTCGCGGAGCTTGTCATCGGGCCGGCCACTTCGGCCCGGACCCGTTGGCTCGCAATGACGATTCAGCATCGTCGGGAAATGCTCTAGACGGTTGCATCTGAGACATCAAAGCATAGGCGGGTCGAATTGGTGCGGGGTTTCGCAGCAGAGGTCACCGATTTTCGAATCGCAGATAACGAGGTTACCCGATGAAGCTGAAGGCTCCTGAAGGCGTCGGCGACCCATGCGTCGCCGGCGTCATTCTTGCCGCGCGCGACGGCTTCTATGAGGTCGAGCCCGCGGTCGGCGCGCTGTTGATCGAGTGCTTCGGCTTCGTCGCGGTCGGCGCGGACGAGAAGGCGAAAGCCGCGCCTGCGCGTCCTGCGCTGCGGGACCCGGCGTCGTTGCCGAAGCTCAGCCTGCCGGCGTGGCGCAGCCGCCCGGTTGCGAAAAAGCCGTAAGCAGAGGTTTGTCATCATGGCCGCTTCCGATCTCGCCGCACTCGCGGACGTAAAAACCTGGCTGTCCGGATCGAGCGGCATCGGCTCGACCGACGACGCGCTGATCGCGCGCCTGATCACCGACTTGAGCGGCGCGATTGCCGCCTATCTGGGCCGGCCGTCGCTCACCCCGCGCGCCTTCACCGAGCAGCTCAACGGCAACGGCAAGCCGCGCATGTTCCTGGAGCACTATCCGGCGCTGCAGCTCGCTTCGCTCGTGATCGACAATGTCGCGGTGCCGGCGGCGCCGCTGCCGCAAGCCGGCGCGGCGCACGCGCGCGGCTATTTGCTCGAGCCGTGGAACGGCCTGCCGCCCGGCCGGCCGCAGGCGCTCGATCTGTTCGACATGGCGTTTCGCAGAGGCCGCCAGAACGTGGTGGTGGGCTACAGCGCCGGCTATGCGGTACAGGGCGAAGCCGCGAGCGTGCCGGCCGCGCCCGGCCCTTACACCGTGACCGCCGCGGCGCCGTTCGGCCCCTGGGCGAGCGACGCCGGCGTCGTTTATGCCAGTGGCGCGGCACTCGCCGCCGTCGCGGGCAACAACCCGGCCGCGGGCCAATATAATGTATCGGCCGGAATCTACACCTTCGCGGCGGCCGATGCCGGCGCCGCGGTACTGCTCTCCTATGGTTTCATTCCGGCGGCGATCAACAACGCCTGCATCGAATGGGTGGCGGAGCGCTACCGCTACCGCACCCGCATCGGCCAGAGCGCGCAGACCGTGCAGGGCCAAATGACGGCCTCGTACAGCCTCAAGGACATGCCGGATTTCGTGCGCGCCTCGCTCGATCCTTATCGCTGCGTCGCGGTGCCGTGATGCTGGAGGTCGAGCTCGTCGATTCCTGCTCTGCCGCGCTCGCCGCCATGCCCGAGCGCATCCGCGCCGCGCTGTTGGCCAAGAGCAATACGCTCGCCGCGGCGCTGCAAGACCGAATTCGGCAGAAGCTGGCGGGCGAAGTGCTGCAGACCCGAAGCGGCGCGCTCGCCGCCTCGATCGTCGCCACCATCGCGGAGGAACCGCAAGGCGTTGCCGTGCGCATCGCCTCGACCGACGTCAAATACGCGGCGATCCACGAGTTCGGCGGCACCATCCCGCCGCACCAGATCGTGCCGGACAAAGCCAAGGCGCTGGCCTTCGTCATCGGCGGCAAGCAGGTCTTCGCCGCCCGCGTGCAAATCCCGGCCGTGACCCTGCCGGCGCGCTCCTACATGCGCGCGTCGCTCGCGGAGATGGCGGAGGCGATACGGGAAGAGCTGAGCGAGGCGGTAGGTGAGGCGATAGACTAGACTTGACGAATTATTCTACCGTGGCCAATTGGCAGGCCGAGTATCGGCCGTAGATGCACCCATCCGAGCGAAACGCCCGCGAAGCACTGGCGGCAATTCGGGATAATCGCGGGGGGCCCGGAATGGCCGGTCATAAATCCTTGAGGTTGCTGAGTATAATAGCTATGTACGCGTAAGCCATTCGTGCTAAGGTTTGGGGCGACCCAATGAGCAGGGCCATGCGAACTCCCTTCGGCTACCCCTCTAACTACCTGACAATTCAGACGGAACCACAGCAGCTCGATTTATTCGATTGGCTGCGGCATACCGAATCTCCCTCACAAAAGGGATACTTTTTCTCGCCTGCGGTATGCGATCATATTGCGACGGTTGCCCGCACTTGCCATGGCCTCGGCACCGAACACCACTCAGCACTGAGCAGCTTTATCTCGGGTCAATGTTCCTTCTCAGGTGCCTGGAGTCATTGGCATGACTATGTTCAAGGCATTGCATCGGCTATGAGCTTTTTCCCTACCCTGTCAGAAGAGACGTTTGTGCGTTCTGACCGAGCGGCGATGGCTTCCGATTGGGCGTCCGTTCAATTAGATTTAGACCAAGTCTGGCGAGCCGTCACCAGTGCCGAAAGACATTGCAATGAGCGATCAACAGAACAGCGGGAGCAACGGCGAGAAACCCAAGCCGCCTAATAACAAAAAGACTGAAACAAGTGTGTCCCCCGCGCAACCGGAAATTGTTCCGCCAGCTTTAGAGTCCGCACTCAGAACCGTCGGGGTCGATCCGAGGGACCCCAACGTCACGAAGGCGCTAGAAATTAGTCTCACAATGATGGTCAGCGGAACGTTGCCTTTGGCTCCCCCGCCGATCCTTAGAGAATATGGAAATATCCGCCCTGAACTGATCGACAAGTTAGTTGAATGGACTGAGCAGCAAGCGGCACATCGCCGAGAACTCGAAAAGCTGAGAACTGTCGGGTCAGAGGGACGACTTGATCGATCGCAGCGAAATGCCTTGATCGTGGCCTTGGGGGGACTTGGTCTAGCGGCCATCGTCGGCATCTTTGGAAATATGTGGGCTGCTATTGCCATTGCTGTTGTTTCGATAGGTGGCCCAACGGCAGCGATCTGGCTCGCACGCAACGTTCGGAAGCCTGCTGCGCCGCTATCACCTACTTCAAATTTACCTGTGCCATCTCCGCCATCGGCACCGCCTCAGCCAAACTCTTCCGGCTCACCGTCCTAATCCGCCCGTAAGTTGCCGAAACGGCAAACGTTGTGCCTTTGCTGAGAATCTGCAGGACGTGACGGTTTGAGGAAAATGCCGCGAGCGGCCTCGTCATCCCCGCACCAGCCACTCCGGCGGAACCTCGCCGCGATGCATGATGCCGAGATAGTAGTAGCGCGTGTACGGCGTGAGGCGCGGCTCGGCGTTGCGTGTGAGCACGATGGCGAAGCCGGCTTCCTCGATCATCGGCCGGAACGTTTCGGCGGTCGAGCCGTGATTGTTTTCCTGGATCAGGATGACGCCGCCGGGTTTTAGGAAGCGGCCGACGGTCTGGAAAAAGCGGCGGTGGAGGCGCCAGCCGCTGTCGCCGATGCGGATTTCGCCGATCTGCGACCAATCGAAATGCGGCGGGTTGCCGACCACGAGATCCCAGCGCTCGCCGGGCGGAATGTCGTCGAGATTATTGGAGCGATAGACGGCGACGCGGTCGGACAAGCTGTTCTCCGCGATGGTGCGCCGGCAGGCGCGCACCGCGGCGGGATTGATGTCGGCAAGGCACAGCGTCTCGCACAGGCCGAAGCCGAGCAGCGCAAAGCCAATGAAGGCCGGGCCGGCGCACCATTCGAACACGCGCGCCTGCTTGGGCATGCCGCAATCGTGCAGCAACGGGATGTAATCCTGGCCGAACGCGCTGCCGCCGCCGTCGAGGTAACGCTTGTAGTGCACGCGGACGGCGCCGTAGGTCACGTGACGCCACGGCTGCAGCGCGCGCAGCGCCGGCTTGACGGTGCGATATTCGAGTTTTTTGACGATATCCTTCACGCGCCGGTTCCGTTTTTCTGCAAACGCCGCACCATGGCGTGAGCGCCCGATGCCGTCAACGCCGAGGCCGTAAGCCGGTCAGCAAGAGGAGCCGCGATGAGCACCGTCACGCGCGAGCAGATTTCCGCGGCGTTTTTCGCGCTGGTCGCCGGTGCGGCGGATTTTGCCGCCACCAGCCGGCGCTTCGTGCATTGGGACCAGGTCAACGAGACGCAGATGCCGTTTTTGACCGTGCTCAAGACCGGCGAGGTGCGCGGCCGGCAGAGCGAAGGTTTGCCGACGCTCACCATCAACGTCCACGTCTTCGTCTATCTGTCCGCCGGGCTCGATCCGGAGGACGTGCCGGACGGCGCCATGAACGGCGTGCTCGATGCCATCGACGCGGCGGTGGCGCCGTCCGCGGCCGACGCCGTCAACGGCAACCGGCAAACCCTCGGCGGGCTCGTGTCGCATTGCTACCCGCTCGGGCCCGTATTCGTCGACACCGGCGATATCGACGGCAAGGCGGTCGCGGCCATTCCGTTCCAGATCCTCGTTCCGTAACGGCAAACAGCGAATTGCCAGATCGCGAATGGCGAATGGCGAATGGCGAGTAGCGAATGGGGCGCGAGCCCGCTCCAGCTATTCGCTATTCGCCATTCGCTACTCGCGATTCGCTATTCGCCGTTTCGCCCTTCCCCCCACAGGAGACCCACCATGACCCAATTCGCTTTCGGCAGCGGCACTTTGATCGGCAAGCGCACCGATATCGCCGGCACGCCGCCAGCTCTGCTCGGCACCTTGCAGGACGTCTCGCTCGATTTCGACCGCAAGATCGAGCTGCTGCTCGGCCAGTACAACATGGCGGTTGCCGCCGGCGGCGGCGAGTTCAAGATCGCCGGCAAGGCCAAATTCGCCCGCCTGCAGTCGACGCAGATCAACAATCTGTTCCTGGGCCAGACGCTCACCGCGGGCAGCATGGTCGAGATGACGACCGGCGAGACCGACACCGTCACGGCGGCGGCCGTCAGCGTCGCCAACGGCGCGACGTTTCTCGAGGATTTCGGCGTGTTCTATGCTTCGAGCGGCGCGCAGCTCGTGCCGGCCGCGGCGTCGCCGGCGCAGGGCCAATATATCGCGCCGTCGGGCAGCGACGGCACCTACACGTTCAATTCCGCCGACAACGGCGCGGCGGTGGTGATCTACTACAGCTACAGCATCACCTCCGGCAACAAGATCACGCTCGCCAACCAGCTCACCGGCCCGCTGCCCATGTTCGAAGTGTCGCTGAAGGAGACGTTCAACTATTTCGGCACCAGCAAGGACATCGTGGTCAAACTCAACGCCTGCGTGGCGCCGAAACTGTCGCTGCCGTTTTCCAGCCAGAAATTCACGGTCGCCGAGTTCGATTTCCAGGCCATCGCCGATTCCTCCAACAATATCGGCACCATCAGTTTGACCGAATAAACGGACCTGCTCAGCTCTCCCTCCCTGAAAAGGGGGAGCGGGGGTCCCCACAAAATTCGCGCAGCGAATTTTGTGGGGTGCCCCGGTTGGGGCGGGGGTCGCTGGCCGTTAGCACCGCGCCCGTAAGCGACGCCGCGTGAGCGGCACACGGCCCCCACCTATCCTCCCCCTTTCAGGGGGAGGAAGAGTGAGCGGCGCCGCATGTCTTGGATGTCTTGGCCGCTTCCGTTCGTTCCCGCGAAAGCAGGTCCGGAAGGAGCGCCAAACCGCGCACCTCACACAGGAGAAGCCCGTTGAGCCTCGAACCCGACCAAAACCTGGATCGCGCCGCAGCGCGCAGCGTGCGCCTTGCCGGCCGCGAATTCTACGTGGCGCCGCTGTCGCTGCGGCAGATTCTCGCGATCGCCGATCACGTGCCGAAACTGTCGGGTATCACCGTGGAAAACTTGAGCGGCGAGCGGCTGTTGCCGCTGGCCGAGGTGGTGTGGCACGGCTTGCGCCGCGCCCATCCGGCGCTGACGCGCGAGGAGTTTCTCGATCTGCCGATCCCGATCGGCGAACTGGTCGCCGCGTTGCCGGTCGTGATCGAACAGGCCGGCGGCCAGCGGATCAAGGCCACAAACGCGGGGGAATAGCAGGCGGCGAGCGCTTCGAAACGGCGAACTGGCGCGCGCTCGTCGCCGAACTGGTGATTGAATTGCGCTGGACGCGCAACGAGGTCCTCGACCAGGTCGACATGCCGTTTCTCGCCGAGCTGCGCCGCGCCTGGACCGACTGCCCGCCGCCACGCCGGCTCCTCGCTGCCTCGTTGGGTTACCAGCCGCCGTCGCGGCCGTCGCGCAATTATCACGAACTCCTCGCCATGTTCCCGAACGGCACCATCAATAAATAAATCCTGGAGATCTCCGGCATGGCCGATGAGAACGAAGTCCAAATCCGCTTCACCGCCTCCACCGACGATGCGGAGCAAGGGATTGCGAACGTCCATAAGGCGCTCGCCGGGCTGACGCAGCCCGTCAACAACGTTGCCAACGCGGCCGCGGCTCTGCGCGGTACGTTCGCAGCGGCGCTCCCGACCGATAAGCTCGCCGACGCGAGCAAGGCTTTTGCCGGTCTGGGCGATCAGACGGCGCGTGCGGCGAGTCAGCTCAAGGAAATGGGTAACGCCATCAGAGTCGCCGACGCAGCCTTCAATTCGACGAAGCAGCATCTGGCCGCCGAGCTGAGGCTGCACGAAACCACCTACGATCAAGAGACCGCCGCGCTTCTCGCCGCACTCGATCGGCGGCGCCGCGCCGAAGAGACGGCGATCGACGACGAGCTTTTATCAAACGCTCGCGGCTCGGCGGGCTACGAGAAGGCGCTCGCCGAGCGAAGGCAGATCGAGGCCAAGTATTTCACCGAGCGGCAACGAATTGTCGATCAAGCGGCCCAGCATGAAGCGCAGGAATGGAAAGCGGTCGCCGATCAGATCGCCGGCGCGTTCAATTCGAACCTGCAGAAACTCCTCGCTGGCAAGGAAAGTTGGTCGCAGGCGATGAAGAAGACCAGCGCCGACCTGGTGCTCAAGTTCATCGAGGACCAGGTGAAACTATCGCTCGAATGGCTGGCCAATCAGGCGCGCATCCTCGCCGGCCACATCGCGATGGAAACCGGGATGACCGCGGCGACGACAACCGGCGCGGCATTGCGTGCAGCGGCACAGACCGCTTCAGGGCAGACCAGCATTCTTGAGACGCTCGCCAATGCGCTCAAGGCGATCTTCGCATCGGGCGGCCAGACCGCCGCCGAGGTTTCCGCGGCTGTTGCGCCGACGACCGGTCCCGCCGCGCCGGCGATCGGCGCCGCAGCAGGCGCTGCCGTGATCTCCATGGGGACGGGGCTCGCCGGCGGCCATGACATCGGTGACTGGACCGTGCCAAGCACCGGCCTTGCCCTCCTGCACAAGAATGAAGTGGTGCTTCCGGAGCGCGGCGGGTTCGCAGAAGGGTTTCGCCGGGCGGTAAGCGATGGCGGCGGCGGCGCGAGCGGCAGCGCGAGCATCAGCACGCCGATCAACATCACCGCCATGGACAGCCGCAGCATCCGCCGCTTCTTCGACGACAACGCCCATCACGTGGTCCGCGCCTTGCAGCGCGGGCTCAAGGGCGGCGCGCATCTGCCGCTGCGCAACTCGATGCGATGAGCACGCCCCATGACGCCGCCGCCCCTCCTGCCGACGCTGCCCGGCCTGTCCTGGTCGCGGCACAAGAAGCCGGGCTTTGCCACCCGCGTCGCGAGCCACGTCTCCGGCCGCGAGGTGCGCGTGCCGCTGATGGCCTATCCGCTCTATGAGTTCGAGGCGAAATACGGGCTTACCTCATCGGCGACGCTGTTCTCCGGATTGCAGGCGAATTCACTGCAAAGCCTGATGGGTTTCTTCCTGCAGATGCAGGGCCAGGCCAACACGTTCCTTTACGTCGATCCCGAGGACAACGCGATCATCGGCCAATTTCTCGGCGACGGCGATGGCACGACGACGGCGTTTCAGTTGGTGCGGCCGCTCGGCGGCTTTGTCGAGCCGGTGAGCTGGGTGACGACAATCAACAATGTCTATCTCAACGGTACGGTGCAATCGTCGAGCACGTACAGCCTCGCCACGCCGAACATGCTGAATTTCACGACCGCGCCCGGCTCCGGAGTCGCCGTCACGGCCGACTTCGGCTTCGCCTTCAACTGCCGCTTCCTCGACGACCAGATGGACATCGAGGAGTTCATGTCGAATCTCTGGCGGCTCGACAGCATGAAATTCCGCAGCGTCAAGAGCTGGCTCGGCGGCTAGAGCAGATCCCGCTCATGTAGCGCCACTTCCCCGTCATGCGCGGGCTTGACCCGCGCATCCATGCGGCCCCGACGCAGCATGGATTGCCGGGTCAAGCCCGGCAATGACGAACCGAGGAGTCGCGATTCGATCGGAGCGGAACATGCGCTAGCGCCAAATTCCTCGTCCTGAAAGGGGGACCCGCCAGGGGGAGGCAGAGCAAGCGGCAACGCCCAATATGAAACCCGCATCCACCGCGCTGATCAACTATCTCAACGCCGTCCGCGCCGCGCCCGACGCCGTGATGCTGATGGCCGATGCATTCGCCTTCACGCTCGCGGGCGGCAGCGTGCTCGGTTACACCAATGTCGACGTGTCGTTCAGCTACGATGGCACGCTCTATGCGGCCAACGCGGTCCGCATTGACGGGCTGAAGTTCAAGCAGTCGATCGGGCTTGACGTCGATAGTCAGCAGATCTCGGTCGCGGCGCTGTCCACCGACACGATCACGGGCGGCGCGGCGTTCCTGCAGGCGTTGCGCAACCGCGCCTTCGACGGTTGCCGCATCGCGCGCTACCGCGTGTTCTTCTCCGACGCGATCGGCGGCACCGTGGTCGGCGGCGTGCTGTTGTTCCAGGGCCGCCTCGGCGTCATCGACGAGATCGGCCGCACCTCGGCGAAGCTGACGGTCAATTCCGATCTCGTGCTGCTTGACAACGACATGCCGAGAAATCTTTATCAGCCGACCTGCCTGCATACGCTCTACGATTCCGGATGCACGCTGAGCAAAGCGTCGTTCGCCAGCAGCGGCGTGGTCGGCGCCGGCTCGAATTTCTCGCAGATCAACTGGAGCGGAGCCAGCGCCAATTTCGCGCAAGGCACGATCACCTTCGGTTCGGGGGTCAATTCCGGGGTGTCGGCGACCGTCGGCTCGGCACTGGCCGGCGTCGCGCTCTATCTCATCTATCCGCTGCAAAGCGCGCCGGCGCCAGGCGATAGCTTCACCGTTTATTTCGGTTGCGACCATTCCGAGGGAACATGCCTGGCCAAGTTCAACAACCTTGCCAACTTTCGCGGCTTCCCGTTCGTGCCGCCGCCGCAAATGGCGTTGTGACCACGCTGATCGACAAGGGCGGGCCGTCGCCGCAGGCGCAGGCCGCGATCGGTCGCCATGCCCATGACGTGACGATGACTGCGCTGACCATTGCACTGGCCAAACACTTCGTCATCGGCCGCGAGCGGCGCGAGGTCGAAGACTTCCTGTCGTACTTTGCCGAGCAGTCGCGGCGCATGGCCGTGCAAGCGGCCATTGCCGGCGTCGAGCCGGCGGCCGGGCAAAAGACCGGCCAGCTTGCCGCCATGCTTCTTGACAAGCACATCGAGGCGCGACGTGAGCGAGAACGAGAATGAAGCAGAACAGCGCGCTGCCGTTGTCGCCGAAGCGCGCTCATGGATCGGCACGCGGTACCATAACTGCGCCGACGTGAAGGGCGCCGGAGTGGATTGCGGCATGCTGCTCGTTCGCGTGTTCGTCGACACCGGGCTGTGCCAACCGTTCGACCCGCGGCCCTATCCGCCCGACTGGCATCTGCACCGGTCCGAGGAAAGGTATCTCGGCTTCCTGTTCGACCGCTGCCATGAGGTTTTTCTGCTCCCTCCCCCTGAGAGGGGGAGCGGGGGTGTCCCGGTCGGGGTGGGGGTCGCGGGTCGGCAGCGTGGCGCGCTGATCGCAAACACTGAGCTGCCGGGCCGCGACCCCCACCTATCCTCCACCTTTCAGGGGGAGGAAGAGCGAGCGGCTCTCTCCAATCAGGCGCCGAGCGCCGCGGGTTGGGGGGCGGCGGGGCGCGAGGCGCCAAGCAAAGTGCAGCCCGGCGACGTCGCCGTGTTCCGTTTCGGCCGCTGCTATTCGCACGGCGGCATCGTGACAGAGGTCAAGTGTCAGACATCAGGTATCAGGCATCAGGTATCAGGCGCCAGGGATCGGGCCTTGATGCCTGATCCCCGGTCCCTGATCCCTGATATCCGGATCGTGCATGCCTACGCGCCGGCGCGCTGCGTCGTCGAGGAACCCGTCGTGCAGAATCCGGCGCTCAATGAAGCCAAGCGCGCGCCGCGGTTCTTCAGCTACTTCGGAAATCAGAAGTCGGAAATCGGAAATCAGGATGAGCAAGCCCTTCGACTTCGGAATCCTGAATTCCGCCTTCTGACTTCCGGCCTCGGCGTGCGGAGCGCGCCGTGAGCGGCCTCCTCAAAAATTGGCTTGGTCCGACCAACACGGCCCCGGACTATACCGGCCTGCAGGTCCAGACCGCCGTTGCGACGCTGCCGATCCCCGTCGTTTGGGGCATGAACAAGCTGGCGCCGAACCTGGTCTGGTATGCGAATTTTCAGATCAACCAGAACGGCGGCGGCGGCAAGGGCGGCCTCTTCGGCGGCAACAACCAGCCGACCTATTCGGCCGACATCATCCTCGCCGTCTGCGAGGGGCCGGTCACCGGCGTCAATCTGATCTGGAAAGACCAGTCGGTCTATTCGCTTGGCGGCGTCGATGCCATCGGCCTCGGCATGCTCCTGGGCACGACGCCGCAATCGCCCTGGTCCTATCTGGTTTCAACCTACGGCTACCCGCAGGATCTGGCCTACCAGGGCACGGCCTACTTCTACGCGCCGTCGTATCCGCTGACCTCCGCGGCCACGGTCGACAACCACAATTTCGAGATTTTGGGCTTCCGCTACGGCACCGGCTACGGCCAGACGCTTTACACCGAACAGCAGGTGGAGCTGGTCAACACCACAATCTTCACCCCGCTCGGCACGCCCTACAGCCCGCCGCCGTCGACGCCTTATTTCGACGCCGATCCGTCGCTCTGCATCTGGGATTTTCTGACCGCGGCGCAATACGGCGTCGGCCTGCCGCAAGGTTCGATCGACCAGACCACGCTGTTCACGCAAGGCGGCGGCAACGATGCCTCCGTTCAAACGTATTGTCGCGCCGTCGGGCTCGCATTCTCGCCGGTGCTCAACTCGCAGGAGCAGGCGTCTTCGATCCTGGCGCGCTGGCTGCAGCTCATCAACACCGCCGCGGTGTGGTCGAACGGCACCTTGCGCTTCATCCCCTACGGCGACAATGCCGTCACCGGCAACGGCATCACCTTCTCGCCCGACGTCACGCCGATCTACAATCTCGCCGACGACGATTTTCTCGCCGAGGACGGCCAGGACCCGATCCAGGTCTCGGTCTCCGACCTCTACGAGGCTTACAACGTCTGGCGCCTGGAATATTCCAACCGCACCAACCTTCAACAATATTCGTTGACCACGGCCGAATCGCGCGACCAGAACGCCATCGAGCTGGTCGCCGCGGCCACCGGCACCAGCGGCATCCGGCTGGCGCCGACCGTCACCGCCCACGAAATCTGCGATCCGGGTGTGGCGTCGATCTCCGGCCAGCTGATGCTGCAGCGCGCCGTCTACATCAGGAACACCTACAAGTTCCGGCTCTCCTGGGAATATTGCCTGCTCGATCCGATGGACCTGGTGACGGTCACCGACTCGATCCTGGGCTTGAGCAATACGCCGATCCGCATCACCGAGATCGAAGAGGACGAGAACGGCTATCTGGACATCACCGCGGAGGAGTTTCCGCAAGGGACCGCCACGGCGGTGCTCTATCCGGTCGCGACCTCGTCCGGCAATTCGGTCAACCGCAATGCCGGCGTCGGCTCGGTCAATGCGCCGATCATCTTCGAGCCGAGCGACGAGCTCGGCGGCGGCCTGTCGATCTGGGCCGCTGTCTCCAACTCGAATCCGCTCTATGGCGGCAGCAACGTCTTTGTCTCCACCAGCGCCAGCGGCAATTTCAGTTGGGTCGGCACGCTCAACGGCAACTCCAATATGGGGGTGACGACGGCGGACCTGCCGCCGGTGGCCACCAATCCGGTCGCGGTGACGATCGACGGCCTCGACACGCTGTCGGTCAATCTGACGCAATCGAATGGCTCGCTCGCCGCCGCCACGGCGAACGACATCACGACGCTCGACAATCCCTGCTACGTCGGCGGCGAGATTATTTGCTTCGGCTCCGCGACGCTCACCGCGGCGAACAACTATAATCTCACCGATCTTGGCCGCGGCGTTTACGGCACCGAGACGGCGATCGTCGATCATCCGAGCGGCACGCCGTTCGCCCGCCTCGACAACGTGTTCAAATATCCGTTCGGCCAGGGCATCATCGGCCAGACGCTTTATTTCAAGTTCCAGACCTTCAACGCCTGGGGTGGCGGCGTGCAGTCGCTCGCCGACTGCGCGGCCTATCCCTACACGGTGACCGGCTCGGCGCTGTTGTCGCCGCTGCCCGATGTCTCCGACGTCTATTCCAATTATCAGAGCGGCTTCCAATACATCTATTGGGACCAGGTCAGCGACTTCCGCTCCGGCATCGTCTACGAGATCCGCCAGGGCGCCAGCTGGAACGGCAGCCTGTTCATGCGCACCCAGGCGCACCCGCCGTTCATCGCGCCTGGCAGCGGCACCTATTGGATTTCTGCGCGTTGTCAGCCGGTCGCCGGTGGACCGATCGTCTATTCGGAGACGCCGGTTTCGATCGAGATCACCGGCAACCAGCTCTCGCTGACCTACAGCGAAAGCTTTGACGAATTCGCGACCGGCTTCTCCGGCTCGCTCGATTACGGACTGGTCGGCGGCGCGACGGTCTTGGCGACGCTCAATCTCGTCGCCAAGGCCACGGCCGCGGCGGCGAGCGGCAACCAGGTTTCGGTTGTCAGCCTGCCGTCGCTCGTCACCTACGGGTTCGGCATTTCCGACGCCACGACGCCGGCGGCGATCCCGTCCGGCGGCAGCGTGCAGTCGGTCAACTTCTACGCCAGCGCCGATTACGGCCCGCTCGAGCTCACCAATGTGATGACGCCGGCGACGGTCGATAACGGCTCGATCGCCAGCGCTGCCACGACGAGCATCGACAACGGCTCGATCACCGATACGGTGGCGACGCTCACCATGTCGGTCGACGTCGCTGCCGGCGGCGTAGCGGCGGGCGACACGCTCGCGCTCGCCGGCGTGCCGCTCGAGGTGCCGCTCTATTACGAGCCGCCGAATGCGCATTGGATGACGTCGGGTTATCTGGCCAATGCCGCGGTCAACGCCAACGCCGCGTTCTCCGGCACGCTGTTCAACGCCGACTTTCTCGGCATCGGCGACGTTCTCGACGACCCGGACTTTTTGGGCGCCGGCGAAACCTCGTTCATCGAAGGCTGGGTCGAGATCGCGACGGCCACGAACGCGCCGCCGAAGCCGGTGCCGCAATGGAGCACATGGCAGCAGTTCATCCCCGGCGTGTTTCCGGCCACCGCCTGGAAGTTGCGCATCGGGCTTGAAAGTTCGTCGCCTGCCGCGGTGCCGACCTGCTCGGCGTTCTCCTTCACCGGCCAATTGCCGACGCGCACCGACAATTACGTCAACGAGGCGGTGCCGAGCATCGGCCTGACGATTACCTTCACGCCGGACGGCAGCAGCACAGCGCAGCCGTTCAACGGCGGCGTCAACGGCAACCCGCTGCCGAGCGTGCAGGTCGATTGGCAGGCGACGCCCGGCGACACCTACCAGATCACCGGCTTCACGCTCGCCGGCCTGGCCATCACCTTCTTCAACGGCGGCGCCGCCGTCGCGAGAGTCGCCACCATCGTCGTCCAAGGTGCGTAGAAAAAATGGTCCGTCACCCTGAGGTGCTGGCGCCAACGGGTCCGGCCTTCGGCCGGCCCGATGACAAGCTCAGCGCGAGCCTCGAAGGGCGACGGCCCGTGAGTCATCGGCCGCATCCTTCGAGGGCCGCTTCGCGGCCACCTCAGGATGACGGTGAACAAAAGGTAGCCCCTATCCTCCAATCAGAGCCGCGAGCCGATGGGTTGGCGGGCGGCATATCTGGCATCGCGCGGTCTCCAATCGCTGCAACTTGCTGGGCGGATTTTGCTACCCGCACCGCAGCACCGCTCAAGCGCTGGGCGACCGCGCGATGCAAAATTAAACGCGAGCAGCTAAAAACATGTCCCAAGGCTCAACCGTCCTCCCCACCACCGGCGTGTTTTCCGGCCTGACCGAGCAGGGCAACATCAATGCCGCGCTCGCGGCGCTGTTGTCGAACAATTCCGGCGGCGCGGCGCCGTCGGCGCCGACGCAGTATCAGTTCTGGGCCGACACCTCGGTATCGGGCCAGGTCACGCTGCACTGGTATATCGGCACCACATGGGTGCCGCTGTTGGTCGCCGACACGAGCACGGACGCCATCATCGACGATCCGCTGTCGCCGAAGAATTGGGTGGCGGCGAGCGGCACCCACGACGCCATCGTCGCGACCTACGATCCGCCGCTCGCCACGCTGGTCGACGGCATGGTGCTGTCGTTCCGCGCCACGTCGGCGAATTTGACCACGGCGCCGACATTCGATCCCAACGGCCTTGGCGCCGGCACGATCACCAAGAACGGCGGCCAGGCGCTCGCCATCGGCGACATTCCCGGCAACCTCGCCGAAATCCAGCTCCGCTACAATCTCGCCAACACGCGCTGGGAACTTTTAAATCCGCCGGCGGTGCCGGTCGGCGGCATCGTGCCGTATTTCGGCGGCACGCTGCCGTCCGGCTTCGCCTTGCCGCAAGGGCAAAATTTTTCGGCGACGACATTCCCGGCAGCCAATGCCGTGCTCGGCACCACCTACGGCAATCCGGGCGGCGGCAATTTCACCATGCCGGACCTGCGCGGGCGCTTCTTCTTCAATCTGGACGCCGGCGGCTCCGGCCGCATCACCTCCGCCGGCGGCAATTTCGACGGCACGGTGCTGGGGAACGCGGGCGGGGCGCAGAACCGCGCGCTGTCGTCCACCAATCAGTTACCGCAGTTCACGCCGAGCGGCACGATTGGGGGGAGCCAGACCTTTAATGACATCTGGATGTACGGCGGTACTGCAAATCCGGCGACGGCTGGTCCTGGAAACCAATTTGTCCCCAGTTCCTTAACAGTCCAGGGTAGCAGTTTTAGCTTCACCGGCAATGCCATCGGCAGCGCGTCGCCGTCGACGTTCCCCACGATTCCGCCCGCCATGGGCATCAATTGCATGATGCGGATCGCTTGACTTTTCCAGAATCCAGAGGCCTTCGCTCATTCCGTTCAATTGAGAATGGACGATGGCAAAGCCAAATCTCGACGCCACATAGCTGAACATCTCGGTCATCGCGGCATAGTCCCAAACGTGAAAATGAATGTTGAGGTGTCTCGCCACAAACTCGGCGACCATTGCGCGCCGCTCTCCTCCTTTTAGTCCGAAGGCATTTGAGACCCAATCGTCGTAATGATCCGCGCGTGACCCTTCTGGGCCGTGCTCGTAATCGGCGATCAGGTGCTCAAGCGGCGTGATCGGGCGCCTGCGATCGAATGAGAAGCGTTTGTCAGGCAGTGTAACAAAAGCGATGCCGCCAGGACGAAGAACGCGGTTAATTGTTTGGAAGGCGCGGAGTGGATTTTCTAAATGCTCTAAAACGTGGTTTGCGATGACGAAATCCATGCTGCCATTCTCAATGCAGTCCATGGTCTCAATGTCGGTCACAATGTCCGGCGTGGTGATTTTGTTGTAGTGCGGCGAAAACTGCTCAACGAGCGCCTCTGGGGTCTCGATATCGGCGTAGCGGATCTTGATGTGGCGTGGCAGATCGAGAGGGGCGTTGAGCGCGCCGAATTCTATTCCTGAGCCGCGCAGGTATTTTCGCGCCAACCGCTTGCGAAGGCCGTGAATGGTCTCCCTGCCTAAAGCATGACGGATAAATCCGCCTGCGGGCGTCGCATCGATGACCGACGCGGCAATGCTGCGTGTCCATGATCGCTGCGGCGGGTTGCCCGGATCGGAAAGACCGCAGCCACTACAAATCTGAGCTTCATCGCTGATGTCAGCTTTACACCTAGGACAAAGCATCTTTGCCGCCTGATTGTAGTCTCACAGTCGTCGATTGCACACGGCTGAGAACCAAAAGTCAACCAGGGCGCGAGTGCAACCTCTGGAACGATAAGACTGTCCAACACCGCCCATGGTCGTTAACTACGCCGTGAGGATTGCGCGAAGGGCAATCTGCAGCCTGCTTCCGTTGGCTCCGCCATTGGCTTGCCCCGGATCGCGGCGACGCGATCCGGGCTACGGCGGCTGTGCCGTTCATCCCACCCGCCATGGGCATCAACTGCATGATGCGGATCGCTTAAAACGGCTGCCACTGAGTGCCGTGTCTTGCGGCCCTTAGCTCGGCGACCGGGATAGCATTCCGCTCAAGGACGGCTACGAACGGATATAGATGCATCGATCCGACGGCCGATTGAAATGCCGTTGTCCGGCCAAAAAGTCTGCGCGTGTCATCGTCTGGAAAATCGTTGATCTGCGCTGCGTCGTTCAGCCGGTCCGCCAAGCCGTGAAGATATGCCGCGAATTTGTTACCCGTTCCATGGATGTCTTCACACAGATAGATCCCTCCGGGTCGAAGAAATGGAAGCAACTCCTCCAGGCTCACGATTTGTTGCTCGGGCTCGTGGCCGCCGTCATCTATGACGATGTCAAGGCACGGTACCCTTCGGCGAAAGTCGCGCCAAAACGAACGGTCGGCTTGATCGCCGATAAAAATCTTGATCCCTGGTGCCTCGTAGGCGCGACACTCGGGCATAATATCGACGCCGTAGATGAACGCCTTCGCACCAAAATAATCGTGCCACATCGCTAGGCTGCCGCCACTGTGGACGCCGATTTCGAGAACGTAAGCTTGCTGTCCGCGAAATCGACAAAGGTGACGGTCATAGATTTCGAAATAATGCCTCCACTTGCAGATCCCCGGACCCCCCTGGTCCCTGCGGGCATCAAAGAATTCCCGCAAAGGATTTGACTGGGAGCGTGGAATCCAACTGCCTGTTGTTGCCACTGACCAAGCGAAGTCGGTATCGCGCCCTCGTTTAATCCATCTGCTCAGCCTCCTGAATTTCAGGGAGGCCAATGTCGCTCGGATGAGACCCATGCCCCTGCAAATCCCGCTTTCCATAGCCGGCTCGGCCGACGCCTTCGCTGCGCGGGCGGCGATGCGGCGGCCAATCGCCAGATCAAGCTGTCTGTTTTGCTTTGCTACGGCCGCTAATTGCGCACGGCTGAGAACCAAAAGTCAACCGGGGTGCGACTGCAACCTGTGGAACGGCAAGACCGACCGGCGCCGGCCGGGCTCATCGACTGCCCGATGAGGATTGCGCGACCCTGCTACGCTCGCTATGCGAGCTTCGGAGGGTTCGAGTCCGCCGCAGCGCGGATCGCGTAGGCGGGAGCGCAGTCCGGCCTGCCTCCGTTGGCTCCGCCATTGGTTTGCCCCGGATCGCGACGACGCGATCCGGGCTACGGCGGCTGTGCGGAGCATTCCGCCGGCGATGGGCAGCAACGGCATAAATGCGGATTGCCTGACATGGCTTTCAACCGACGAAGCGATGTTTTATTGTGCTAAGCGCACGCCGCAGTGTGCTCGGCTGTTTGATGATCGCGTAAAGCTGCCCACTCGCGTCACATCCGCGCATTGGCATGTCATCTCTGTGATTGATGCCGGAATAATGACAGATGAGCGATTTACGCAGCATGCCCGGTTTGTTCGGCTTCGAGCCGCGGTGCAGAAGGCGACCATGCCAGATCAGCGCGTCGCCGCGGTTAGCGATGAATTGCCGCACCTCTGCATCGCGGCGCCTTATTTCCGCGTCGATCGCGGGAACAACAAACGATTCCGACACCTGCGGCCAATGCGGCCGCATCGCCTGCCGCCACGGCATGTGAGCGCGGACCTTATCGCCGCGCATCAGCGGCCAGCGATGCGACCCCGGAACATACTCAAATGGTCCGCTGTCGGGATGAATGTCATCGAGCGCCATCCAGACGGCGGCGTACCAGCTATTGACAAACGGCGGATTCAGATAGTCGTCCTGGTGCCAGCCGCGCTCGGTGCTTATCCATCCGGTCAGGCACAAGTGCAATATCATTGGCTCGCTGATCAGCGCCTGCATTTGCGCCATCAATGGAGGATAGAGCGCCAGTTCCCGCAACTCAGGAACATCGAGATACGGTGTTGGCGAAGCCCATCCGCCCGGCACGCTCAGCGTCGCACGTCGCTCTGAATAGGCGTCCATCAAGCTTCCGGGTAGAAAGCGTGGTAGGATCACGACGCCATCGCGGCGCCACGCCAACTGCGTCGGGGTGAGCACAGCTTCGTCAACAATGGGCTGATCGAGCGGCGGCAAGAATTTTGTCGCCGGTTCTTCGCTCAGTTCAGCAAAACTCGGCTGCATCCGAAAGCCTCCCCTCATATGCCGACGGTGCACCGCGCCAGCAGTAGAAGTCAACCGGATCGAAGCCATGGCGCGAAGGTCTGGTCCGCCGGCCATGCGCCTCTACCACATGATGCGGATCGCCTGAGCCGGGCCGTTGCTTGACGGGCTGAGCGCGCTACTATCGCGCGCATGTCGGGATGGCGGCGCATAAAGGCCACGCTGGCGACGCCAACGATGCGGCGCCTGCTGCGGCGGCCTGATCCCCACGCAGTTCGCGAGGCGTTGGCAGCCAAGTATCTGCATGGTGACGGGATCGAGATTGGCGCGCTTAACGCGCCACTTCGTGTGCCGGAGCACGTCCGCGTTCGCTATGTCGATTGCGCCGAGCCGGACGTGCTGCGAGCGACCGGGTACGGTGAAGTTTCCTCCATCCAGTGGCCAGAAATTGTTGCCGATATTGAAACCCTTGCGGGCATCGATGACTGCTCCGTCGATTTTGTCATCGCCAACCACGTCCTGGAGCACGTCGAAAATCCGCTTCGCGCACTCGCCGCGATTTCCCGCGTGCTGCGACCCGGCGGCTTCGGCTTCATTGCGCTGCCGGACAAGCGCTTCACCTTCGACAAGCGCCGCGCCATCACGCCGCTTTGGCACGTTGTACGAGATTTTCGCGAGGGGCCGCAGTGGTCGCGGCGCGGTCATTATCTCGACTACGTCGCCAATGTTGATCGCGTGCGCGATGGGGAAGCGCTAGCCAACGAATACGAACGCAAGGCACAGAACATTCACTTTCACGTCTGGGACTTTCCTGCAATGCGGGTGATGCTCGATTATGCGGCTTCTGTGCCGGAGACCGGCTTGACAATCGCGCACGCGCAGCAAAACCGCAGTGAGGCGGTTTTCATCCTGTGCAAGCTATAGGCCGCGCCGCTTGGAAGGCCGGCGCGCGCGGCAGCGCCTCGCGACCATCGGCAGTCGGGAATTCTTCGCGCCATCAGCGGCTCAGCCGGCGCTTGGCGCGGGTCCAAAGTCCGAGGCCGAGATGCGGTAGATGTCGCTCCAGCGCTCCCATTCGCGGCGAGAGGACGAGCTTCTTGGCGAGCAGGTCGGCGTCGAGTCTCGTGGAGATGATCTCGCGAAACTCCCGCGCCAGCGCTACGGCAGGCCCGGCGAGCCCGTAAACGTCGAAAATCGCAATCGTTTTCAAGATCGTGCTTGGCGACAAGCCGGCAGCGCCGGCAGCACCGGCAGCAACGCTGTTGCGCTCATCCAAGAGGTGCCTCGCAAACAAGACGTTGCAGGTTCCGTTCCATGGTTGGTCGGCGTCCAGCGCGCGGCTCAAGGCCAGGTCGGCGACGCGCAATCGGCGTTCGAGCAATGGGGCATTGATCGCCGCGAAGTGCGAATACGGCAAGGTCGGCCCGACGTGGAAATGGCTCTCGATGTCGGCGCCCAACAGGTTGCTCGCTTTCAGATAATCCGCGCCGCCCGCCAAAACTTCCGGCTCGTAGCCTTCGCAATCGACCTTGACGAAATCGGCAGGCGGCAGCGTGCCCTTTGCCCACAGCGTATCCAGCCGCGCGATCGGGACCCGGTGGCCGCCGTCGGCGGACACGCGGGCCTCGTAGGGGTTGGCCGGAACGTGAACCAGGCATTCGCCGTCGAAGTTGCCGAGCGCCAGCTTGAAATAATGGTGCCGCGCGGTCGGTGCGTCGACCTCGGCAATGGCATCGAAGCCGTAGATGTCCATCGCCGGTTCGAGCGGCAGCCAGCGCGGGTGAATCCCGCCGCGAACGCCGACATCGACGAGAACGAAGGCGCCATCGAGCGCGCCGGACTCGGCGATGAATCTCGCCGCTAAGCCCGGGCTGGCAGACAGCTCCACGCGACTCTCTTGGCTAGATCGTTTCCCTATCGGACTGCTTCAGCGTCATTGCGAGGAGCCTGAAGGGGGCGGCTGCCGATTGCATAGGGTGACGTGCCGAGTCAACTGCCCCGAGTCAACTGCCCAAGTCGGTCGCCCCAAGTCAACGGCATCATTGGCGCCTGCATGATGAGCATCGTCTACGGCGGATCGAGCTTGTACCAGATGCTGAGGCTGCCGGTATATGAGGCGCCCTTCGGCCAGCAGTAGACATGGACGTCGAGGTGCGCGGCTTCCATGGGCTGTCCGGCCGGAAACTGCATGCCGGCATCGGCGGGAAAATGTTCTTCGGCGTGGACGCTGGCAAAAAATTCGCCGTGCGGTCCTGACGGCACGCCGACGGCCTTGCGCTCGGGGGTCATCAGGTCGGCATTGTAGCTGTTGCCGGCGAAAACCGAGACGAAGCTCGGCGCGCCGCGTGCCATCACGACCACGTCCGCCGCGGCGATGATGATGCGGATCGGCAGTTTTTCCCAGGCGCCGACCGCGATCGCCACCGTGTCCCAATCGGGAAACTTGTATTTCGGAACGCCGCACTCGCCGTCGAAATCGAAGGCGATGCTGCACAGCGCCGGCTCTTTCAGCTCCGGGGCGATACCGCGGCACTGCGTCGCGTGCACGGTGCCTGACCACAGCACAACCACGATGACCGCGATCAGCATGCGCCACATCGGGCCATCCCACCGGCCGCGGCGCGCTCTGTCAATAGGGGAGCTCATGACCGCATATATCAGAGCATCCGAAATCGGCGACATCGACGCCTTCAAGAAGCGCGTCGAAGCCTTCCGCCAGGCCAAGCTCGATCACCACAAGACCGAGGGCGAGCCGGCGCCGCGCGAGCACGAGCTGGTCGAGGCCTGCGTGCGCCGCGTGCCGCGCGGGCAAAATTCCCGCCCCGTGAAAGGGGGAGCGGCGTCCCCACAAAATTCGCACAGCGAATTTTGTGGGGCGCCCCGGTCAGGGTGGGGGTCGCGGGGCGGCAGCGTCATGGGCCCGGCCGCGTCGCTGCCAGCCCGCGACCCCCACCCATCCTCCCCCTTTCAGGGGGAGGAGGCGCAAGCCGACGACTACGAGATCGTCGATTACGTGATCGTCGATGACCGGCCCGGCTTGCGCGCGCGCAAGGACGCGCTCATTCACCAAGTTATCGAGCAAGAGCGCGCGCTGATGGCGGCCTCGATGCCGCCTGGAAAGCGCCGGCTCGCGGCCTTGCGCGCCGCCGGCATCCGACGCAAGCGGGAAGCCGAGCGCAGCGAGGCCGACCGAAATTTCCTCGCCGACGAGGACGCGCGACAAAAACGCGAGGCCGCGATCGGCCGCTACGCCGCCGAGCAGATGGCCGCGATCGAGGACTTGACCGAAGAGATGATCGAGGTCTGGCAGCCGGCGCCGCTCCCAGGGATCAGGGATCAGGAATCGGGATCGCGGGCGGTCTGATGCCTGATGCCGATCCCCCTGATGCCTGATGCCGATCCCCTGATCCCTGACCCCTGACCCCTGATCCCTGACCCCTGGCAGACCAATGACCGCAACGCAAATCCAATTCCGCCGCGGCAGCGCGGCGCAGATGGCCACATTCACCGGCGCCGTCGGCGAAGTTGTCGTCGATACCACCAACAACCGCGTGGTCGTGCAAGACGGCGCCACAGCGGGCGGCTGGCCCAGCGAGATCGCCGCGCGCACGGCCATCTCCGACGCCAATTACACGGTAAAAAACACCGACCGCACCATCGCCTATACCGCAATCAGCGCGGCCCGCACGGTGCAGCTCTTGGCGGCCGCATCCTACCCGACAGGTGCGCGACTCCTCATCGTCGATGAAAGCCAAGCGGCGTCGGCCAGCAGAACCATCACGCCGGTGCCCGCCGGCAGCGACACCATCAACAAGGCCTCGACCGCGCCGCCGACCGGCATCGTCAGCGTCCCCGGCGGCTCGGTCGCCCTCGAATCGGACGGGGCGAGCAACTGGACGGTGGTAGCGCCGAATCTTGCCTCCGGCGTCAGTTCGCTCAACGCCCTGACCGGCGCGATCGGCGTCAGCTATCCGATCGGGACGGCCGGCTCCAACGTCGTTGCGGTTGCCCCTTGGGCGTGCGGCCGCCTCGCCTATGTCAGCGCCACGCAGATCAAGCTCTCGCCCCACGACGGCGATCTGATCCGCATCGCCGGCGTCGATTATCAGATACCGTCGGGCGGCGTCACTGCGGCCAACACGTCAGTCTATGTCAACGGCACCGCGGGCCAGAACCTCGCCGCCTCGACGCTCTACTACGTCTATCTGTTCAACAATTCCGGCACGCTGACCGTCAACTTTTCGACCACGGGGCACTTAACCGACGCGACCGCCGGCAATGTCGGCACCGAGATCGAAAGCGGCAACAATGCCTGCACGCTTATCGGCATGGTCTACACCAACGCGTCGTCGCAGTTCGGCGGCGCGGCGCTGGTCGCGTCATGGTTCAGCCGGCAGAACAAGGCCGTTTCCGGCACCGTCTCGAACTTCACCACCACCGCCACGACCAGAACCACAATAGCATCGAATGTCGTCCAGTTCCTGGCCTGGTCGGATGACGCGATCTTCGTCAGCATCGACTGCATCCCCTACAACTCGGTCTCCGGCGATTACGGGCAGCTTTACGTTCTCGACCAGAACGCGAACGAGTATTTTCAGTTCACCAGCTTAGCTGCGAACATCAATATCAATCCGTATTATCAACTGGTGCCGACGTCGGCGTTTGCGGAGGGGCTTGTCTCGCTGGCGCTCGCCGCGCTGAGCCAGGCCAGCGGCAACACCTTCGCGGTGGCCAATTGTGGAATGTACGCGATGGCGAGGACGTGATGGACTGGGTGGCGGAGTGGCTTCGCGCGATCGACGCGCTGGCGCCGGCCAACGGCGGCATCACCATCAGCGGCATCGCTTCGTCGGCCGCGACGGTCACGCTCAATTCCGGCGCTGCGCCGCCAGCGCCGGCGGTTTGTTTCGGCGGCCGGTTCGGCTACAGTCCGCCGGCATGGCCAAGCCCTATTACGTCCGCGATCATCGGCGCGCGGTGGCGAACTTTCTCGCCACCTTGCCGCGCGACGTCGCCATGGCGCGGTCGGTCGGGCCGCCGAATCTGCTCGAGCTCGAGCGGATCGCCAAGGTCCAGCTCGCGCTCCTTGAGGAGTTCGGGTTCGGCGCCGGCAAAGCCTTGATCGACGTCGGCTGCGGCAGCGGCGGTCTGGCCGCGCAGATATCCGAGCGCTTCGGCGAAACCGCCACCTATCTCGGCACCGATATCGTGCCGGAGCTGCTTGCGTTCGCCAAGGCGCGGTCGTGCCAAACGTACCGCTTCGAGCTGGTCGAGGATTGCGTCATCCCGGCGCCGGCGGCGAGCGCGGACTTCGTCACGCTGTTCAGCGTGTTCACTCATCTGCGGCGCGCCGATATTGCGCGCTATTTGCGCGAGGCGCGGCGGGTGCTGCGCCCGGGGGGCAAGCTCGTCTTCTCCTATATAGAGAGGGCGCGGCACGCCAAGTTTTTGCTCTATACGATTGCGGTGACGATGCTGCGCCGGCGCAAGGTCGAGAACCATTTTACCTCGGCGCGCGAGATCGAACGCTGGGCCCGCGCGTCGGAGTTTGCCGTAGAGGCGATCCTTCCGGGCCGCATCGGCCACTCGATCGCGGTGCTGCGTAAGCCGTAGCCGCGCGCCGCGCCACGCCGCGCGCCCGTCCTTCTCTAACAAGCAAAGGTGTCCGATGCGAGCGCTTCTCGCCGCGATGATCTTTTGCGCGCTCGCCGCGTCGGCGCGTGCCGAAACCCTGTCCCCGACCCGATCGGGGATCGCGAGCTGCTACGGCCGCGAGCACCATCAGGTCCGCACCGCCACCGGCGCAAGCTATGACCCGTCGCGGCTCACTGCGGCGCATCGCTCCTGGCCGTTCGGCACGCGGGTACTCGTCACCAATCGGCGCAATGGCCGTTCCGTCGTCGTGATCGTCAACGAACGCGGTCCGGCAGCCTTTACCCACCGCGCCATCGACCTGTCGCTCGGCGCCTGCCGCGCCATCGGCAACAGCGGCTTGGCGAAGGTCTCGCTGCAAATCGTCGGAGGTCCTCATGAAGCACGTTCTCGGCCTCGTCCTCGCCGCCACGCTCGGCGGCGGCGCCGTCGCCGCCGTCGTTGAGGCCCGCGCTCAGAGCGCAAGCGAGCGCGCCGCCTGCAAGCCGGACGTGTTCCGGCTATGCGCCGCCGGTCAGATCGCGGCTGCGGCGCTCGGCGACCGCAGCGGCATTTACGCATGCTTCCGCGCGCATCGCCGCGACTTGTCGCCGGCCTGCGACCGCGTCCTGAAAAACCACGGCTACTGAGCCTTCGGCGGATCGGTAGCCGGAAATCCGAGATCGGAACGGAGGCAACCCATGCGCATTCGCTCGCTTATTCTGATTTCCGGCTTCTGGCTTCTGATTTCTGCGCTGCCAACGACGGCCCACGACGATGGCCGCTTCGCCGCCTCGCCGCTCAAGCCGTGGTTCGATCAGCTCAAAAGCGGCAA
>JASHQS010000225.1 GCA_030038995.1 Xanthobacteraceae bacterium
TCGCCAAGCTTGACTTCGGCGCGTGGATTATGGGTGAGTGCCTGCCGCAGCGCTGGATATTCGAGGCAGCCGGGAATCTGTTGATAGTAGGCGGGCGTATAGAGCAGCTTGTGGAAGAAATATTCGGCGTGCGGACCGTAAATCTCTTCCGCTTCGGCGTCGCTGTCGGCGACGCCGATCAACTGCAAAAAGCTCAAGCGATGCGGATTGTCGTCGCGGCCCTTGCGCGCGGCGAGCTCCCAGTAGCGGTCGGTCACGGTGGCGGCGTTCTTGGCGCCGTAATAACTCAAGTGGCAGAAACAATGGTCCTGATCGACCACGTATTCGGCGGTCGACGATATCCCGGAGCCGGGAATCCAAATCGGCGGATGCGGTTGCTGGATCGGCCGCGGCCACAGGTTGACCATGCCGAGTTGATAGTGCTTGCCGTTCCACGCGAAGATTTCCTTCGCCGACCATGCTTTTACGACCAGCGCCAGCGCTTCGCGGAAGCGCTCGCGCTGCTCGACCGGAACCACGGCGTTGGAAATCGTCGCATCGGTCGGCAGCCCAGTCGGGAAGCCGGCAATCAGGCGTCCGCCGCTGATGCAATCGAGCATCGCGTATTCCTCGGCGATGCGCGTCGGCGGCGTGGTCGAGGGAAGGGTCGAGCCGAGCTGGACGATGGCGATGTTCTGACCGTTGGTTTGCTTGGCGAGCACCGATCCCATCAGGCTCGGATTCGCCATGAAGCCGTAGACGTTCTGGTGATGCTGATTGGTGCATAGCCCGTGGAAGCCGGCCTTAGCCGCATGGAGCAGCTCATCGAGCGTCGCATTGTAATACTCGCCGACCTTCTCCGAGTCGGCGACGTCGAACCAGAGCGGATCGATGAAGGCCGACTTGTAACGTTGTTCGAAATCCGCCGGCAGGTCGCGATACGGCATCAGGTGGAACATGCAGACTTTCACGATTTTCCTCCTGTGCCCGCCGCCGTCGCGGCGCGGTCTACTCGATCGTCTGATAGCCGCGGACGATGCGCTCGGAGCCGTAGCCCCAGTAATTGCGCAGCGTCTGCGGACCCCACACTTTCGGCCGCTGCGGCCGGTCCTGATGCCAGGGCCGCGGATCGAAATAGCCGAGCGCCTCGTCCTTCATCTGGTCCATCTCGCAGAAGAACTCGACGCGCACCTTGTCGGCGTTGCGGTGATAGATCGCGATGTTGTGGCCGATGATGTGCCGACCCGGGCCCCACACCAGATGGATGTCGTGCTTGGCCAGCGTCTCGGCGGCGCGCTGGATTTCCGCCCAGTCCTTGACCTCGAAGGCGATGTGATGCAGTTGCGGCTCGGCGTCGTAGACGAAGTTCACGGTGTGATGATCGGTATTGCAGCGCAGGAACGCAAACGAAGCGTCGCGCCAGTCGGAGACGCGAAAGCCGAGCACGTCGCAGTAAAAATCCACGGTTTTCTGCACGTCGTCGACCCGGTAGGCGACGTGGCCGAGCTTCAGCGGCATGATGCCTGCGCTGCGGCCGTCGTCCTTGGCGAAGGCGTAATCGGCAAAGATTTCGACCAGCGTGCCTTTGGGATCGGTGAACACGATCGCCGCAGAGACGCCGGGCGAGATGCCGCGCCGCCGCTCGGTCTTTACCCCGTGCTTGGCGAGCGCCGCGGCGATCTCGCCGAGATCGCTGTCGGGGGCGACCTGAAAAGCAATCCGCGACAGCGCATTGCCCTTGCCGGGCTCGAGCGCGATGGCTTCGAGGCCGAGCTTGCAGGCCAAAAAAGCCCGATCCTTGCCGCGCTCGACCAGCGTCAGCCCGACCACCTCGGTGTAGTAGGCCACTTGCCGGTCGATGTCCGGCGTGGTCAGCGTGGCATGGCCTAGTCGTCTGACTTTGATCACCTCGATCCTCCGGATGGAGCGTAGCGCCGCGCGCCGGCGCCGGCGCGAAACGCCGGCGCCATCGGTTCACTGCTTGAGCAGCGGAATTTCGCTCGCCGGCTTCGGCTGCGGCAGCGATTCCAGATAAGCGTAAATATCCGCCAGATCGGAATCGGAGAGAATCTCCACGTGATACGGCGGCATCGCGCCCGACGGATCGCGCACATAGGCCTTGAACACGTCGAACGGCAGCTTGGTGTCGTAGAGGACCCGGCCGGCGCTGGTGGCGACGGAGCCTTGTCCCGCAAAACCGTGGCACTGCCAGCAGCCGTGTTTGACGAAAGCGACCTTGCCGTTGTCCGCCGACGCCGCCAGCGCCGCCAGCGCCGCGCCGGGACCGAGCACGATGCCGGCGGCGAACGCCGCGAGCACCACATACGCACGACCATTCGCCATTGCAGCTATCTCCTCAGCGCGGCTGCGTCCAAACATTGACCAGCGCCGGCTGGCCGGATTTGACCACGGCGACCGCTTCCTTGATCGCGGGACCGAGATCGGTGGGGTCCTTGATCGGTCCTTTCGCCCACCAGCCCATCGACTCGGCGAGCTGGTGATACTCGATGTCGGGATTCATGATGCTGGTGCCGACCGGCCCGAGATCGTTGCCGAGATTGGCGAGGCGATCGCGGAAATTGGCCAGCCGCTGCACGTGCATCACCTCCTGATGATAGCCGCGGTTGTTGTGCATGACGGCGAGCAGCGGAATCTTGTGCCGCGCCGCGGTCCACAGCGCGCCGGGCGCGTACATGAGGTCGCCGTCGGATTGGATCGACACCGAGAAGCGGCCCTCGTCGCGGTTGGCGAGCGCGGCGCCGACCGAAGCCGGCGCGCCCCAGCCGACGCCGTAGCCGCCGGACGTGCCGGTCCAGTGGTAATGCTTGCTCATCGGCCACAGCCGCAGCGGCCAGCCGCTGACGTTGCCGGATGACGGCACCAGTGACCAGTCTAAATCCTCGATCTGGCCGTAAAGCTCCATGCACAGCCGCGCGGTGGAGACCGGGCTGGCATCCCAGGCGATCGCCGCCATTTGGCGCGTCGCATCGCGGCCTTTGGCGTAGGCCTCCTTGATCGCTTGACCGCGCTTGGCGATGGCGTCCTTGCGGCTATCGGGAATCGCCAACTTCACCGCCTCGAGCAGAGCCGGCAAGGTCGCCTCGACATCCCCGGCGATCGGCACGTCGACGCTCTGGAAACGCTCGAATTCCTGGTAATTGGATTTCGTCATCAAGGGCACCGTGCTGATGCTGATCAGCTTGGTGTCCGGCTTGATGCGTGAGCCGACGCTGCCGACGCCCTCGGCGTTGTTGTCGACGAACTTGTTCACCGTGGCCCAATAGTCGGTCAGCTCGAGGCCGAGGATCACGTCAGCCTGGCCGATCATGCTCGCCGGCCGGCTCAGATAGTGCGTGTTCGGGAAATTGAGCCGCGAGCGCTGGCGCACCACCGGCGCCTGCAAGAGTTCGGCGAGCTGCACCAACAGATCCATGCCGCGCTGGGTGTGGACCGCGCGGTCGGCGACGATCACCGGACGCTCGGCGGCGACCAAAAGCCGCGCCGCCTCGCGCACCGCGCCCAATTCGCCGGCCGGCGCCGCGCTCGGCACATATTTCGGAATGTAGAGTTGCTGGCCGAAATCCCTGATCGGCTCCTGCGCCAAGCCGTCGTCGAGCGACAGCACGACCGGCGCGCAGGGCGGCGTGACGGCGATCTGATAGGCGCGCACGAACGATTGGGCGAAATGCTGCGCCGAGACCGGCGTGTCGTCCCACTTGGTGAACTCGCGCACGATGGCGTTGATGTCCTGCGCGGAGTGAATGGTCGGCACACCGGGCGGCCGATACGCGGCGTCGAGGTCGTTGCCGGCGAGGATGACGACGGGAGCGCGGTCACAGAACGCGTTGTAGACGTTCATCGTCGCGTGCATCAGGCCGACGGTGCCGTGGCACGTCGTCAACAGCGGCCTGTTGGCGATCTTGTAATAGCCGTGGGCGATGCCGACGCCGACTTCCTCGTGCGTGCAGGTGAGGAATTCCGGCATCGTGTTGTTGCCGTAGTCGATCAGCGATTCATGAAGGGCGCGATAGCTCGAGGCCGGATTGGCCGGCAGATATTTGATGTCGAGCGTCTTGATCACGTCGACCATGAAATCGGAGCCGGGCCGGCCCTCGGTCGCATAAGGCGCGATGTCCGGCACGTTCGGCGCGCCGGCCTCGACGGCCGCCACATGCTCGTTCGGCGGCAGCGCCGACGGCAGCCGCCGCTCCGGTTGCGGCGCGGCTGTCGTTGCGGCCGCGGCGGGGCGGACCGCGCTGCCGGCGCCGGCAAATGCGGTCGCGGCGAGGAATTTTCGGCGGTTCAATTTTTTGGCGGTGGAATCCTTTTTCGCCATTGTGCTCTCCGGTCGAGAACCGTGTCTCATATCGGCGGCATTGCCAGCGCCGCCGCGGCTTGGGCGCAGGCTAGCATGCCGAGCCTGGGCGTCACAGTTGGGTGCGACGCACGCGACATCCGCAGTCGATGCATGCATGACACCTGAAAACATCGGCTCGTTCAATCACAGAGTGCAGCGGTGCCCGCTACCGCCAAGCGGGAGCAATCTGAAACCGCGGGTTAAGATTTTCCGCCAATGATGCGGTATTCCACCAAGCGGGCGCACAGACGACCGATGAGTGCAGGCTCCGCGCAACCAGCCGCCATCCCCGCCATCCCGGCACCGCCGCCAGACGTGACGCGCGGCGGCGACCGCACGCCGCTCTGCTTCATCATCGATTCGGACGCCAGCATCCGCCACTTCCTGTCGCTGATCATGCACGGCGCCGGCGTCGACACCGTGGAATTTGCCGACGGCGAAGGCTTGGCGGCCGCGCTCGCCAAACGCACGCCGGATGCGGTGTTCATCAACATCGCGCTCGAATCCGCGGAAGCGATCGGTTGCGTCATCACGCTTGGCCAGCGCGGCTACAGCGGCTACGTGCAGCTGATGTCGAGCCGCGGCTCGGCGGTGCTGGCGCACGTCACCAACATCGGCGACCAGCATCGCCTGTTGATGCTGCCGGCGCTGAAAAAACCGTTCGAGACGGCCGTCATCGTCAAGATCCTGCAGGAGCTCAGGCTCGGCGAGCCGCCGGCGATGGCCGGCCGCGTCGATCTCGCCGAGGCGCTGAAGAACAACTGGATGGAATTCTGGTTTCAGCCGAAGATCGACTTGCGCAAAAAACAGCTGATCGGCGCCGAAGCTTTCGCGCGCGTGCGCCACCCGACGCAGGGCGTATTGATGCCGGGCGCCTTCATGCCCGGCGCCAGCGAAGCGAGCCTGGTCACGCTGTCCGAAACGGCCCTGGCGCAAGCGCTGAGCGCCGGGATCAATTTTGCCAAGCTCGGCGTCAACCTGCGGCTCGCCGTCAACGTCCCGGTCAACGCGCTGGTCAAGATCGCCATCGCCGACATCGTGCAGACCTACCGGCCGCAATACGACAAATGGCCGGGCTTCATCATCGACGTCACCGAGGAGCAGATCGTCACCGATCTGAAACTGGCGAGCCAGCTCGCCAAAAACCTCGCCCACCTCAACGTCAAGCTCGCCATCGACGATTTCGGGCGCGGCTATTCCTCGCTGGTGCGGCTCAAGGAGCTGCCGTTCGCGGAATTAAAGCTCGACCGCGCCTTCGTCGCCGATTGCGGCACCGACAAGGTCAACGCGCCGCTGTGCAAGACGGTGATCGATCTGGCGCATAATTTCGGCTCGATTGCGGTGGCGATCGGCATCGAGAAAGCGGCCGACGCGCTGGCGCTGGTCAGCATGGGCTGCGATTACGGCCAGGGTTTTCTGCTCGGCCAGCCGATGCCGGAGGAGCGCTTCCTGTCGCTGTTGCGCCAGCGCGCCGCGTCGCAAAAGCAGCCCGCGCCGGCCGCTCCCGCCCGGCCGCTGATCAGGCGGCGGGCTTGAAATTTGAGTGTGGCACTTTTGCCGGGCGCAGCGCAGCACGAAGTGGTGCGCTGCAGAGCCGGGATCGTCACAAGCTCTGCGTTGGCGAAGGTCGCGGATCGGTGGTGCGCCGCTGCGCGCTGCACCGCACCCGGGGCACGACTAATGGGTCCAGGCGTCGCGGCGGCCGGGAGCGAAATTGTCCGCATAGGCAATGCGCGGACGCCGACCCGGCGGCTTCATCTCGAACACCTGGTAGGCAATGGCTTCGCGCTCGCAATAGGCGATGGCTTCCTCCTTGGTGTCGAAGAACAGCCGCAGCTCCTGCTTCATGTCGCCCGAAGAGGTCCAGCCCATCAGCGGCTCGACGACGCGCGGCTGTTCCGGCTCGTAATCCAGCACCCAATCCCTGGTGTTGGCGTTGCCGGACTGCATCGCCGTGCGCGCCGGTTTGTAGATGCGGGCGGTCATGAAGCGGATCATCCTTTCTGCTGCGCGTCGAAGTGCCTTTTGGCAAATTCGCGGCCGCAGCCTGTTTTCAAATATGCCGCGAATTGAGCGGCTTTCGAATGATCGGAGAATGCGATGTAAATGCCGAGCCTCCACGGACGAAATTTGCTTGTATGCACTGATAGCCCATCGTGTGATCGGCGAGCCGTCTCTTCAGATCGAATGTGCTTCCAACATAATATCTGTCAGGAAACGGCACGCTCTGCAATATATAGACGTACCTCAATGCTCAGCCCCCGCAGCGAAGTCCGCCTTCGTTCTCGAACACTGGCGGGCCTAGAGTCCCGCTGGAGCGAAGCGAAGGCGGGGTGGTCGGGGCAGCAGGATTTGAACCTGCGACCTGCAGTACCCAAAACTGCCGCGCTACCAGGCTGCGCTATACCCCGCCGGGTTCGGCCCCGGATACACGTTTGGCTACGCCCCAGCAAGCGAGCCGGGCACGCAACGGGGGCAACCTCAATGTAGGGTAACAGGGCGCATTCCTTAAGATCGCCTTGCGCGCGTCCGCTTCGTCATTGCGGGCCCGAGCGAAGCGGCCGCTCTGGCATTTACAGCTCGTGTGTTCGGAAACCGGCCGATCGCAGCTTGCTCTTCCTCGCCCTGAAAGGGGCAGGA
This sequence comes from Xanthobacteraceae bacterium, assembly GCA_030038995.1. Lineage (GTDB taxonomy): Bacteria > Pseudomonadota > Alphaproteobacteria > Rhizobiales > Xanthobacteraceae > BOG-931. The sequence continues at coordinate 6,977 of JASHQS010000225.1, forward strand.
TAGGTGGGGGTCGCAGACGGCTCGCGTGCCGCTGCAGATACTTGTTTTTACGTTGCGGCCCGCGACCCCGCCCCGACCCTCCCCCTTTCAGGGGGAAGACCATTAATTCCCACCGAAGATCGAACCGCTGACCTGGTCGCCCGGCTTGATGCCGAGCTTTTCGGCAGTGCCGCCGATCACTTCGAGCACTGCGCGCACCGGGTATTGCGACGGGATCAGGGCGTCCGACAGCGGCTTGGCATTTTCCGCAATGTGCATGATGCGGCCGTCGCCGGCGATGAAGATCATGTCGAGCGGGATGTAGGTGTTGTGCATCCAGAACGAGACCGGCTGGTCGCGCTTGAAGTCGAACAGCATGCCCTGCCCCTCGGGCAGCGATTTTACGAACATCAGGCCGCGCTCCCGTTCGGCGTCGTTCGTCGCAAGCTGCACGTCGAAGGCATGGACGCCGGTGCTCGAGACGATCGCGATCGTCGCCCGGCCCGCCGCCTGCGCCGGCGGCACAGCCGCGACAAAGAGGGAGGCGGCGGTGAGGACCGCCGCCACGACGCACAGCGTCGAACTGGAGAAAGATGTGAAGCCGGCGGCGAGCGCCGCTAGTGCGAGGCGAGACCGAGCGGACCGGCCTCGGGCCGCACTTCGGCCGCCATCATGCCCTTCGGCCCCGGTCCGTAGCGCACCAGCACGAACTGGCCGGGCCGCAGCTCGGCGATACCGAAGCGGCGCAGCGTTTCCATGTGCACGAAAATATCCGGCGTGCCCTCGCCGCGGGTGAGGAAGCCGAAACCGCGAAGCCGATTGAACCATTTGACCTGTGCCCGTTCGAGACCGCTCGTCGGGGTCACAGTAACATGGGTCCGCGGCGGCGGCATCTGCGCCGGATGGATCGCCGTCGAATCATCCATGGAGAGGACGCGGAAGCACTGCAGGCCCTTCGGCCGCGGCAAAACTTCGCAGACCACCCGCGCGCCTTCATAGGCGGTCTGGTAACCGTCGCGGCGCAGGCAAGTGACGTGCAAGAGCACGTCGGGCATGCCGTTGTCCGGCACGATGAAGCCGTAGCCCTTGGCGACGTCGAACCACTTGATCACGCCGGCGACTTCAATGACGTTCGCGGCCGTCTCGTTGCCGAGATCGACCTCGGGCCCCAGTCCCGGTCTTGTGGCTTTTGTTTCGAACCCGTCCGACGCCATGACGCGTGGCTGCCGCCGCTGTGCTGGCGCCCCCCGGGCGCTTCACGAATCTCTGCAATCGAGGATAACACCCGCGGTCCGATGGAAAAGGGTAAAAATGCAACACCGGCGCAAAAGCGTCATCGGCCTGTGAACAACGGTGGATGAAGCGCTCGTTCAATGCACTATGAACGGCTCCAACACCGTGCCGATATCCTGGCGCACGACGAGATCGGCCGCGGCGTCGAATTCGGTCGGCTCGCGATTGATGATGACCAGGCGAGCGCTATTGCGCTTGGCCATGAGCGGAAAGCCCGCGGCCGGCCATACCTGCAGCGACGAGCCGATCGCCAGAAACAGGTCGCAGCCGAGCGTGAGCTCCTCGGCCTGCCGCATGGCGGCTTCCGGCATCGCCTGGCCGAACGAAATTGTCGCAGTCTTGATGAAGCCGCCGCAGCTTGGGCAATCGGGGGCGCAGCCGTTGCCCGCCGCCATGCGCTCGCGGACCCAAGCCAGCTCGAAGCGGCTGTCGCAGTCCAGGCAATGCGCATAGGTGGTGTTGCCGTGCAGCTCGACTACGTGCTCGGGGGCGATTCCCGAGGCTTGATGCAGGTTGTCGATGTTTTGGGTGACCACGCCCGGCACCTTGCCGGCACGGTAAAGGCTTGCCAGCGCCCGATGGCCGCGGCCCGGCCGGGCGCCGCCGAATTCGTCCATCATGGCGAAGCGGCGGCGCCAGGATTCGTTGCGCGCCTCCTGGCTGGCCAAGAATTCGTCGTAGGGGATCGGCCGGTTCTTGGTCCACAGGCCGCCGGGCGAGCGGAAGTCGGGAATGCCGCACTCGGTCGAGATGCCGGCCCCGGTGAATGGCACGATGAAGCCTGCCTCGTGTATCATCTCAGTGAGCCGCGCGATCGCGGCGGGAAGATCGGGAGCGATCCTGTCGGGCGACGCCATCGCGTCTCTCACCTTCTTGCGCCGCAACGCCCGATGCGACCCGGGCGGCGGCAGTCCTAGAGGAGCGGAGTTTTCACCATGCGATATCTGCACACCATGCTGCGCGTGCGCAATCTCGATGCCGCGCTCGATTTTTACTGCAACAAGCTCGGGCTCACCGAGGTGCGCCGCCGGGTCGACGAGAAGAACCGCTACACCCTGGTGTTCCTGGCCGCGCCCGCCGACGGCGATCTCGTCGCCAAGGGCCCGGCGACCCGCCAGGCGCCGCTCATCGAGCTGACCTACAATTGGGACAGCGAGGATTACGGCGAGGCGCGCTATTTCGGCCATCTCGCCTACGAGGTCGACGACATTTACGCGCTCTGCGAGCGCCTCATGAAGGCCGGCGTCACCATCAACCGGCCGCCGCGCGACGGCACCATGGCGTTCGTGCGCTCGCCCGACAAGCACTCGATCGAGCTCCTGCAGAAAGGCACGCCGCTGCCGCCGAAGGAGCCATGGACCTCGATGCCGAATACCGGCAAGTGGTGAGGCGAAACGGCTCGCTAAGTCCGCTCATTCCCGCGCAAGCGGGAATCTAGAGCAGATCTCGCTCATGTAGCGCCACTTCCCGTCATGCGCGGGCTTGACCCGCGCATCCATGCGGCCCCGACGCAGCATGGATTGCCGGGTCAAGCCCACGGCTGTCCGGCACGGTTTGTGCCTTTCATGCTGCCAGCTCCAAAGACAGGTGGGCACGGGCGACGCGGCGCCGATGCGCGGCCCGCGTCGCAGCCGGTCCAAAATC
>JASHQS010000226.1 GCA_030038995.1 Xanthobacteraceae bacterium
GCGCCGCTACACCGAGCGGCTGCGCGACAACGTGCAAATGTCGATCGAGATGGCAATCACCGATGCGCTGACCGGGCTGTTCAACCGCCGCTACATGGAAAGCCATCTGGCGACATTGATCGAGCAGGCCAAGTCGCGCGGCAAGCCGCTCACCGCGCTCATCCTCGACATCGACTATTTCAAGGCCATCAACGACAGCCACGGTCACGATGCCGGCGACGACGTGCTGCGCGAGTTCGCGCTGCGCATCCGCCGCTCGATCCGCGGCATCGATTTGGCCTGCCGCCATGGCGGCGAAGAATTCGTCGTGGTCATGCCGGAAACCGACATGGCGGTGGCTGCGATGGTGGCCGAGCGTCTGCGCCGGCGCATCGCCGCCGACCCGTTCGCCATCCAGAAGGGTGCGCGCAGCATCGCGGTGACGATTTCGATCGGAATCGCGGGCGTGCGGGGTAGAGAGGACAGCGCCGCTGCGCTTCTCAAACGCGCCGACGAGGCGCTCTATCGCGCCAAGCGCGATGGTCGCAATCGCGTCGTCCCTGATGCGGCCTGAGCGCAGCGCAAACGGCCCAAGTCTGCGTAATCATCAGTTTCTGCGTAATCATCAGTTTCTGCGTAATCATCAGTTGGAAATAATGCAGGCGCGCAGCCGATCGTCGCGGCGGCGCCATTAAGCACAATTATTTGGGTTATCCCCCCGTCGGAGATCTTGGCAAAATCTGGGCGGTTGATTTTCCTGTGGATTACGGTAGCTTTGTCGGCAAGCGAACATAAGCCGATAAGAACCATTTGCCGCGCGCGACGCGACGGCCCGAAGTGCATGGCTTTTCGCAATACCCTACGGAGTGCTCAGGTCCGCCGCATCTCCTGGGTCCGTGGGGTTCGGCCGGCGCGGGAGCGGTGCGAGTGGCCTCCTCATGATGCCGTTCCCGGCCGGCCACCTTAGCTTCCTCATCAGGCAATTGAAACGTCATGCCCGGCCTGTGGGCCGGGCATGACGATGCCAAAGAGGTGCGGCGCCTTATTAGCCTTACTTGATCTTGGCTTCCCGAAACTCGACGTGTTTCTTGGCCACGGGATCGTATTTCTTCTTCACCAACTTGTCGGTCATGGTCCGCGAATTCTTGCGCGTGACGTAATAGAAGCCGGTGTCGGCGCTGGACACCAGCTTGACCTTGATGGTGGTGGCTTTGGCCATGGCGGAACCCCGAAAAAGCGACAGCGTGCCGCCAACCTAGTCGGCGGTCCCGCAAAGTCAAGAAAGCAGGCTCGTCAACCGCAGAACGAGTTCAAAGAATTTCGCGCACGAAGCGCTTGTGCAGCATGCGGTAGAGCGGCACCGGATGGTCGGGGCTCATGCCGGCGGCGATGCGGTCGGCCAGTTCTTCGAGCACGATCGCGGTGATGCCCGGCATGTCGAGGCTGCGCGCTTGCGTGATCGGCAGCCACACCAGTTCGACGAATTCCGCATCTGGCCCGACCATGCCATCGACCCGGTGGGCCACGGCAGAGGCATCGGCGGCGAAGAAGCGGCTGTCGAAGCGCAGCGGTCGTTTCGGCGGCGTGATGGCGCGGGCGATGAAGTGGACGGCGCCGAGATCCGGCACGATGCCAGCTTTGGCGAATGCATCCCAGGCGCCGGGCGGCGTCTTGAACGCGCGGTCGGTGCGCACGCCGAGCATGAGGCCGGTTTCTTCGTACGTTTCGCGGACCGCGGCGAGCGCGAAGGCCGCCGCCTTGGCGGCGCTGGCGCGCCGCACGCGCTGCATCAGCCGCGCGACATGGCGCTCGTGCAGCGTCGTCGTCGTCGCCATCAGCCGGTCGGCGGGTTCGATGCGGCCGCCGGGGAAGACGAATTTGCCGGGCATGAAGCGATGCCGCAGATGGCGGCGGCCGAGCAGCACTTTCGGCACGGCTTCGGCGCGGTCTATGAGAATGAGCGTTGCCGAATCCCGCGGCCGCAGATTGGGAAAGGTTTGATCGCGGATGGTGCGCGTCAAACGTTCGGCGCGATCCGCCGCAACGCCGCTTTCGACCATGGACTCCCCGCTATCGGCGCTCATTGCAACGAACTGATCCGGCTTGCTCAACGGCGGCCGCGCGATTGCCGGCCGCGGCCGAATTTCCGCTGCCCGTGCGCCTCGTGTCCAGTCCGGCGCGGCGGCGCCGATGCATCGCGCACGAGCCGAAAACGCAACGCGCCGGCAACCGGCGCCGCCTCGACCAGTTCGACCGTCACCGGGTCGCCGAGCCGGTGGGTCGCCGACCTGCCGACAAACGCGCGGCCGGCTTCGTGAAAGCGAAAATATTCGTCGCCGATCGCGCGCGCCGGAATAAAGCCGTCGGCGCCGGTCTCGTCCAATTCGACAAACAGGCCAGCGCGCGTGACGCCGGAAATATGGCCGTCGAACACGGCGCCGACCCGGTCGGCCAAAAAGTGCGCGATAAGCCGGTCGGCGGTCTCGCGCTCGGCCTTCATGGCGCGGCGCTCGGTCGCCGAAATATTGGCGGCGACTTCGGCAAGCGCGGTGGCGGTGGCGCTGTCGGGCAGTCCGTCACCGCCGAGCTTGCACGCGCGGATCAGGGCGCGGTGCACGATGAGATCGGCGTAGCGGCGGATCGGCGAGGTGAAATGGGCATAGCGGCGCAAGTTGAGGCCGAAATGGCCGAAATTGTCCGACGAATATTCCGCCTGCGCCTGGCTGCGCAGCACCACTTCATTGACCAGCCGCTCGACGTCGCGCCCTTTTACGCGCGCCAGGATGCGATTGAATGCATCGGGCCGCAGCGCGCCGCCTTTCGGCAGCGCGATGTCGAGCGTCGCCAAAAACTCGCGCAGGGCATTGAGCTTTTCCGGCGCCGGCTCGTCATGCACGCGATAGATCAGCGGCACCCGCGCGCGCTCGCAGGTCTCCGCCGCCGCCACGTTGGCGAGGATCATGAACTCCTCGATCAGCCGGTGCGATTCCAGCCGCTGCGGCATGATCACCCGGTCCACGGTGCCGTCGGACTTGAGCACGATCTTGCGCTCGGGGATTTCCAGATCGAGCGGCTCGCGCTGGTCGCGGGCGCGGCGCACGGACCGATAGGCGGCGTAGAGCGGCTCGAGCACGGCCTGCGCGATCGGCTCGGTGATCTCGTCGGTGCGGCCGGACACCGCAAGCTGCGCCTGTTCGTAATGCAGCCGCGCCGCCGAGCGGATCAGCACGCGGTGAAAGCCGTGCGAGCGCTTGCGGCCGTCGGCGCCGAGGATCATGCGCACCGCGAGCGCTGGGCGATCCTCGTCCGGGCGCAGCGAGCATAAGTCGTTGGAGATGCGCTCGGGCAGCATCGGCACGACGCGGTCGGGAAAATAGACCGAGTTGCCGCGCTCGGCAGCGGCGCGGTCGAGCGCCGCGCCGGGCCGCACGTAGTGCGCTACGTCGGCGATGGCGACGCTGACGATGTGGCCGCCCGGATTGCGCGGGTCGCTGTCCGCTACCGCATGCACGGCGTCGTCGTGATCCTTGGCGTCGGGCGGATCGATGGTGACGAACGGCACGGCGCGCCAATCCTCGCGTCCGGCCGCCGTGACCGGCCGCGCCGCCGCTGCTTCCGCAAACGCCGCGCGTGAAAATTCCTGCGGGATGCCGTGGGCGTGGATGGCGATCAGGCTGACCGCCCGCTCGCTCTTGATCGAGCCGAGCCGCTCGACAACGGACCCCGAGGGTAAGCCGAGCCGGCCGTGGCGCGCGACGTCGACGCAGACGAGATCGCCGTCGACCGCCGAGGCCGTTGCGCCGGGGGGGATCGCCAGTTCGCGGCCGAGCTGTTTTTTGTCGATCGGCACCAGCCGGCCGCCGCCGCCGGCTAGGCTGCGAAAAATGCCGAGCGCGCGATGCTTGGCGCGGTCGATGAGTTTTATGACGCGCCCGGTCGTCTCCTCACCGCTGCGCTCGAGGCGAAGGAGCGCCCGGTCGCCGACGCCTGCGGCTTCGCCGGGCCGGATGCGGCGCGGCGTGAGGATGCGGATGACAGGCGGCTCGCCATGGGCCGCTTCGTCCCATTCGGTCGGCCGCGCCAAGAATTCGCCGTCGCTGTCACGGCCGGTGATGTCGGCGAGCACGACCGGCGGCAACGTGCCGGCGCGATGCAGCTTTTTGCGCCGCCGCTCGATGTGGCCGGCGTCGGCCAACTCGCCCAGCATGCGCTTGAGCGCGGCGCGATCGGCATTTTTGGCGCCGAACGCGCGCGCGATCTCGCTGGTGCCGACCTTGCCGCTCCTGTCGCGCACGAAAGCGAGCAGCTCGTCGCGCGAGGGCAGGTTGCGTTTTGCCCCGCTCATCGGCAGTGCCTTGCGCGAGGCGGCCATGACGGCGAACCATAGCGGCGTGAACGGTGTGGGTTATTCGGCAGCTTGTGTCGTCCTGCGCGCGGATTTTTTACCGGCGGCTGCGGGTTTCTTTGCGGCATTGGCGGGCGCCTTGGCGCTGGGGCGCGGGCTCGGCCGTGCCGTTTCCGGCGCTGTGCGCGCAGCCTTGCGGCGCCGCGCGTTTGGAGCGGCGGCGCCGTGCTCGGCGCGGGCGTCGATGAGCGCGACCGCCTCGTCGAGGGTGACGGTTTCGGGTGTCTTGTCGCGCGGCAAGGTGGCATTGACGCCGGCGTGGCTGACATAGGGGCCATAGCGGCCGTTCTTGGCCACGATCGGTCCGCCCTTGGTCGGATGCTCGCCGAGCGGGCGCCCCGGATCAGCGCCAAAGAAGCGGCGGGAGCGCGGACCGCGCGCGACTTTTTCGGCGAGCAGCGCCACCGCCCGGTTGAGTCCGACCGTGAATACGTCGGCGGCGGATTCGAGATTGGCGTAGGTCTTGCCGTGCTGCACATACGGCCCGAAGCGGCCGATGCCGGCGCGGATCGGCTCGCCGTCCTCGGGATGGCGGCCGACTTCGCGCGGCAGCGACAACAGCGCCAGCGCTTTTTTCAGATCGACGTCTTCCGGCGCCGTGCCCTTCGGCAGGCCGGCGCGCTTCGGCTTCTCGCCCTCCACGCCCTCGCCGAGCTGCACATAGGGCCCGAAGCGGCCGCTGCGCAGCGTCACTTCGAGGCCGCTTTTCGGATCGACGCCGAGCACTTTTGTACCGATCTCGGCCGCACCGTCGCCCAGTAGCGACAGCGGCCTCGTGTAGCGGCATTCCGGATAGTTCGAGCAGCCGATGAAAGCGCCGTATTTGGACAGCTTCAGGGTCAGCCGGCCGGTCGAGCAATTCGGGCATTGCCGCGGATCGCCGCCATCGGCGCGCGGCGGAAACAGATGCGGCGCCAAGAGCGCATCCAGCGCATCGATGACCTCGGAGATTTTCAAATCCTTGATGTCGTCGACCGTGCCAATAAAGTCGCGCCAGAAATCGCGCAGCACCTCGCGCCAGGGAATTTCGTTGTTCGAGATCAGGTCGAGCCGTTCTTCGAGGCCGGCGGTAAAGTCGTACTCGACGTATTTGGCAAAAAAGCTCTCGAGAAACGCCACGACGATGCGGCCGCGGTCCTCGGGATAGAGCCGGCGCTTGTCGAGCCGGACGTATTTGCGGTCCTTAAGGAGCTGCAGGATCGACGCGTAGGTCGACGGCCGGCCGATGCCGAGCTCCTCCAGGCGCTTGACCAGCGAAGCCTCGGAGTAGCGCGGCGGTGGCTCGGTAAAATGCTGCTCGGCGGCGATGGCGCGCTTGGTGAGGCGTTCGCCCGTGCGCATTGCCGGCAGACGGCGCGCCTCCTCGTCCTCGGCATCCTCGTCGCGGCCTTCCTGATAGAGCGTGAGAAAGCCGTCGAATTTGATCACGGTACCGGTCGCGCGCAGATCGAGCAGGCGGTCGGCGACCTTGGCGGTAATGTCGACGGTGGTGCGCTCCAGCTCGGCGGATTCCATCTGGCTCGCCACCGCGCGCAGCCAGATCAATTCGTAGAGCTTGGCCTGATCGGCATCGAGGAACCGCCTGGCTTCCCGCGGGCGGCAGGCGAGATCGGTCGGGCGGATCGCCTCATGCGCTTCCTGCGCATTTTTGGCCTTGGCTTCGTAGCGCCGCGGCGACGCCGGCAAATAGCGAGCGCCGTAATCGCTCTCGATGACCCGTCGCGCGGCCGCAACCGCTTCGTCGGCAATCTGCACGCCGTCGGTGCGCATATAAGTGATCAGGCCGACCGACTCGCCGCCGACGTCGATGCCCTCGTAGAGCCGCTGCGCCACGCGCATGGTGTGAGCCGGCGCAAAGCCGAGCTTGCGGCTTGCTTCCTGCTGCAAGGTCGAGGTGGTGAACGGCGGCTGCGGATGGCGCTTGAGCGGTTTGGCTTCGACGGCCGCCACCGTGAAGCTTGCACTCTCCAGCGCGCGTTTGAACGCCTCGGCCTGCGCGCCCGCGCCGATGTCGAGGCGCTGCAGTTTCTTGCCGTCGGCGCCGACGAGCCGCGCTTCGAACGTCTCTTGCCGCGGCGTCGCCAGCGTGGCGATAATTGACCAATATTCCTGGCGGACGAATTTTTCGATTTCGAGCTCGCGGTCGCAGACGAGCCGCAGCGCCACCGATTGCACCCGTCCGGCCGAACGCGCGCCCGGCAGCTTGCGCCAGAGCACAGGCGACAAGGTGAAGCCGACGAGATAATCGAGCGCGCGGCGGGCGAGGTAGGCGTCGACCAGCGGCTGATCGATGCCGCGCGGATGCTTCATGGCGTCCGTCACCGCCTGCTTGGTGATGGCGTTGAACACCACGCGCTGGATGGCCTGGCCGTTGAGCGCCTTCTTGTCCTTGAGCACTTGCAGGACGTGCCAGGAGATCGCCTCGCCCTCGCGGTCGGGGTCGGTGGCGAGAATGAGCCGCGTGGCGCCCTTGACCGCCCGGGCGATGTCGTTGAGGCGTTTTTGGGCCTTGGGATCGACCTCCCAAAGCATGCGAAAATTGTGGTCGGGATCGACCGAGCCGCTCTTGGCCGGCAGGTCGCGGACATGGCCGAACGAGGCCAAAACCTCGTAGCCGCGGCCGAGATATTTATTGATCGTCTTCGCCTTGGCGGGCGATTCTACCAGTACTAGGTCCATGCTAACTCAATGATCCTACTTGGTTTTTGTCGCTCTCGGCGGCCGTGGCCGCCGGCGAGCCGCTGGAACATGGGTAATGCAGCCCCGCCTGTCAAATCGTCAGTGGGCGAAACCGCCCCCCGAACGCGGGCGAGAATTGCGAAATCCGCCGGCTATTCCCAGGGCGAAAATCGCGCTCGCGGGACGTTGTCCAGCGGCTGTTGGCGGCTTACGCGGCCAATCACCGCGCCATCACCCCGAGCCGCTGCAGGAAGGCGCGGCTTGGGTAGCCGTCGGCGGTCATGCCGAAGCGGCGCTGCTGGTCGCGGATGGCGTCGCGCAGGTCGAAGTCGAGATGGCCCTCGAAATCGGCGACCTTGAAGCCGAGCGCGGCGAGCCGGCGCTGCAGCGCCATCCGCTCGCCGCGCGACGGCTGAAAATCGTCGGCCGGCCAGGCGGCGCGGACCGGGGCTCCGCCGCGCAGCCGGTCGGACAGGGTGCCGACCGCGAGCGCGTAAGCATCCGAATTGTTGAAGGTCTTGATGACGACGAAATTGCCGGTGACCAGAAACGCCGGACCGGAAGCGCCGCTCGGAAAGAACAGGATCGCCATGCCGGCGTCGGGCAAGGCGCCGCCATCGGCGCGGTGAAACCCGCGCGCGGCCCATTGCCGGAACGATCCGCGGCTCTCTCGAAAATCGAATTTTTGCGGCACGACGACTTCAAAGCCCCACGGCAGACCGGCGCGCCAGCCGAATTTTTGCAGATAATTGGCGATCGAGGCGAGTACATCCGGCACGCTCGACCAAATGTCGGCGCGGCCGTCGCCGTCGAAGTCCACTGCGTAGCGCAGATAGCTCGACGGCAGAAACTGCGGCTGGCCCATGGCGCCCGCCCACGAACCGACAAATTGTCCGCGCGGAATTTTGCCCTGCTGCAGAATGGTGAGCGCACTGAGCAATTCGTTGCGAAACAGCGGATGCTGAAAGCGCGCCGCCGCCAGCGTTGCCAGCGACCGGAACACGTCCCAGCGATCGGCCGCCTCGCCGAATGCGGACTCGATGCCCCAGATGCTGACCAGGACCGCCGGCTCGACGCCGAAGCGCTGCTGCACCGCGCGCAAGGTTTCGGCCCATTGCGTAAGCTTGCGCCGACCTGCCGCGATGCGCGTCGGCGACACCAGGCTCGCCAGATAGGCGGGCATCGGCTTGCCGTATTCCGGCTCGTGCCGCATTGCCGCCAGCACGGCGGGATCCGGTGTCACCCCGCCAAGCGCCGCAGCGAACGTCGCGGGGGTAATGCCGCGCGCGGTCGCATCCGCGCGAAGCTGGGCTAGGAAATGATCGAGCGACTCCGCGGGCTCGGCTTTGGCGGTGCTCATCGTGAACGCCAGCATCGGGGTAGTCCGTAATACGGCCCGACGGGTCACTGCGTTCAAATACACTGGACTTTTCATCATGCCGATGAGGCGCATGTTTGAAGGGGATTCGTTGATCGAGCAGTACACTCAAATGCTTCGTCCCCCTTGCGGAGGGGGCTGGGGTAGGGCCGTAAGGCAGGTCCCTACGGAGGTGGGTGAGCGACCATTGTGAACCACATGGATCACGCCATGAACAAATTCAATTACACTCGTCACCGTTGCAGTGAAGAGAATGGCTAGTCTAGCAGTCTCATCTGCGGCGTCGAAGATCGACGCTATCCGCGACCCGATAGTAGGGTCGAAAAGCGCCCACGCGAGCGACAATTCCACAAGGTGCACGACGCCGCAAACAATCGAGAACCAACTGTTCGCCCGAGCGAGGTGCTTCACTGTCAAGACCGTCGCACTGATTAACGCTGTCGTAATCCACAGGTGTGAGTTTGCGTAGCTGTCCAACAGCTTAGGAGCGTGGCTGAAATGATGACGCCATTCAATTCCGCAGTGGACAGCATAGATGAGGAAGGCTGCCGTAACGAGCACCAAGCGTGCAGCGAAGATCGTGAAGTGTTTCATGTTCGAGCTCCCGGACAGAAGGAACCCAAAACAAGATCACCGCTGAAAAAAAGCCGCGTCTTGAAAGATGCGCCCAAAATATAAAGAAAGGGCGCTGCAAAAGAGCGGCCGGGCAGATTATGTCGCTTTGTTTGTCGCTCCTCTGGCAGCGGTCAATTTGTAAGCGTGATACGATTGCCAGGAGACAATCGGAAAATTGTTGGACTTCTAAGCGTGCCTGCTATACCGCTGGACCATACGGCGAGGCGCAGCAGGGGCATTTATTGGTCTCCTTTGCGCAGCTGCGCGCGAACTCCGAAATGAGGTGAGACGCTGGCACGCGGAAGTTAGTGCATCGACTTTGGGGAGCGATTCCTAAAGCTGTAGAATTGTCTGTGCTAACGACCCCGTAATCGCAGCTAGAGAATCCTCCCAAAAAAATGACCCCAATTTTTGCCCCCAAAATTAGTGCGAGCATTCATGCGGAAGCGAGTGTAGGTTGTAAGTGATGCCCGTTTAGCGCGTTTCGGCAAACCGCGGCGGGCGCGGGCTGGCTAAACGCCTTACGGCGGTAGTACCCATGAAGGTGTTCCCTTCTGGGTAGCTCTGAGGCTATCTTTCCCCCTGGGCCCAACACTTGGGATGAGGGGAGAGGCGTGCCTGATAAGATAGCGGTCGAATGGCAAACCTGGCCTGACTTGCTGGGAGTGTTGCGCAATTTGCCAGGACCCATAGGTCCGAGTGGTGACTTTGTGCAACGCGCAGATGCCTACTGGCGTAGCTGTCCGAAGCAGAAGCGGGAGAAGCTGCTTGTTGCTCGGCTTGACTACCCGTTCAGCTCACCTCTGATTGTCGGGGGACAGCCCTTGGGTCCCGACCGAAAACCACTACCTCAGGAGCTGCTCGTTTCGCCGAGTCTGCCCTGTGGCATCATCATCGGGGGCTACTGCGAAGTCGATGAAGCGGTCCTCGCATCGAAGACGCCGCTATACACCCCACAAGCCTTACTTGGGCCGGGTGAATGGATAGGCCTCTTCGAACTGCTCGACCAAATTGTTCCTGCACAGGGACCGAAATATCCAGATTGGACGATTTCTTCCGGTGCAAGAACGATCCATTGCTTGCAGAATGCGGCAAAGAAAACTGCATATAACAAAATACGAACTCATCATTCGCGCTTACACCACGCCTCACTCCACGGATGGGACGAGGAAGAGTTCAAAAATTATGACATCCACGATTTGTTGGAGATCGTAAAGCCAGTTTGGAACCAAACACAAGGGTGGAAAGCTTCTGTTATGTATTTTTCGCCAGAATGGTTTGTTGATCTCGCTAAATTGGAAACTCGGCAAACGAGGCGATCAGCGGCGCTCGCATTCCTTCGACTACTTCTCGAAGCGGGATGGCGTGCAGAGGCGCGGGTACGTGAGAGTGGGTCAGAGCTTTACGACGCGCTGGTCGCATTTGGCGGTCAGCACAGCGTTAAGCACTACGAGGCCGCATATCAACTGCTAGAGAAGTGCAGACAAATAATCGAAGGTCGTCGTCCGTGCTTCATCCCTGTTAGCCAAACAGATGCGTTTGGACCTTGGGATGCCATCATAGAGGGCATTGTCAAACCTTCCATGACCAAACCTGATCAGGTTGCATCAGCTGTCATGGTTCCGAGATATTTAAGGCCAGGCGAAGTAGGCTTCTTGCCTTTAGCGCATATTATTCCGGGTCTTTTCGACGAAGATGCAGCTGGACGAATGCAAGAAGTTATCAACGTTATACAGACCGCCAGGACGACTGCGCCTAGCAGGAAATATCGTGCGGCGAACCTAAAGGTCGAGGATTTATTTCCGCATATTACCATACGGATCAAAACAGGAGGAAATTCTGTCGAAAAGGCGTTCCGCGTACCGTTAGAGGCTCAACGCGATCTGATCGAAATACCGATTGAGAAGTTCTATCGAGACCGTTTCGCCAAACAACCACCAACAAGCAGCGAATTTTTCCGCGTCGCGATCAGAATCGAACGCCCACCTATAAACTAAGGGTAAGCGTCATGGCGCTTGAACACCTCTTGAATCAAATCGATTTCAGTCTATTGAAGGCAGATGGATACCGAAAAACGGTCGGTACAAGCCGTTGTATTATTGTGGCTCACATACACGTTGTCGACTCCACAGTAGCCATGTTCAACCGGTTGGGCGAGCTGGGTTTCAATTTTGATCGGATAATAGTTGCGCCAAAGCCATATTCGACCATTTCTTCGGCGGAGAAAAGTCTGACGAACATGGGCGTCCGAATCATAGACCGCCCATTACCCTCCTCTTTCACGGCTGATTGGTATGATGGCTATCAGGACCGCTTGTTAAGAGAGACATGTGTCGTTGCCAGAGAGATTGCTACTCGTGCCCATTCGATCGAGAGGATAGTTCTGGTCGACGATGGAGGTCTTTTAACTGGGGAGTGGTGGCATTCTAGGTATTCTCGTTTGCGACCCTGCGTGTCAGTTCAGCAAACTGCATCTGGCCTATATCAAAAGAGATTGAGGAGCAAAGTTCATAAGATAGATGTTGGTCGGTGCATTGCGAAAAAATTCTTTGAATCCAAGATAATAGCCGATGGTGTTGTGCAAAGAGCGAAGTTGGAGTCAGCCGTAAAAAGAGCTGGCGCGATTGGAATTATCGGTATGGGTGCAATTGGATCGCGATTAGCGGCGGCGCTTGAAGAAGAATTTGGCAAAGAAAAGGAGATATGGGTTTATGATGTCGATCGAAAAAGGACACACGGTTATCCGAATGAATCCGACAATTGGCGAGAGTGTTTCCAAGCCGGGGAAGTTATATTTGGTTGCACGGGGAAAGACTTTGCATATTTAGACCCAATTCCACGCGGTTTACCCAAGACCATGATTAGTCTTTCTTCGCGCGACGTTGAATTTAAGTCTTTCATCGGAAGTTGTAGTCTGAGGCGCACGAAGAGAGTACGAGAACTCTTCGGCGAAATCGTCTTGGAGGCGATGATGGCCGGGCCGTATACGATTCTAAATGGGGGCTTCCCCATCAATTTCGACCGAAAAAAGGAATGGGAGTCTCCAGCGGAAATTGCTCTCACGCGTGCCTTGGTGCTTCTCGGAATTCTGCAAGCTCTCTGCGTGCCTGTTACTAGAAAAGACGAAACAATCGAGGATGTTGCCCAACACGCGCAAAGGCATCTGGTAAGTGAATGGCTTCAAATTCAGAATGTAACGTGTCAAACGTTCGGCGTTGACGAACATGACTTTCAGGACCTCTCTTGGTGGGACAGAGACAAGAATCTGGGACATCAATACCGTAGAGATAGACGGCATGTTCAGGCGTGGAATATTCCTGTCTGAGGTGGATTTTGTTGGTCGTCGCAAACGAGCCACAGGACTTGCACAGCCGGCACTCAAATCAGCGACACCAGACCGCCGCCGTGGCGTTCCAGGCGGCCGGCGATTTCGAGTTCGAGGAGCACAATGCGCACCACCCGTGGCGAAGTTTTGGACAGCCGGATGAGATCGTCGACCGAAACCGGCGCGGGGGAGAGGAGCCCGAGTATGCGGGCGCGCTCGTCGGCCGCCGGTTCGCCGTCTTCGGCCCGCGCATCGTCGGACATATCCGGCTCGCGCACCGGCAGATCGGCGCCCATGATCGGCTGCAGCACGGAAATAATGTCGGCGGCTTCGGTCACCGGCGTCGCGCCCTGCTTGAGGAGCCCGTTGGTGCCCTCGGCGCGCGGATCGAGCGGCGAGCCGGGCACGGCAAAGACCTCGCGGCCCTGTTCGAGCGCCAGCCGCGCCGTGATCAGCGAGCCCGAGCGTTTCGCCGCCTCGACGATGACGACGCCGAGCGCGAGCCCGGAAATCAAGCGATTGCGCCGCGGAAAATCGCGCGCCCGCGGCTCCCAGCCGAACGGCATCTCGGTAAGGAGCACGCCGGCAGCCAAAATGTCCTCGGCAAGCTCGGCATGCTCGGGCGGATAGAGCCGGTCGAGCCCGCCCGCAAGCACCGCAACGGTGCCGCTTTTTTCCAGACTGGCGCGATGCGCCGCCGCATCGATGCCGCGGGCGAGGCCCGAAACGACGGCAAAGCCGGCGTCGCCAAGCCCGCGCGCGATGCGCTCGGTCATTTTGAGGCCCGCCGCCGAAGCATTGCGCGAGCCGACCACTGCGACCATCGGCAGCGCGAGCGCCGCACGATTGCCGCGCACCGCGATAAGCGGCGGCGCATCGTCGATCGCCTGCAGCCGGCGCGGATAATCGGCTTCGCCCAGCGCCACGAACGCCGCCCCGCATTTTTCCGCCGCCGCGATCTCGCGCTCGGCTTCCGCGCGCGAACAAATCTTGGGCGCGGCGGTGCCGCCGCCGCGCCGCGCCAGCGCCGGCAACGCCTCGAGCGCCGCCCGCGCACCGCCGCAATGATTGAGCAGCGCCCGGAACGTCCGCGGTCCAATATTCTGGCTGCGAATGAGCCGCAGCCAGTCGATGCGCTGCTCGTCGCTGAGCTGGATGCCGTTGCGGCCTTCGTTCACTCTACCCCCGCACCCGATTGCTGAGCTTTCTCGCTGTAACCGTAGCCTACAATCGCACGAGCGGGGTGGAAGATTAGCAAAGGAATTACGCCGCCTGTCCGATCTTGCTCTCGCTGCCACTGGCGAGGCGGGCGATGTTGCCACGGTGCATGATCCAGAGCAGGACCGTCAGCGGCGCGAGCAGTTCGGCCTGCAGGAGCGCGCCCCACCACCAGAGAAAGAAGGGCGTGAGGACGCTGGCGATCAGGGCGGCGAGCGAGGAGTAGCGGCTCAGCGCGGCGACGGCGAGCCAAATGGCGCAAAAGAACAAGGCCGCGGGCCAGGCGAGGCCGAGCAGCAGGCCGATATAGGTGGCGACGCCCTTGCCGCCTTTGAAGCCGAGCCACACGGGAAACAGGTGGCCCAAAAAGGCGCCGAGCGCGGCGCCGAGCGCGGCGTCGCGGCCTAAGAAATGGCCGGCGATCAGCACCGCGACCGTGCCTTTGAGCATGTCGCCGAGCAACGTCGCGGCGGCGAGCGATTTCCGGCCGGTGCGCAGCACGTTGGTGGCGCCGATATTGCCGGAGCCGACGCTGCGCACGTCGGGTGCGCCGAACGAGCGCGTGAGCAGAACGCCGAACGCAATCGAGCCGCACAGGTAGCCGAAAACGAACGCGGCGAGGCAGGCGGCCCAAAGCGGCAAGCCGGCCATGGCCTAACCGGCGCGCGCCTTCTTGCCGGACTCGCGCGGTGCAAATCCGGCGCGCTCCGCCGCGGACGCGCACGGATAGATGACGACGTGCTTGAGCCTGTCGTTGGTCGCGCGAAAAAGCGCGCCAAAGCCGAGCGAATAGGTGCGGCGCGCCAGGTCGCCGACGGCAAAACGATCGGCGAGGTCGTCCTCGACGTCGGTCTCGCAATAGAGGCAGCGCAGCGTGCAGCGGTGCTGCGCGGGCTCCTCGACGACATAAAACTTGTTGGCCGCGTATTGCCGCTCCGACGCATCGGCGACGATGCAATTGGCATTGCCGCACTGCAGCCCGGTGCCGATCGGCTGGGCGTAGATCGCATGCTCCGGCTTGGCAAAACCGCCGGTGAATTGCTGCAGTGATTTGTTCTTGTGCAGGTGCAACAGCAGCGAAATCAGCGCCATGCGCACCGGCACGCCGTAGGCGGCCTGCTGGAAATAGATGGCGCGGCGGTCCTTGTCGAGCGCCACGTCGAGCTCGTTGACGCGCGGCAACGGATGCATGACGCTCGCTTGCGAATATTTTTCGTCGCCCATGAATTTGGCGTCGATCTTCGGGTAGGGCCGATCCTTCTCGGCCCAGCGCTCCTTCTGAAAGCGCGTGACATAGACCGCGTCGATCTTTTTGCGGACGATGTCCTCGTGTTTCTCCGGTTCCGGGATGAGCGCGAGCTGGTGCGGCTGGTCGGCGGTGACGTAGAGCGCATCGATCGACCCGCCGCGGCTTTCATCCGATCCCTTGGCAACCATGCGGCTGTGAAATTCTTCGCGCAGGCGGCGGTCGACATGCGGCGGCAGCTCCATGCCGGGCGCCGGCAACGGATCGATGGTGGCGCCGAAGCGCGCCAGCGCATAGACGAAGGAATGAATGGTGCGGCTGCCTTTGAGGTCGCCCGAGATCGCGATCTTCATGTTGCGCAGGCTCTTGTTCTTGGAGCGCAGCGTGAAGAGATCGCACAGGGTCTGGGTCGGATGCTCGTGGCTGCCGTCGCCGCCGTTGATCACCGGAACTTGCGCATATTCGGCGGCCAGCCGCGCCGCGCCGTCGCGCGGGTGGCGGATGACGACGACGTCGCAGTAGTTCGAGATGACGCGGATGGTGTCGGCGAGGCTCTCGCCCTTGGCGGCGGAACTCAGCGCCGGATCGGCGCTGGTGATGTTGGCGCCGCCGAGCCGCAGCATGGCGCTTTCGAACGACAGCCGCGTGCGGGTGGACGGTTCGTAGAACAGGCTCGCCAGAATGCATTTGGCGGCGAGATCGGTGCTGCGCCCGATGCGGTAGGGCACGCTCGGATCGGCAAGCTCCTGCAAAAACCCTTGCGCGACCTCGAAGATCGTCTCGATCTCCTTGTTGCTGAGGTCGTTGATCGAAGTGATATGGCGGGTCGGCGGCAGAGCCTTGGTCATTAAAGCGCTGCTATAGGCCCAATCGGCGCGTGCGGGCAAGCCTGCCGGGGCGGCGCGGCGCATTGATGCACCGAAAAACAGCGCGGAACCGGACGGCGTGCTACGATTGCGCCGCCGCAGAGGTTTTATCGCCATGGCCGCCCGCTCGCGTTTCGACACCCATGAGGTTTTCAATCAGTCGCCGGCTTTCGAGAACGTCGATCTGTTCGCGAGCGATCTGCCGCTCGTCGAGGCGGTGAGGGCGAACGGCGGTGGCGGCGAAATGGCGGCTTTGTCGGCATTCGGCCGCCATTGGGGCGGCGCGGAAATGCTCGCGCTCGGCCGCCAGGCCAACGAAAACCCACCGCGGCTGCATGCCTTCGATGCCAAGGGGTTTCGCCGCGACACGGTGGAATTCCATCCGGCCTATCACCGCCTGATGGGCGAGAGCATCGCCGCCGGCCTGCACGCCTCGACCTGGAGCGAAAGCGGCCGGCACGCGCCGGCGCCTTGCGAAGTTTTGCGCGCGGCGCGCTTTTATATGGAGGCCCAGGTCGAGGCCGGACATCTGTGTCCGATCACCATGACGCGCGCGGCGCTGGCGGCGCTCGCCGCCGAGCCGGCGCTCCTCGCCAAGATCGCGCCCAAGGTGCTCAGCCGCCTCTATGACCCGGCATTCCGGCCGTGGGGCCAAAAATCCGGCATGACGCTCGGCATGGGCATGACGGAAAAACAGGGCGGCACCGACGTGCGGGCCAACACCACGACCGCGACGCCCGACGGCGACTCGTACTCCCTCGTCGGCCACAAATGGTTTCTGTCGGCGCCGATGAGCGATGCGTTCCTGGTGCTGGCGCAGGCGCCGGCCGGGCTCACCTGTTTTCTGCTGCCGCGTTTTCTGGCCGACGGCTCGGTCAACGCGCTGCGCCTGCAGCGGCTGAAGGAAAAGCTCGGCAACCGCTCCAATGCCTCGAGCGAGGTCGAGTTCGCCGACGCCTTCGCCTGGCGGGTCGGCGCGGAGGGCGCCGGCATCCGTACTATTTTGGAGATGGTGCAGCTCACCCGGCTCGATTGCGCCGTCGCCTCGGCGGGCTTGATGCGCATGGCGCTGGCGCAAGCCGTGCACCATTGCCAGCACCGCAGCGCGTTCGGCAAGCGGCTTATCGACCAGCCGATGATGCGCGCGGTGCTCGCCGACCTGGCGCTCGAGCTCGAAGGCGCGGTGGCGCTGGTGATGCGGCTTTGCCGCGCGTTCGATCGCGCTGCCGACGATGCGCGCGAGGCGGCCTATGCGCGGCTCGTCACGCCAGCCGCTAAATATTGGATATGCAAAACGGCGCCGGCATTCATCTACGAAGCCATGGAGTGCCTCGGCGGCAACGGCTACGTCGAGGAAAGCATGCTGCCGCGGCTCTATCGCGAGGCGCCGGTCAACGCCATCTGGGAAGGCTCCGGCAACGTCATGTGCCTCGACGTGCTGCGCGCGCTCAAGGGCGAGGAAGAAGCCGAGCTTGCCGCTGCGCTGGCGCGCGAGGCTTCGCTGCCCGGAGTCGACAACGGGGCAATAAAGGCCGCCTCGAAGAATGAGGCGGCCGCGCGCGCCATGGCCGGCCGGCTGGCAGCGGCGGCGAGCGCGGTCGCGCTCAAGGGCGGCGCGCCTGCCGCCGTGGCCGATGCCTTCGCGCGCTCTCGCCTATCGCAGCCCCACAGCCTGCTCTATGGTGCGAGCGGCATCGACGCGGCGACCGCCGCGATGCTCTTGAAACGCGCGTTGCCGGAGGTTTGATGGACCGGCCTGAAGGCGTCGCCTTTGAGCGTTCGAGGCAACGTCAGGGAGGGGCGCGGTGGACGATCTGCAGGAGTTTGCGCACCGGATTTTCAAGGCGCAGCCGTTCAGCCGGTTCATGGGCGCCGAACTGACGAGCGCGGGTCCGCAAAGCGCCGAAATAAGCCTCGCGATCGTCGATCATCACAAGCAGCAGCACGGCTACGCCCACGGCGGCGTCATCAGCTATCTCGCCGACAATGCGCTGACCTTTGCCGGCGGCCTGGCGCTCGGCGGCAATGCGCTGACCTCGGAGTTCAAGATCAATTATCTGCAACCCGCGGTCGGGTTGCGGCTGGTCGCCCGCGCCCGCGCCAGAGGCGTCGGCCGGCGGCAGGCGGTCTGCCAGTGCGACGTCTATGCAATCGCGGACGACAAAGAGACCCTGTGCGCGATCGCGCAAGGCACCGTGGTCTCGGCCGCGCAGTGACGCCCAGCGCCGACGCCGTCGAGCCTCACTTAATGCAGCACCGCGTCGATGCTGGGCTGGAACATTGCCAGCAGGCCCTCTTCCAGACCCAGCGTGTGGAATTCGTTGGCGCCGTGGCGCAGCCCGAGCTGGACGTTCTCGGCGACGGCGAAGTCCTCGAGATCGAACACCACGTCGTTGGTATAGGCGAAACGCTTGGCCAGCGCCGCTTGGGCGCGCAGTGCTCACGGCGTGAAGAGCGGCGCGGCGCGCAACTGTTCGGCGCGCCGCATCTCATTCCGGTAGTTTGACGGCGGCGATGCGGGTAAGCCGATCAAGAGCGCCCTGCAGGATATAGGTCGCGGCGTGCTGGTCGATGACGGCTTTGCGCTTGGCGCGGCTCAAGTCGGCGGCGATCAGCGCGCGCTCCACGGCTGCCGTCGACAGCCGCTCGTCCCACAGCGCGATTGGCAGCGCGGTGAGCTTTTCCAGATTGCGGGCAAAGGCGCGCGTCGCCTGCGCTCGCCGACCTTCGCTGCCGTCCATGCTGACCGGCAGGCCGAGCACGCAAGCGACGGCGCGGCGCTCGGCGGCGAGCACAAGAATGCGCTGCGCGTCGAGAGCAAAGCGTTTGCGCGCAATGGTCTCGACGGGCGCGGCGACGCGGCGGTCCGGATCGCTGACCGCAACCCCGATGGTTTTTGTGCCGAGGTCGAGGCCGATCAGCGCGCCGCGCGCAGGCAACAACGCGGCCGCCTCGATAAGCGGAAAAACCGGCATGGCGGTTTCGCTAGCACGCGGCTGCACCGCCGCCAACGCCAGCTTTTCTCCGGCGGCCGGGGCGATTATGCTTCGATGCAACAGGCGAGCGGATTGCACGGCCGCTCAAGCCCGCCTTTCGGTGTCTTCGTGACAAAGGAGCCGGCCCATGACGTTCACGGTCACCAGCAATAGCTTCAAAGACGGCGATTATCTGAAGAACGATTTCATCCTGTCCGCCGCGTTCGGCTTCGGCTGCGCCGGCGGCAACAAATCGCCGCATCTCAAATGGTCGGGGGCGCCCGAGGGGACGAAAAGCTTCGCGGTCACCTGTTACGACCCCGACGCGCCGACTGGCTCCGGTTTCTGGCACTGGCTGGTGGTGAATATTGCCGCCAACGTCACCGAGCTTGCCGAAGGCGCCGGTTCGAGCGGCGGCCGATTGCCGGCCGGCGCGCTGCAAACCCGCACCGATTTCGGGGCGCCCGGCTATGGCGGCCCGTGCCCGCCGCAGGGCGACCACCCGCACCGTTATCTGTTCACCGTGTTTGCCGTGAAGGCGGAGAAAATCGACGTGAAGCCCGACACGTCGGCGGCGGTGGTCGGCTTCAATCTGCACTTCAATACGCTCGCCAAGGCGGCGATCATGGGCCTGTACAAGCGTTGAGACGCAATGCCATGTCGCTCAAGTTCGCCGTCTTGGCCACTACGCTTTCCTTCACCCTCGCACAGGCCGCCATGTCGCAAAAAACCGCCCAAGCCGCCGAGGTCACCGTCGTGTCCGGCGGCGCGTTCAAGCAGGTGCTCAACCCGCTCGCCGCCCGGTACGAGAAAGAAACCGGCAACAAGGTGAACGTGACCTACCGCACGGTCGGCCAGCACTTGAAGCTGATCGGCGACGGCGGCGAGACGTTCGACGTCGCCGTGCTCACGCCCGTGGCGATCGACGGCCTTGCCAAGGAGGGCAAGATCGTGCCGGGCAGCCGCGCCGATCTGGCGCGCACCGGCGTCGGCGTCGTGATCAAGGCCGGCGCGCCGCTTCCGGACATTTCGACGGTCGACGCCTTCAAACGTGCGCTGCTCGCGGCCAAGTCGGTGGCCTATATCGACCCGAAGGCGGGCGGCTCGAGCGGCATTTATGTGGCAAAACTGTTGGAGCGGCTCGGCATTGCCAAGGAGGTCAACGCCAAGGCGGTCTTGGTGCAGGGCGGCGAGGTCGCCACCCACGTCGCCGATGGCGAGGCCGAACTCGGCATCCACCAGATCAGCGAAATTCTGCCGGTCCCGGGCGTCACCTTGGTCGGGCCGCTGCCGGCTGCAATTCAGAATTTCACCGTCTATGCGGCCGGCGTGGCGACGGCGGCCAAGGACGGCGCGGCGGCGCGCGGGCTGGTGAAATTCCTGGCGGGTCCCGAAGCTGTGCCCATTATCAAGTCCAAGGGCATGGAGCCGGCCGCCGGATCATAGGCCCGGACGCGAAAAAGCCTGCGCCCGCACGACGGCGGGCGCAGGCTTTCATTTGGTGCGGCGGCTTTCGGTCAGCGCCGCGCATGCTCCCAGGCGATTTGCGGAATATCGGAGCGCGTAATGCCGATATCGGCCAATTCGCGGTCGTCGAGATTGGACAATTCGCGGATCGCCACCCCGTAGTGCTTCCACGCCTGAAGATAGCGGATCAGGGAATACAACATCTTGCATCCTTTCTCCGGTTACAGCCGAAATCACGGAACCGATATAGGCATCGTGATTACCGCACTGCACAATCACATGCTGCAGTGCAGCTATGAAATTCTTGCATACACAAACGGCCAATTATCGGGCCTGTCGATCGGCAGAAATGAGATTGTCCAATAAATATTCGCTTTGTGGTATGAGGCCATCGCAACCCTGGCTGAGTTCCGGCGCCCCTATTGTTTCGGCCTTCGCCCGCATTCCGCCTTCAGACGATCCCGCTGGGGCCGAACTTGCGGGGTCGATATGGCCTGCCATTGTATGCGTAGGGGAGTGTCATGGGGACTACAGCCGACCATCGCCGCTATGCCGAGGAGTGCGTTGCCATGGCGCAGCGCGCGGAGGATGAAAGCGACAAGGCGCTCTGGCTGACGCTGGCGCAGTCCTGGGTCCGGCTTGCCGAGCACGTCGCGCGCGGGCCGTCCTGGTCGGATATCGATGCCGAAGAGCATGCCGCAGCGGTATCAACCGCGGTCCTCGATCGCGACTGATCGGCGGGCGTTACGGTCCGTCAGCGCCGCACCGCGGCGTCGGGCGCAGAGACGCGTTCACTGCCCGTTGCTGGTCAGCACCTGCCGGCAGGCGGCGCCGAGCCTGGCGCGGTTGCGCTGCAGGCAGCCGAGAATGGCGAACACGTCGCACTCATTAGTCTTCAACTCTGCCTGACAGAACCTGACCACGTCCGGCTGACAGGCGGCGCGCTCTTTCGGCGTGCCTTGCGACGGCGACCCACACTTTGGGGCGGCCGGCTGCGGAGGAAACTGCGCCAGTGCCACGGCAGCGCTGCCGAGGAGCCAAACGAGCGTCAGCAGCCCGACGCGGATCATGGCGTTCCTCCCCGGCTTGTCGATCGGCGCGACGACGCGCCGGCGTTTAGCGGATACTCGTCACGAGCGATAGCGGCTGAACGGATCAAGGCTAGGCGCGCGCAAAGCGCTTGCACGACGGCACGGCGCGGCGATACATCTGCCCGCGAGGGCGGTTAGCTCAGCTGGTAGAGCGTCTGCTTTACACGCAGAAAGTCGGCGGTTCGAGTCCGTCACCGCCCACGACTCAGAAGCCGGAGGACAGATGACGGACGCCGGAAGATATTGCTTCCGTCACACGTCCGTCCTCTGTTGTCCATCGTCCGAAAAAATCAGATCGCTTCCTTGAGCTCTTTCGAGGCGCGGAAGGCGACCTTCTTGCTGGCCTTGATCTGGATCGGCTCGCCGGTCGCGGGATTGCGGCCCATGCGCGCGGCGCGCCGGCGCACCTGCAGGATGCCGAGGCCGCCGATGCGGATGCGCTCGCCCTTTTTCAGGTGTTTGACGATCTGCCCGACCAGTCCGGCGAGGATGGCCTCCGACTGCTTTTTCGAAAGCTCGTTGTCCTCGGCAAGGCTTGCCGCAAGGTGCTTCAATGTCACGGTAGTGGCTGGTTTGGTTGCCATTAGGCCCTCCTCGATGAAGCGGTGTCGGGGAAATAGAGCGCCCCTCGCCAGTGTTGCAGTTAGACGATTCGGCTTGCCCTGACCACGCTTGTTTTGCCGATTCCACCGATGTTTTCGGCATCGCCGCGCTATCTCCAGTGCTGTTGTGGCGCCGCTAAGGCAGACGCGGAAATCGCGATTGAGCCCGGAAATCCTTGACTTGCAGGGGACCGGGCCTTAACTGCCGGGCGCGCCCGCGGGGGCGTAGCTCAGTTGGTTAGAGCGCTAGCCTGTCACGCTAGAGGTCGCGGGTTCGAGCCCCGTCGCTCCCGCCACCGGCCCGAAAAAATCTCTTTATCTCAACAGGTTGCGGAGAACCGACACGGCGCGCGATGGCGGCCGGCCGCTGGCCTTCGGTAGCGCGCGAGGCTCACACTTTTTCGACGATGTGGTCGGTCTTGGCGCGAAAGTGGTAGCGCGGGATGGCGTCGAGATCGGTGCCGGTGATGCGGACGACCCAGGCCTTGTGCGGGTGCGCGGTCGAGTGGATGACGCCCGGCCCGTAGGCCTGGGTGCCGCCCGGCCCAAGCCCGTACTCCTTGGTCTTCTCCAGCACCGCGCCGGGCGGCGCGGCAACGGCAGCGAGATGAAAAACTGCAGGTCGGCGAAATTGAGGAGCGCCCGCGCTGCCGGATCGTCGGTCAGCTCGCAGCCGGCAGATAAATGCGAATGGCGAATGGGGAATGGGGGAGGGGCAACGATTTCTATTCGCCATTCGCACTACTCGCCGTCTCTTGAATCACCCCCGATAGATCGGCGCCGGCTGCGTGAAGAAGCTCAAAAGGATATGATAGACCAGCAGGTAATTTTTCTGCTGAAAGCTGGCGTGCGAGATGCCGGGCATGACGGCGAAATGCTTGTCGGGATTGGGCAGGCGCTCGAAAAATGCCAACAAATCGGCAAAGCCGGCGATGCCGTCCCACTGGCCGCGCATGATCAGCGTCGGCACCGAAATCTGTGCCGGATCGACCACCGGCAGATGCGCGCACATGTCGACGTAGGTGCCGGTCGGCACCGACGTGTCGAGCGCGATCACGGCGTCGGCAAAGGCGTCGATGACGCGCTCTTCGGCGGTGCCGGGATGGTCGCGGTCGAAGATCGAGTGGATGAAGGCCTTGTCGATCGGCCGACGGTTCTTGGCGGCAAACTCGGGCAGTTTTTTACGCCGTTCGGCCAGCGTCGGCGAGCCTTCGCCGGTCCACACCATGGCGTCGAGCGCGAGGCGCCCGACCAGCGCCGGGTGGCGCTGCGCGAACAAGGCGGCGCGCAGCGCGCCCGAGGAAATGCCGTAGACCAGGAACGGCCGCTTGCCGCGCAGCGTTTGGATATAGGTCGCGGCGGCGAGACAATCATCGGCGCCCTGCGCGATCGGCGCGTTGTTGTCGCGGTCTTTGGTGGAGCGGCCGTAGCCCTCCATGTCGACGCACCAGCAGTCGAAATCTTTCTTGGCGAAAAAATCCATGGCCGATGAATCGGGCCGGCCCGGCACCTGCAGATCGAAGGTCGGCTGCGCCGCCATCGAGGAGCCGTGCACGAACAGGATGGGGCCCGCCGTTTTTGCCGGCTCGGCCGCGTATTTCTCGAACAGGAACAGCTTCACCCCGCCGGGTTTTTCCGTCCAATGCTCTTCGCTTTTGACGGCGGCGGTCTGCGTGGCGATGTCGTTCATGGCTCACCCGTTGCTCTTTTCCCGGGCGCAGCGCAGCGCGGAGGGGCGCGCCGCCGACCCGGGATCGTCACAATATCCAGTTTGAGAAGGTCCCGGAACAGCGGTGTACCGCTGCGCGCTGCACCGCATCCGGCAAACAAAGCCTGCTACTCTAATGAATGAGCGCGATGTGATTGGTCTTGATCACCTTGGCCCACTTGTCGACCTGCGCCTGCATGAAAGCGGCGAACTCCGGCTGCGTCATCACCATCGGCGTTGCGCCTTGCGCCTCCCAGGACGCCTTGATTAGCGGCCGGCTCAGGATCGTCGTGATGGCGTGGTTGAGCTTATCGATGATCGGCGCCGGCGTGCCTTTGGGCGCCATGAATCCGACCCATTGGCTGAACTGGAAGCCGGGAACGGTTTCGGCGATGGTCGGCACATCCGGCAAGATGGGCGAGCGCTTGAGCCCGCTGGTGCCAAGGGCGCGCACTTTGCCGGCCTTGATTTGGGGAGCCATGGTCGGAATCGAATCGAACAGCATTTGGATTTGGCCGCTGAGGATATCTATGCGCATGCCGGTGGAGCCCTTGTACGGCACGTGCACGATATTGATGCCGGTCAGTTGCTTCAGAAGCTCGGCGGCCATGTGATAGTTGGAGCCCGGCCCGGACGAGCCGAAATTGATGGTTCCCGGCTTGGCCCGCGCCAGTGCCAAGAACGCGGCCAGATTTTTCGCCGGTACCGACGGGTTCACGACCAGCACCAGATCATTCTCCATCAACGGCGCGATTGGCACGAGGTCGCGCAACAGGCTGTACGGCTTGTTTTGGTACAGCGTCTCGTTGACGGTCTGGGTGCTGCTGGCCATGAGGAGCGTGTAGCCGTCCGCTGTCGCGTGGGCGACGAGCGCGGTGCCGATCGTGGTGCCGGCCCCCGGATGGTTCTCGATAACGAAGGTTTGGTGCAGCGCCTTTTCCAGCTCCACGGCGATGGCGCGCACATAGACGTCGGTCGGCCCGCCGGCGCCGAACGGCACGATGATCTTCACCAGCCGCGACGGATAATCGTCCGCCCGGCTCCGCGGTACGGCGAGCAGGACGGCAGCCGCTGCAGCCAACAGCACGAACACAAACCGGAAGCGGACCAGCGAACCAGGCATGGGCATATTTCCGCGCTTCTGCTTCAGTTGAGCGTCACTGCGGTGATGCGAAGGACGTCGCCCCAGCGCTTGTATTGGGCGGCGAGGAAGTCGGCAAATTCCTTGACCGAATGCGGTTCCGGTTCGCCGCCGAGCCGCCTGATTTTTTCCCGCATCGCCGGCGTCGCCAGGCCCCGGTTCACCACCGCGTTGATCTTGTCGATGATCGGCGCCGGCGTGCCGGCCGGCGCCACGATGGCCTGCCAGGAATCCGGCGGCATGCCGCGGTAGCCGAGTTCGTCCATGGTCGGCACGTCCGGCAATTCCGGGAGGCGCTGCGGCGCGGTCACCGCCAGCGCCCGCAACCGGCCGGACTTGATCAGCGGCAAGATGGCGGTCGTGCCCTCGAAGGTCATGTTCATCTGTCCGGCGAGCACGTCGGTGGTCGCTTGGCTCGCCGATTTGTAGGGCACGAACACGATATTGACGCCGGTGATGTGCTTGAACATCTCGCCGCACAGATGCGGCGGCGTGCCGATCACTGCGCCGTAATTCAATTTGCCCGGATTGGCCTCGGCGTAGGCGACCAGCTCCTTGACGCTGTGCGCCGGGACCGACTTGTGGACCGCCAGCACCAGCGGCGCGGAGGACACGAGCGCCACCGCGGCAAAATCCTTCAAGGGATGGACGCCGGCGTTCTTGTAGAGCTGCGGGCTGATCGACAGCGAGCCGGCCGTGCCCGCCAATAATGTGTAGCCGTCCGGCGGCGCCGTCGCGACGGCGCGTGCCGCGAGCGTGCCGCCGGCGCCGACGTGGTTCTCGACCACCACCGGGCCGAGATGGTCGGAGAGGTACGCGCCGATGATGCGGGCCGCCACGTCCGGCGGGCCGCCGGGTCCGAACGGCACGATCAGCTTGATCGGGTGATCCGGAAAATTTGCGGCGCCGGCCGGCGCCGCTGCGCCAAGAGCAAGCGTGCTTGCCAGCACAACGATGAGGCGCGGATGAAGACGGCGCCGCCGTGCCGTCGCCTGCCGCATTGGCTTCCTCCCGCTCGATCCTTGCCGGATCGTAACATTGCGGCCGGCAATCGCGTCAATGCCGAGAACCGATGCATGGCGCCGCAGGTCGATTCGGCTGCTGCGAGAATCTGCGGACCGGCCGGCGGCCGCGCGTGCGCCGCTCGCCCTTAATTTATGTCGTGTATTGCGCTCGCCCCGCGCCTTGCGCCGTGCGGTGTGCTGCGGTAAGGGTCGCCGCGTTCGATTTGCAGCGCGAATCCGCCGATTTTGCCGGCAAATCAGTCGCCCTCCGCACCCCTGTCGCACCCCGCACCGGGCCGGAGGGATCGTTGCGGAAGCCCGCGGCGATGGACATGTTGATGGCGCACGCCGCTGCCCGCCGGAAGGACCGCCGATGAGCGAGACGATGAACCAATTGCTGCTGGCCTATCTGCCGCTCATCATTTTCATCGGCGTGTCCGCCGTGATCGCGCTGGCGCTGCTCGCCTCCGCCTTTCTCATTGCCTACAAGCAGCCCGATCCGGAAAAGCTGTCGGCCTACGAATGCGGCTTCAACGCCTTCGACGACGCCCGCATGAAATTCGACGTGCGGTTCTATCTGGTGGCGATCCTGTTCATCATCTTCGATCTGGAAGTGACGTTCCTGTTTCCGTGGGCTGCGACATTCAGTCAGGTCGGCGCCTTCGGCTTCTGGGCAATGATGATTTTCCTTGCGGTGCTGACGATCGGATTTATCTATGAATGGAAGAAGGGAGCGCTCGAATGGGATTGAGCGAACCCGCCGTCGCCGCATCGCCCCGGGGCGTACTCGATCCGCGCACCGGCAAGCCGATCGGCGCCGACGATGCGTTTTTTTCCGAGGTCGATAGCGAGCTCGCCGACAAGGGCTTTCTTGTCGCCGCGGCCGACGATCTCATTGCCTGGGCGCGCACCGGCTCGCTGATGTGGATGACGTTCGGGCTCGCCTGCTGCGCCATCGAAATGATGCAGGTATCGATGCCGCGCTACGACGTCGAGCGCTTTGGCTTCGCGCCGCGCGCCTCGCCGCGCCAGTCCGACGTGATGATCGTCGCCGGCACATTGTGCAACAAGATGGCGCCGGCGCTGCGCAAGGTCTACGATCAGATGCCGGAGCCGCGCTACGTCATCTCGATGGGGTCGTGCGCCAACGGCGGCGGCTACTACCATTATTCGTATTCGGTGGTGCGCGGCTGCGACCGCGTCGTGCCGGTCGACGTCTACGTGCCGGGCTGCCCGCCGAGCGCGGAGGCGCTGCTCTACGGCGTGCTGCTCCTGCAAAAGAAGATCCGCCGCACCGCGACGATCGAGCGCTGATCATGAATGAGACGCTCGATACGCTCGGCCGGACGATTGCTGCCGCGCTGCCCAACGCGGTCGCCGGCTACAGCGTGGACTTTCGCGAGCTCACCGTCACCGCGAACGCACACGACATCGTCGCGGTGATGCGTTTTCTGCGCGGCGATCCGCGCTGCCGGTTCTGGTGCATCATCGATATCACCGCGGTCGATTGGCCGAGCCGCGAGCGGCGCTTCGACGTGGTCTATCACCTGCTATCGCCCAAGCACAATTTGCGGATCCGCGTGAAGGCGCAGACCGACGAGACCACGCCGGTGCCGTCCGTCATCGAAATATTTCCGGGCGCCGATTGGTACGAGCGGGAGGTATTCGACCTCTACGGCATCGTGTTCACCGGCCATCCGGACCTGCGCCGCATCCTGACCGATTACGGTTTCGAGGGGCATCCGCTGCGCAAGGATTTTCCGCTCACCGGCTTTGTCGAGGTGCGCTACGACGACGAACTCAAGCGCGTGGTCTATGAGCCGGTGCGGCTCACCCAGGAATTCCGCAACTTCGATTTCCTCTCGCCCTGGGAAGGCACCGACTACGTCCTGCCCGGCGACGAGAAGGCGACGAAGCCGGGCGGCGGGCAGGGGAGTTGAGATGAAACCGACGCTCAAGCCGGGGCTCACCCACCGCTTCGCCTACAAGGTGCCCGAGGACAAGACGGTGCCGTACACCTATCCGGAGGCGCCGGAAATCGCCGCGATGCCCAAGGTGTTCGCCACCGGTTTCATGATCGTGCTGATGGAATGGACCTGCACGCAACTGTTGGCGCCGCATCTCGATGCCGGCGAAGGCAGCCTCGGCGTCCACGTCGATGTCAGCCACCTCGCCGCGACGCTGCCGGGAATGACGGTGACGGTCGACGTCGAAGTGACCGAAATTGTCGGCAGCCGTGTCGGCTTCACGGTCAAGGCGCACGACGGCATCGACCTTATCGGCGAAGGACGCCACGAGCGCTTCGTGGTCGCCTGGGACAAATTCAACGCGCGCGTCGCCGCCAAAGCCAAAAAGGCAGCGGAATTGCAGATGGCGAGTACCGGATAAGGAATGGCTGACACCAATACCATCCCGGTCGGCGGACAGCGCGAGGGCGTCACCCGCAATTTCACGATCAACTTCGGGCCGCAGCATCCGGCGGCGCACGGCGTGCTGCGCCTGGTGCTCGAGCTCGACGGCGAGGTGGTGGAGCGCGTCGATCCGCATATCGGCCTCCTGCACCGCGGCACCGAGAAGCTGATCGAGCACAAGACCTATCTGCAGGCGATTCCGTATTTCGACCGGCTCGACTACGTCGCGCCGATCAACCAGGAGCACGCGTTCTGCCTGGCGGCGGAAAAACTGCTCGGCATCGAAATACCGCGGCGCGCGCAGCTCATCCGCGTGCTGTATTGCGAGATCGGCCGCCTGTTGTCGCATTTGCTCAATGTCACGACCCAGGCAATGGACGTCGGCGCGCTCACCCCGCCGCTCTGGGGTTTCGAGGAGCGCGAAAAGCTCATGGTGTTCTACGAACGCGCCTCCGGCTCGCGCCTGCACGCCGCCTATTTCCGGGTCGGCGGCGTGCATCAGGACCTGCCGCCGAAGCTGATCGACGACATCGCGGCGTTCTGCGATCCGTTCCTGAAGGTGTGCGACGACATCGAGGTGCTGCTCACCGACAACCGCATCTTCAAGCAGCGCAACGTCGGTATCGGCGTGGTCAAGCTGGAAGACGCCTGGGCGCGCGGTTTCTCCGGCGTGATGGTGCGCGGCTCCGGTGCCGCCTGGGATTTGCGCCGGGCGCAGCCCTACGAGTGCTATTCCGAGCTCGAATTCGACATTCCGGTCGGCAAGAACGGCGACTGCTACGACCGCTATCTGATCCGCATGGAGGAGATGCGCCAGTCCATACGCATCATGAAGCAGTGCATCGACAGGCTGCGCGCGCCCGACGGGCAGGGCCGCGTCCTCGTGGACGATCACAAGATCGTGCCGCCGCGCCGCGCCGAGATGAAGCGCTCCATGGAGGCGCTGATCCATCATTTCAAGCTATACACCGAGGGTTTCAAAGTTCCGGCCGGCGAGGTCTATGCCGCGGTCGAGGCGCCCAAGGGCGAATTCGGCGTCTATCTGGTCGCCGACGGCAGCAACAGGCCATACAAGTGCAAGATCCGCGCGCCGAGCTTCCCCCACCTGCAGGCGATGGATTTCCTCTGCCGCGGCCACATGCTGGCCGACGTCTCGGCGGTCCTCGGCTCGATCGATATCGTGTTCGGCGAGGTCGACCGATGAGCGTCTCTCCGCGCGTGCCGCTAGGCTCTTCCTCCCCCTGCAAGGGGGAGGATAGGTGGGGGTCCGCGGCCTCGCGGTTTTCACGGACGCCTGAGGTTACCGCGCGAGCGCGTCGCCTGCGTCGTGATGCAACGAAAGCAGAGAAAAAACTCTGGGCCGTGCTGCAGCGAGACCAAATGGAAGGCCTCAGCTTCCGTCGGCAACATCGCCTCGGTAAGTACGTTGTCGACTTTTATTGTGCCCCTCTTCGGCTCGCTATCGAAGTAGACGGCGGCCAACACAATCAGGATCGGCAACGCGCTAACGACGAACGCCGATCAAGATGGCTGAAAGGTAAGGGAGTTACGGTTCTCCGTTTCTGGAATAATGACGTGCTGGAAAATCTCGAGGGAGTTTGGGGCGAGATAGCGCGCACTGCCGCTCGGTTACGCTTGCGGCCCGCGACCCCCACCCTAACCCTCCCCCTTTCAGGGGGAGGGAATCTGGCGGAGGTCGACCGATGAGCGTGCGCCGCCTGGCCGAGAAGCAGCCGCCGAGCTTTGCGTTCACCCCGGAGAATCTCGCCTGGGCCAAGGCGCAGATCGACAAGTATCCGCGCGGCCGGCAGCAGTCGGCGGTCATTCCGATCCTGTGGCGGGCGCAGCAGCAATGCGGCGGCTGGCTGCCGCAGAAGGCGATCGAGGCGGTCGCCGACATGCTCGGCATGGCGAAGATCCGCGTGCTCGAAATCGCGACCTTCTACACCATGTTCAACCTGTCGCCGGTCGGCAAATTCCACGTCCAGTTCTGCGGCACGACGCCGTGCATGCTGCGCGGTGCCGACGCGCTGAAAAAAGTGCTGCGCCGCATGATCGGCGAAGAGAACGAGGTGAGCGCCGACGGCAAATTCTCCTGGGTCGAGGTCGAATGCCTCGGCGCCTGCGTCAACGCGCCGATGGTGCAGATCAACGCCGATTATTTCGAGGATCTCACGTCCGACAGCCTGACGCGCATCATCAACGATCTTTCTGCCGGACGCACGGTCAAGCCCGGGCCGCAGATCGACCGCATCAATTCGGCGCCGGTCGGCGGGCCGACGACGTTGACCGATCCATCTCTGTTCGCCGGCGAAGCGGACGCCAAGGGCGAGGGTGACGCGCCCGACGACGAGGCCAAAAGACCCGGCGCCGCTGCCAACGTCCACGAAGCCCCGATACCAAAGCCACCGATTGCCGACGCAACCGATCCGAGGCGCCAGTAACGACCATGCTCGCCGACAAGGACCGCATCTTCAAGAATCTGTACGGGCAGCACGATTGGCGCCTCAAAGGCGCGCGCGCCCGCGGCGCCTGGGACGGCACCAAGGACATTTTGGCGCGCGGCCGCGAAGCGCTGGTCAACGAGTGCAAGGCCTCGGGCCAGCGCGGCCGCGGCGGCGCCGGTTTCGCGACCGGGCTGAAATGGTCGTTCATGCCCAAGGAGGCGGCACTGGGGCGTCCGCATTATCTCGTGGTCAACGCCGACGAGTCCGAGCCCGGCACCTGCAAGGACCGCGAGATCATGCGCCACGATCCGCATCTGTTGATCGAAGGCTGCCTGATCGCCGGCTGCGCCATGGGCGCGCATACTTGCTACATCTACATCCGCGGCGAGTTCATTCGCGAGCGCGAGCGGCTCGAGGCGGCGACCGCCGAAGCCTACGAGGCCAAGCTCATCGGCAAGAACAACGTGCACGGCTTTGACTTCGACATCATCGTGCACCACGGCGCCGGCGCCTACATCTGCGGCGAGGAGACGGCACTGCTGGAAAGCCTGGAAGGCAAGAAGGGCATGCCGCGGCTCAAACCGCCGTTCCCGGCCAATATGGGCCTGTACGGCTGCCCAACCACCGTCAACAACGTCGAAACGATCGCCCAGGTGCCCGACATCATGCGGCGCGGCGCGGCGTGGTTCGCCGGCATCGGCCGGAAGAACAATACCGGCACCAAGCTGTTCTGCATTTCCGGCCACGTCGAGCGGCCGTGCAACGTCGAAGAAGAGATGGGCATTGCGCTGCGCGAACTGATCGAGCGCCATGCCGGCGGCGTGCGCGGCGGCTGGAGCAATCTGCTCGCGGTCATCCCGGGCGGCTCGTCGATGCCGCTCATTCCAGCCGGGCCCGACCAGGCCGACACGCTGCGCATGGATTTCGACGGCTGCCGCGACAAGAAATCGGCGCTCGGCACCGCGGCGGTGATCGTCATGGACAAATCCGCCGACATCGTGGGCGCGATGGCGCGCATCTCGTACTTCTACAAGCACGAAAGCTGCGGCCAGTGCACGCCCTGCCGCGAGGGCATGGGCTGGATGTGGCGCGTGCTCGAACGCATGGCCGAAGGCCGCGCGCAGAAGCGCGAGATCGACCTGTTGTGGGAAGTCACGACCCAGATCGAGGGCCACACCATCTGCGCTTTCGGCGACGGCGCCGCCTGGCCGGTGCAGGGCCTCCTTCGCCACTTCCGGCCGGAGATCGAGCGGCGCATCGACCAATATACCGCGAACCCGCATCCCGAGCCGGTCGCGGTAGCGGCGGAGTAGGGAGCGAGCCGATGACCATTTCACCGACCGTGTGGCGCGTCGTCTCGAACCTGGTGCGGGTCGATATCGCTGCCGGCATTACCCTCACGGTGATGTTGTTGATCCGGCTGACGTGGCACTGACATGACCAAGCTCATCGTCGACGGCAAAGAGATCGACGTTCCGCCGGAATACACGCTCCTGCAGGCGTGCGAGGCGGCGGGCGCCGAGATTCCGCGCTTCTGCTTTCACGAGCGGCTGTCGATCGCCGGCAATTGCCGGATGTGCCTGGTCGAGCTGGTCGGCTCGCCGAAGCCGGTGGCGAGCTGCGCCTGGGGCGTGCGCGACTGCCGGCCCGGGCCGAAGGGCGAGCCGCCCGAGGTGAAGACCCGCTCGCCGATGGTGCGCAAGGCGCGCGAAGGCGTCATGGAGTTTTTGCTGATCAATCATCCGCTCGATTGCCCGATCTGCGACCAGGGCGGCGAATGCGATCTGCAGGACCAGTCGATGGCCTACGGCATCGACGCCAGCCGCTTCCGCGAGAACAAGCGGGCGGTCGAGGACAAGTATCTCGGCGCGCTGGTCAAGACCTCGATGAACCGTTGCATCCAATGCACCCGCTGCGTGCGCTTCGCCGCGGAGGTCGCCGGCGTGCCGGAGCTCGGCGCCACCGGCCGCGGCGAGGACATGGAGATCACCACCTACCTGGAAAAGGCGATGACCTCGGAGCTGCAGGGTTGCGTCGTCGATCTCTGCCCGGTCGGCGCGCTCACCGCCAAGCCGTACGCGTTCACGGCGCGGCCCTGGGAACTCGGCAAGACCGAGTCGATCGACGTGATGGACGCGCTCGGCTCGGCGATCCGCATCGACACCCGCGGCCGCGAGGTCATGCGCATCCTGCCGCGCACCAATGACGACATCAACGAGGAATGGATTTCCGACAAGACCCGCCACGTCGTCGACGGCCTGCGCACCCAGCGCCTCGATCAGCCTTATATTCGCCAAGGCGGCCGGCTGCGCGCAGCGACCTGGACCGAAGCCTTCCGCGCCATCGCCGCAAAGCTCGCGCGCGTAAATCCCAAGCGCATCGGCGCGTTGGTCGGCGACCTTGCCGCAGTCGAGGAAATCTTCGCGCTCAAAGACCTGATGAGCCGGCTTGGCGTCGTCAATCTCGATTGCCGGCAGGACGGCTCGGCGCTCGATCCGCGCTGGGGCCGGGCGAGCTATTTGTTCAACGCCACCATTGCCGGCATCGAGGCCGCCGACGCGCTGTTGATCGTCGGCTCAACGCCGCGAAAAGAGGCGGCGGTGCTCAACGCGCGCATCCGCAAGCGCTGGCGCGCCGGCAATTTCCCGATCGGCCTGATCGGTCCGCAGGCGGATCTGACTTATCCATACGATTATCTCGGCGCCGGTCCCGAAACGCTTGCCATGGTGGCGCGGCACTCGTTTGCCGAGACGCTGCGCAAGGCCGAGCGTCCGCTCGTGCTGGTCGGCGCCGGCGCGTTTGCGCGCGCCGACGGTGCCGCTATCGCTGCGCTGGTGGCGAAGGCTGCCGTCGAGCTTGGCGCGGTCAAGGACGGCTGGAACGGTTTTAGCGTGCTGCACGGCGCCGCCTCGCGCGTCGGCGCGCTCGATCTCAACTTCGTGCCCGGCGAGGGCGGACTTAGCGCGCGGCAGATGGCGGCCTCCGGCACGCTCGACGTGGCGTTCCTGCTCGGCGCCGACGAGATCGACGTCGCGCCCGGCGCATTCGTCATCTACATCGGCAGCCATGGCGAGCGCGGCGCGACGCGCGCCGACGTGGTGCTGCCGGGGGCAGCCTATCCGGAAAAATCGGCCATCTTCCTCAACACCGAAGGCCGCGTGCAGATGGCGACGCGCGCCTCGTTCCCGCCGGGCGACGCGCGCGAGGATTGGGCCATTTTGCGGGCGCTGTCGGACGTTTTGGGCCATCGGCTGCCTTACGACTCGCTGGCCGCGCTGCGCCGGGCGCTGTTCAAGGCCCATCCGCACTTGCAGCGCATCGGCCAGATCGCGCCCGGCGACGGCGCCGCTCTGCACAAGCTCGCCGCCTCGGCCGGCGGCAATAGCGAGCGGACGCCGTTCCGCTCCAGCGTCGGCGATTTCTATTTCACCAATCCGATCGCGCGCTGCTCGGCGGTGATGGCGGAATGCTCGGCACTGGCGCTCAAGCGGCGCGCCGGCATTACGGCCGCGGAGTAAGGACAAAACATGGCTGCGGTCTGGTCCGATTATCTGCTGCCGTTCCTGATCGTGGTGGGCGAAAGCCTGCTCCTGCTGGTGCTGCTTCTGATCGCGGTCGCCTACCTGCTCTATGCCGACCGCAAGATCTGGGCGGCGGTGCAGATCCGGCGCGGCCCCAACGTGGTCGGGCCGTGGGGCCTGTTTCAATCGTTCGCCGATCTGCTCAAGTTCGTGCTCAAGGAGCCGGTCATTCCCGCCGGCGCCAACAAGGGCGTGTTTCTCATCGCGCCGTTCGTCACCACGACCCTGGCGCTCGCCGCCTGGGCGGTGATTCCGGTCAGCGCCGGCTGGGTGATCGCCGACATCAACGTCGGCATTCTCTATATCTTCGCTATTTCGTCGCTCGGCGTGTACGGCGTCATCATGGCGGGGTGGGCGTCCAACTCCAAATATCCGTTCCTCGCCGCGCTGCGCTCGGCGGCGCAGATGGTGTCCTACGAGGTCTCGATCGGTTTCGTCATCATCACCGTGTTGCTGTGCGTCGGCTCGCTCAATCTTTCCGCGATCGTCGAGGCGCAGAACAGCCGCTGGGGACTTCTGGGCTGGTTCTGGCTGCCGCTGTTGCCCATGCTGGTGATCTTTTTCGTCTCGGCGCTGGCCGAGACCAACCGGCCGCCGTTCGACCTGGTCGAGGCCGAATCGGAACTCGTCGCCGGCTACATGGTCGAATACGGCTCGACGCCCTACATGATGCTGATGATGGGCGAGTACGTGGCGATCACCACGATGTGCGCCATGTGCACGATCCTGTTCTTCGGCGGCTGGCTGCCGCCGTTCCCGGTGGTGCCGTTCACCTGGATTCCGGGGGTGGTCTGGTTCGTCTTGAAGGCGACGTTCGTCTTCTTCATGTTCGCCATGGTCAAGGCGTTCGTGCCGCGTTATCGCTACGATCAATTGATGCGGCTCGGCTGGAAGGTGTTCTTGCCGATTTCGCTGGCGATGGTGGCGATCGTCGCCGGCGTGCTGCAGGTTATCGGCTGGGCGGCGAAGTGAACGGAGCGGGCGATGGAATACTCGCTGCCGGGCTGGCTCGGCGCGCTGGTCGGAACGATCGTCGCCGTCGTGCTCTACGTGCCGGCGATCCGCATCGTCGACCGGCATCTGCGCGCGCAAGGCGGTCCGCTGACGCTGGAGAAGCGCGAGGATTTCGAGAGCCGGATCGCGCTGGTGCGGCGATCGATTCTGGGAATCGATATCGCCATCCTGGCGACGCTCGGCTATTGGATCGGCAAGGCGCTCGCCGGCGCGGCCGGCGCGCCGGCGCTGCACTAGGCGGCACGAGGACGCCATGAAGCTCGATCGCGCCGCCCGTTCGATATTTCTCAAGGAATTCGTCGAGGCCTTCGTCGTGTCGCTGCGCTATTTCTTCAAGCCGAAGGCGACCATCAATTATC
The DNA here is from genome assembly GCA_030038995.1 of Xanthobacteraceae bacterium. GTDB lineage: Bacteria > Pseudomonadota > Alphaproteobacteria > Rhizobiales > Xanthobacteraceae > BOG-931. The sequence continues at coordinate 35,512 of JASHQS010000226.1, forward strand.
CGTTCGAGAAGAACCCGATCTCGCCGCGCTTCCGCGGCGAGCACGCGTTGCGCCGCTACCCGAACGGCGAAGAGCGCTGCATCGCCTGCAAGCTGTGCGAGGCGATCTGCCCGGCGCAGGCCATCACCATCGAGGCCGGGCCGCGCCGCAACGACGGCACCCGCCGCACCACGCGCTACGACATCGACATGGTCAAATGCATCTATTGCGGCCTGTGCCAGGAGGCCTGCCCGGTCGATGCCATCGTCGAGGGGCCGAATTTCGAATTCTCGACCGAGACCCGCGAGGAGCTTTATTACGACAAGGAGCGGCTCCTTGCCAACGGCGACCGCTGGGAGCGCGAGCTCGTCAAGAACATCGAACTCGACGCGCCCTACAGATAATACCGGCCGCTCATGATCATTCACGCGATCTTCTTTTATCTGTTCGCCGGCGTCACCGTGGCGTCGGCGGTGATGGTGATCGCCGCGCGCAATCCGGTGCATTCGGTGCTGTTTCTCATTCTGGCATTCGTCAACGCGGCCGGCCTGTTCGTTCTCTTGGGCGCCGAGTTCCTGGCGATGATTCTCATCGTCGTCTATGTCGGCGCCGTCGCCGTGCTGTTCCTGTTCGTGGTGATGATGCTCGACGTCGATTTCGCCCAACTGCGCCAGGGTTTCCTCAACTACCTCCCGGTCGGCGCGCTGATCGGCGCCGTGCTGCTCGCCGAGCTGCTGCTCGTGGTCGGCGGCTGGGCGATCGCGCCGGCTACCACGCCCACCGCCGCGCCAATCGTGGCAAACGTCAGCAACACGGCAGCGCTCGGCCTCGTGCTCTATACCCGCTACGTCTATTTCTTCGAGGCCGCGGGCGTCATCCTGCTCGTCGCCATGATCGGCGCCATCGTCATGACGCTGCATCACAAGCCGCAGGTGCGGCGCCAAAACATCGCCGAGCAGGTGGCGCGCCGGCCCTCGAGCGCCGTCGAGCTGGTCGAGGTCAAACCGGGGCAGGGGCTGTCATGATCATCGGGCTCGGCCATTATCTGTCGGTCGCCGCGATCCTGTTCACGCTCGGGATTTTCGGCATTTTTCTCAACCGCAAGAACGTCATCATCATCCTGATGTCGATCGAGCTCATTCTGCTCGCGGTCAACATCGATCTGGTGGCGTTCTCGAGCTTTTTGGGCGATATCGTCGGCCAGGTCTATGCCCTGATCGTGCTCACGGTGGCGGCGGCGGAGGCCGCCATCGGGCTTGCTATTCTCGTCGCCTATTTCCGCAACCGCGGCTCGATCGCGGTCGAAGACATCAATCTGTTGAAGGGCTGAAGGTGAGCACGCTGACAATGGACTCGTTTCCCGGGCGCAGCGGCCCCCTCCCCACCCTCCCCCGCAAGCGGGCGAGGGTAGGGAGGGGGGATGCGCTGCAGACCCGGGACCGTTACGAACCCGCGGTTTGCAACGGCCCCGGATCAGCGTTGCGCCGCTGCGCGCTGCACCGCATCCGGGGCAGGTATACGAGGGCGGATTAGGGCATGTACGAAACCATCGTCGCCCTGCCGCTGCTCGGCTCCATCATTGCCGGCGTGATCGCGCTTATCGGAGCGCGCAATCGCTTGCCGGGCGAAGATCCGCCGCCGCCGCACGACGACCATGCCGCGCCGCCCGTTGCCGAGCACGAGCCGCGCGGCGCGCCGTCGCCGCAGGACCGGCACGCCGCCTTCGCCAATACCCGCGTC
>JASHQS010000021.1 GCA_030038995.1 Xanthobacteraceae bacterium
CGCCGCGCAACCGTCCGCAGCCGAGTGCGCGCCCGCCCGTGGCCGAGCCGCGTCACCAGACGCGGCAAGACGCGAGGCCCGAACCGCGCCTGCCGGCGGCCCAGCCGGCGGCGGAGCCCGCCGCATCGATCGATCAAAGCCTCGCCGACATGGCGCACAAGCTCGAAGCCGCGTTGCGCAAGCCCAAAGCCGATCGCGTCGAGCCGCGTGCGGCGGCGCCGCCGCCGCCGGCCGGCGAGCCGGTGCCGAGCACAGAGTCCACGGCAAGCGCCGCGGCTGCGGCGTCGATACCGGCCGCTTCGCCCGCGCGCAGCCGCCCCGCCGAAACCAAGCCGGCACGCACCGAGCCAAAGCAACCGAATCCTGGCAAGGCGCTCTACGACAGCCTCGAGCAGGAGATGGCGAGCCTGCTCGGTCGGCCGCCAACAAAAAGCTAGAGCATTTTCCGCCAATGCTGAATCGTCATTGCGAGCGAAGCGAAGCAACCCAGGGCGGCTCGCGCCACCTTCCGGATTGCTTCGTCGCCCCTTGCAGCGCTCCTCGCAATGACGCTGACGATCAATCCGACCGGGAAACGCTCTAATGCCAAAAACTGACGCAAAGCGACTGATGCACACCGGCTGATGCACATCTTTTGGGGCCGCCGCGTCCGCCTCACGACGGTAGCGGCCTCGGTAGCGGCACTTCTGTTCTCGGCGACGCCGCTCGCCGCCCAGGACATCAGCATCAATCTCGGCCAGGGCGCCGGCGCCGCCGGCGGCGGCCTCAACGAGCGCCTGGTTCAATTGATCGCGCTGTTGACGGTGCTGTCGCTCGCGCCGTCGATCCTGGTGATGATGACCTCGTTCACCCGGATCGTGGTGGTGCTGTCGCTGCTGCGCACCGCGCTCGGCACCGCGACCGCGCCGCCCAACTCGGTCGTCATTTCGCTCGCTTTGTTTCTCACCGCCTTCGTCATGGGGCCGGTGCTGACGCGATCCTACGACGCCGGCGTCAAGCCGCTCATCGCCAACGAGATCACGGTCAACCAAGCGTTCGACCGCGCCAGCGGCCCGCTGCGCAGCTTCATGGAAAAGAACGTCCGCGAGAAGGATCTGCAGTTGTTCATCGACATGTCGGGCGAAAAGCCGCCGGCAAAACCCGAAGACCTGTCGATGCGCATCCTGGTGCCGGCGTTCATGATCTCCGAGCTCAAGCGCGCCTTCGAAATCGGCTTTCTGTTGTTCCTGCCGTTCCTGATCATCGATCTCGTCGTCGCCTCGGTGCTGATGTCGATGGGCATGATGATGCTGCCGCCCGTGGTGGTATCGCTGCCGTTCAAGCTGATCTTTTTCGTCCTGGTCGACGGCTGGACGCTGGTCGCCGGGTCGCTCATTCAGAGTTATGGGACCTAAAGGCGCCGAATTTTGGCTACTTGGCCAACAAGGCCATATATGCTAGCCAACTTGTGGAAGCAGGTTGATGAAAACCATGAAGGTCAATATCCTCGAGGCCAAGAACCGGTTGTCGCAACTCATAAAGTCGGCATTGGCGGGGGAAGAAGTTGTGATCGCCAACCGGGGCGAGCCCGTCGTGCGGCTCGTGCCGACCGAATCGACCGCCGGCTCGGCAGCAGCCGGCAATGGTCGCGCGATTCTCGACTGGCTCAAAAGTCACCCCGTTCCGCCGTACGCCAAACGCTCGGCACGCGAAATCGATCAAGCCATCGAAGAGGAAAGGGCTTCGTGGGATTGATCTATCTCGATTCCTGTCTGGTGATTTATCTGGCCGAGCGCCATCAACGTTTCGGCGAGCGGGTCGCGAAAGCAATTGCGCGGGCAGCTCAAACGCCGTTTGCGATTTCACCACTCGTCAAATGCGAGTGCCTGGTCGGACCGATCAAGCGCGGCGACCCTGTTCTGCAGCGCGCCTACTTCGAGCTGTTCGATTTATTCGTCCCACTCCTCATGCCTGATCCGGTTTATCTGCAGGCTGCGGAGCTTCGAGCGCGATTCGGATTGAGAACACCGGACGCGCTTCACCTTTCATGCGCTCAACACCACCGCTGCGACGCGCTATGGACGAATGATGACCGCTTAACAAAAGGGTCGCACGGACTTGCTCGCAATATCTTCCACTAACCCCACACCGCCCGCGCCGTCTCCACCACGCGCTCGAGCTTGCGTCTCTGATCGTCGGGGCCGAGCAGGTTGCCGACCACGTCGGAGGCAAAGCCGCATTGCGGCGACAGCGCGAGCTGATCGAGCGGCAGGAATTTGCTCGCTTCACCGATGCGCCGCGTGAGCGTGTCGAGGCTCTCGAGTTCCGGTCCCTTGGTGCTGACGAGGCCGAGCACCACCACCCTGCCCTTCGGCACGAAGCGCAACGGCGCGAACGAGCCGGCGCGCGCGGTGTCGTATTCGAGCAGAAAGCGCCGGTGCGGCAGCTCGTTGAACAGCCGCTCGGCGATGGCGTCGTAGGCACCCTCGCGGTGCCACATGCTGCGCTGGTTGCCGCGGCACAGATGAATGCCGAAGGTCACGTCGGGAAAATCGGCAACCACTGCGGCCTCGGCTTTGAGTGAACGGCCAAAATTCTGCGCCGGGTCTTCGCCGCGCGCGCACATTTCGTCAAGCGACGGCGCATCCACATAGGCGGTAAAGCCCGGCGCATCGATCTGCACGTAGCGGCAGCCGGCGCCGATCAGGCTCGATACCATCTGGCGCTCGTGCGCCACCACGTCGGACAAAAAATCATCCATGTCGCGATAGACCGCGGTCGAGCTCTCGTAGGCGAAGCGCTGTGAGATGCGGTCGGGGCCGATCAGCGAAACTTTGGCCGGCTTGTGCGCCAGCGGCGCGACGGCGCGATATTCGTCGAGCGGCAGGTTGCGCGCAAGTTTCAAGCGCGCCTTGGCGGGACGGCGATGCGACACCGCCGCGCCGGCGTCGTGCATCTCACGGATGTCCCAGCGTCGCCCCGGCGCCGCGCCCTCGACGCGCTTTTCGTAGACCTTGAGCGTCGAGCGGCCGGCGTCGTAGCCTGCGACCGAGCCGCCGAAACTGTCCTGGAAGTTGAGCCGGCGCATTTCGCCGTCGGTCACCACGTCGAGGCCGGCGTCCTCCTGCAGCCGCACCGCCGCGCGCACCGCGTCGTCCTCGATGGCGCGCAGCTCGGCGGCGCCGATCGCACCATCGTCGAAGCGCGCTCGCGCCTCCTTCAAACGCGCCGGCCGCAACAGGCTGCCGACCACGTCGGTGCGGATTTTTGCCAAATCGGGTTTATTTGCGGATTGCTCGACAACAGACATTGCTACGCCGCCCGCTACGATCTGGCGTGAGTGTGCACGAGGTGAAATTAAGCAGCAAGCGCTCGAAGCCGCAGCTATGTTTTCCGGGCGCGGCGCGGCACGCAGGGGTGCGCTGCAGAGCAGGGATCATTCAAACTCCGAGTCTGCGAAGGTCCCGGATCAGCGCTGCACCGCTTCGCGCCGCACCGCATCCGGAAAACATTCAAATTTCGAATTGCCGCCTGCTACCGCATCGCCGTGCGTCCCGGAGCGTCGCGGCGCGGAGCCGGTGGCGCGGCGACGGGTGCGGCGGCTTCTGGCGGCGATGGCGCGACGGCCGCCGGCGCTGCGGCCGCG